>CAYQVI010000302.1:0-2326 GCA_964420725.1 uncultured Gemmatimonadaceae bacterium | reverse complement strand
GGGAAGGTGGTCGGGGTCCCGGGCCTCCCGCCCCTCATCCGACCCCGGTCATGGTGAAGAGCCCCCGACCGATGGAGGCGATTCCCGTCCAGATCAGTCCCAGCGCCACCACAATGGAGATGACGTGGGGGAGGTACGTGCGCTGGTCGTCCGCCCTCCGGCGCATGATGGAGGGGACCACCTGGGCCACCACGGCGGCCAGGATCATCAGGAAGATGTGCCCGATGAGGGCCGGGTAGAACCGGTCGCTGAACAGCAGGGCCAGCCCCAGAAGCACCTGGAGGTGCAGGGAACCTGCGAAGACCTGACCCAGCACCCGCATGGGCTTCCGATAGGGGGCCCCGGTGACCAGTCCGACGATGGCGTAGATGAGAGCGGCAAAGCCCGCCAGCAGGATGAGGTAGCGGAGTCCGGAGTGCGCGTGGAGGAGCATCGCGGTTGGGTTCCTGGTTCGGAGTGGGAAGCCGGGGCGAACCGTGTCCCCGACTGTGGAAAGATAGCCTCCCGACGCCCCCAGCGGCGGTCCTCTCCCCGGGGGCCGGGGGCCCCATGGCGAAGGTCTCCCGGGGAGGCTATCGCTCCGGGGGATCCCCGGGCAAGCCACCGGTCACCGGAGGGGTGGGCCGGCCCCCTGCGGTCCGGGAGATGGCGTCCCGCACAAGTGCCAGGACCAGTTCGTCCATCTCGTCGGCCCCCAGCATCCAGGTGAGGTAGTCCGGCTCGGTGGCCGCCACATCGACGAGCCGCCGTCCCCGGTGCTTTCCCCTCCGGAACAGCGCCTCCCCCCTGGGATCCTCAAACCACCGGTCCAGCTCCGTCTCGTAGGGGCGGACCTCATCACAGTAGCGATGGAGCCCCTCCATGTCCCGGGGGATGCCGGGGTACTTCCGGAGCTGCGCCGCCAGGACCCGGGCCGTGGTCCGGATGTCCCCCAGCGCCGAGTGGGCCTCCTCGTGGGCCTCCCCCAGGTAGAAGCGTGCGGCGGCGGACAGGTCCCTGGGTTCCTCCCGGTGGAAGATCATCTGCACATCGATGACCTTCCGGGCCAGCGGATCGAACACCACCCCCGAGCGCCGGAACTCCGCCACCAGCATGGGGAGGTCGAAGCGCCGGATGTTGAAGCCCCCCAGGTCGCAGGGGTCCAGGAGGTCGGCCAGGCTCCGGGCCACCCGGGGAAACGTGGGCTCGTCCGCCACATCCTCATCCCGGATGCCATGCACCGCCGAGGCCTCCGGGGGGATGGGGATCCCGGGGTTGAAGCGGCGCACCCGTTCCAGGATGTCCCCCCCGGGGGAGATCCGCAGGACCGCCAGCTCCACGATGCGGTCCCTTGAGAGATGCAGCCCGGTGGTCTCCAGGTCCACGAAGGCCAGGGGACGGTCCAGGGGCACAGGAAAGGGGATGGATCCGGTCACGGCCAGGGCTCCTGCGGGAGTGGGGAAGCCCCAACCTACCACCCCGGGGGCGGCTGGGGCAGTCCGTTCCCGTACCCCCGGTTGCACCTGCGGCTCCCTCGCGGTCGGCGGGTGTAGCAGGGCCGGGCTCCTCCGCCACAGGGGCCCGGATGAACATGGCTGCGCCCCCCCTGTGGGACCACACTCCATCCGGAGTCGGAACCACGGGTGTCCACCTGTCCCCGAACCCCATCAGGACCTGTCATGGACCGAATGATCCCGAACCGGCTGGCTCTCGCTGCCTGGGCCCTCCTCCTCCTCCCCGGAGTCCTGTCCGCACGGCAGGTGGCGTCGGTGCCCCCCTCCGAGGACCTCCGCATGCACGCCATCGCCACGGCGCCCTCGGCGGAGCGACTGGAGGCGGACATCCGCACCCTGGCGGGGTTTGGAACCCGGAACACCTTCTCCGACACCCTCTCTGCCACCCGTGGGATCGGTGCGGCCCGTCGCTGGATCCATGACGAGTTCATCCGGATCTCGCAGGCGTGCGGCGGATGCCTGGAGGTGATGTACCAGGACACCCTCATCACCACCGAACAGAATCCCCGGATCCCCCACGACGTCCGCGTGGTGAACGTGGTGGCCATCCAGAGGGGCACGGTGCATCCGAACCGGTATGTGGCGATGTCCGGGGACATCGATTCCCGGGTCACGGACACCTACAACTTCACCGACGATGCCCCCGGCGCGAATGACAACGCCTCGGGAATGGCCGGGGTGCTGGAGGCCGCTCGGGTCCTCACCCAGTACGAGTTCGGCAGCTCCATCGCCTACATGGCCCTCTCGGGGGAGGAACAGGGGCTCTGGGGAGGGGCCGAGGCGGCCCGGACCGCCCGGGACGAGGGGTGGGACTTCGTGGGGGTCCTGAACAA
>CAYQVI010000301.1:0-4122 GCA_964420725.1 uncultured Gemmatimonadaceae bacterium | reverse complement strand
CCCCCCCAGGTCCGGCCCGTGGCAGGCTCCGCACCCCAGCACCTGGGACAGGCGAGCGCCCTCACCGGCGTCACCGGGGGCCAGGGGGGCGAGGGTTGGGGTCTCCACTGGGCGGGAAAGGAGCCGTTCGGTGTGCACGTGCAGGGCCAGGACCGCGATCCCGGCGAGTCCCGTGAACGTCCCGGCGGTCCAGGTGAGGCGGCGAATCCAGGGGTTTCTCATGGCGGGGTACCTGGTGTGGGTTGCGGCGGGGCTCCGGGCCGAGCCTTGTTCCCACCGGAGCGGGAGGCTGCCCTCCTCCTGGATTACGGCTGCAAACGTACGATCCCCTCCGCAGCAAGTCACCTACCTCCGAACGGACCACAGGACCATGGCAACCACTACCCCGACCGCGTACAGCGTCCCGAAGATCTGCTTGTTGTACCGGGCCAGCCAGAGCGGCAGGTAGATATCGAAATTGTCCTGTCGGTCCTCGGTGTAGCGGGCCGCCACATCGGTCAGGGGGCACCTCATCCGGTTGACGACGAGAACGGCGCACTCCAGCGCCACCAGTGCGATGAGCCCGAAGGTGAGTCGCCACCGGCCCCCCAGTGCAGCGAAGGGAATCACCACGATCGAGCCGGCGAACAGAGCCCAGGCCGCCGTATGCACGAGCTTGATCCACCGAAGGATCCGTTCCGGATGGGTCATCCCTCGCCGTATCGATACCACTCGATGTACGCCACATCGAGTTCCGGGTCATTCCTCACCAGCAGCACCCCATCCCGGTCGGCCCACAGGGGATGGCTCCGGGGCGGCAGCGTCAGGATCCCCAGCGGCGCGGGGTTCGACGCCCCTCCCGGCGCGGCCTGGGACCGGACCCCGGCCGGATCCTCCTGGAACACCAGCCAGCGGCGGATCGCGGTGAACCGCCCCGAAGGAAGCCGCTCCGGTGGAGCCTCCGTGAGCCCGATCCAGACCCGGCCACCGCGGTCTGCGAAGACCGAAGCCACCGGCGGCACCCCCGGCGGATACTCCCTCTCCTCGAAGTCCCCGCGCCAGAGATCCCGGATCTCCGGATCCGCCACCCGGTCCAGCTCCACGCCGTGGAGGGAATCGACGAGGGCCGCCGTGAAGGGGCGGTCCAGGGCCATCACCCGGATGATGCGGTCCAGTCCCCGCGCCAGATCGAAGTGCCGGGCCTCGAAGACCAGTTGGTCTGCCGTCCATGCCCCGTGCTCCGAGGGCCAGGCGAATCCCTCCCCCCACCACCACCGCCCCTGCACGTTCACCGACACCACCTCCCCGGTGGCGGACCCCTGCACCTGGATGGCCCGCTCGGTGCCGGGGACCGCTCCCAGCGGCTCCCCCGTCTCCCCCCGGGGTCCCACCGGCACCACCTGCCAGAGCTCCCGGACCCGCCCCTGGTTCCCCAGCTCATCTTCCGTGGTGGTGGCCCCGATCACCACCGGAGTCCCCGCCGGGGTCAGCGCCACGTGGCGGATGGTCCGGATCCCCCCCGGCTCCGTCAGGAGCTGTTCCCGCTCCAGCGTGCCGTAGATGGAGAACCAGCTCAAACGCCGGGAGCCCCGGTCCCAGACCAGGAGCGTGTCCCCGGCAAGCGCCGCCAGCGCAACCGGAGCCCGGAACTCCCCCGGCCCATCCCCTTCCCTTCCGATCCGCCTTACGAACACCCCCGACGCGTCGAACACCCGGATCTCGGCGGGAAGCTGCTCCAGCACCGCAAAGCCACCGTCGGAGAGCCGGGTGGCCGCCACAGGTCGGGTCCACTGGTATTCCGCCGTTCCCCCGACGACGCCGATCCGCACATCCGGCGCGTCCGCCAACCGGAGGGCCGGTGGATGCTGGAGCACCCCGGCGGGGAACTCGTGGATGGCCACACCGGCGGAATCCCGGACAACGACCAGCCCGTCGGAAGGCGCACCTGCCTGGCAGCCGGCCAGGAGGGGTGCGAGGAGGAGGAGGAGGAGCGCCGCCGGGGATCGAGGCCGCATGGCCCGGATCCTCTCGCCGAACACGATGGGGTTCACCTTCAGGATGATCTGGTCGATGAGGCCCGCGGCATCCGGGCGGGCGATGAAGCCGTCCAGGGTCGTCGCCACGTAGTAGACCAGATCGCGCACTCAGCCTCCGGAGGCTGGTAGAAGGAGGACATAGGACCACTTCGGTCGTCCGGTGAGCGCGAAGTGGCTCACCATCCGCTCACAGGCACAGCGCCCCTCGCCGGGGGAAGTACCCCACCACCCGGTCGGTGAAGACCGCATTGCCGATGATCCCCCGGGCCCCCGTCATCATCAGGGTCACACCGAGAAGTCCTGGCAGCCTGCCACAGCGGAGGGTGAAGGGGAGACCCCCCACGGTGAACTCCACCAGGTGGGTGTCCGTCTGGAACTCCCCGAAGCCGGGAAAGAAGTCCGTCATGGCGCCGGCGTCGGGATACGAAGCCACGGAATCGTCCTGGAAGTAGGAGATCTGCGCTCCCGTATCCAGAACCATGGGGTGGTCGGTCCCACCGATCCGGGCAGACACCAGCGGGATCCCCATGAACTCCCGCATCTCGAGCCTGGCGCCCCCGTGCGGGAGCTCGCCGGTGGAGAGGGTGACCACCCCGCCGGGGACATCGATCAGGAGATCGAACCGGTTCAGGAGGTCGGCCCCCACAAGCCCGGCACACTCGATGCCCACGAACCCTGTCAGCGTGGCGGCGTCCAGGCCCAGGTAGCTGCTGGCCACGTCGGACTGCTCGCCGGCGAGGGCAACCTTTCCAGGGGCGCCAAAGCTGGAGGGCGCCCCCGTGTCCAGTAGCCAGAGCCCTCCATCGATCTCGATGAAGAGGTGCCCGCTCAGCAGGCGCAGGGGGTGCTGCACGGTCCCATCGGGCACGATGGCCTCCAAGTGGATGCAGGGGCGGGGTCCGGACCTTTCATCCCGGGATCCTGGGCCCCGGGGGGTCGCGCCGGACCGGTTCCAGGAGCGACAGAACGAGGATGACCAGGCCCAGCGATCCGTACAAGGCCTGCAGCGGAGGCCTGGCCTGGTACCCCACCATCCGGATCTGCACCGTGATCCAGATCACCAGCGCCGCCCCCACCGCCAGCGCCGCCATCCAGGACCCCGGCCGGCCCTCCCACACCACCCTCGCCGCCACCATGGGGGCCATCCCCAGCACGATGAAGAGGATCAGCCCCGGGACCAGGTAGTCCGGAAAGGGCGAGCCTTCCAGCAGGGTCATGGAGAGCCCCAGCGCCTGGCCGGAGGGATCCATCATCAATCCGATTCCCCCACCCAGGCCGCTGAGCCCCTGGAACAGGAGGAGCCCGACCAGGAGGCGGAGGGCCAGGGGGCGTGGGGGGGGCGTAGGTGCGCGCCTCATGGTTCACGACTCGGGGGAGTGAGGGGGGTCACCGGTGCTGGGGGAGGGCGCATGGCGATCGTCTTCAGGAAGAGGACCCCCATGAGGGCCGCGGCCAGGGGAAAGACCACGGCGTAGCCCACGATCCCGGTGTTCCGGAGCTGCATGTCGTCCAGGAAGGCCCCGGCCACCCCCGCCAGCGCCAGGAAGCCGCTGGTCCACAGAAGGACCCGGATCCAGTTCGCCAGTCGGCTTCCCCGGAAGACCGCCGCTGCGAAGAATACGGAGAGGGGGAAGAAGAGGTCCCAGGCCAGGATATCCAGGGCGTAGACCACGGAGGGCCAGGAGAAGGCCAGGAGCCAGTCCATGTCCTGGAATGCCGGGTGTCGGCTCAGCGTCAGGACGGCGAAATGGACTGCGGAGGTGACCACGGCCACGAAGGCCATGAAGACGATGGCCGCCACAGCCTGGACCTTCGTCTCCCGGGGGGACCAGGCGTGGACCGCCACCATGAGGGTGACCATGAGGGGCATCATGGCCAGGATCAGCACCTCGAGGAGGGTGAACCAGGGATCGGCGATGGGCTCTTCCGGTGAGGGGAGCAGGGCGAGTCCCACCAACAGGCAGGCCAGGTAGGCGACTCCGAGAGAGGCCACCCCGACCCCGGAAGCCACCCCGAGGCGGCGGGCGCCTGATGTGAAGCCGGTGGCCCCGGACTCGCCACGGCCGAGGGGATTCATCCGGCTCGGGGGAGCCTGGCGGCCCGGAAG
>CAYQVI010000300.1:0-4142 GCA_964420725.1 uncultured Gemmatimonadaceae bacterium | reverse complement strand
GTCGTCGAACACCTGTCGCTGGCGTTGGCGGTCGCCCTCGGTCACATCTTCCGGGGCGCGCCCCCGCAGACGTGTGAACACGTGCAGCCCCGAATCGAACATCTGCACATCGACTCGCTGATCGTCTGCCGTCCGCAGTCCCCGGTAGATCAACAGGGCACTCACCGGATCCACGCTCTGATCGCGGGAGGACTTGTAGACGGATGCAAGCGTTCCAGCCGGAAGTCGCACCCCATCGGCAAGTCGACTGCGCACCCGGCGCGTCAGCGCATACAGTTCCTCCAGCGTCGCCGTCGGGCGGTTCGAGTAGAAGTGACGACGCTCCTCGTCCGTGCCGTTTGTTGTGGTGTTGGAGATGAACAGCCGCAGGAACGGCACCATCGTCAGCGTCTTGTTCCCGGGCACAACGATCGGATCAATGAAGAAGACGTGGCGCGGAGAGGCCGCCCCCGCGAACTGTCCAGTGGCAAGCTGTTCGAGGATCAGGGTGCCTCCGGTCGACGATCCCGCAATGCTGATTCGTGTATAGCCCTGGGCAACGAGGGCCGCGTATTCGTCGAGAATGGGCTGACCCCATTGCCGCCAGCTACTGGGAGCAAAGTCGTCCTCCACCGAGCGTCCGTGTCCTCCGAGGAGCACCAGTGAAACCAGCACCTCGCTGGAGCTTTCGGCGTACTCCCGGAACTCCTGCCACTCGAACGTGGACGCTGTATATCCGTGCACCGAGATGATGACAGGCCGCGCACGGTCGGCCGCCGTCATGCCGGCCCGTGTGGAGAGCGTGAAGCCAGGCGTGTTCAGCGAGGGATCGAAGACCTCCGGGCTGTCGAGCCAGTCGGACTCGTACTCCAGCGGGGAAGAGCAGGCTCCAAGAAGGAGCAGGGGGGCGATCGCAATGAGCCACGGCCGGATCATGGTGCACCTCGCCGGAGGGGATAGTTGACGCCGATGGACCATACGAACGGATAGACCGTCGAGGACTGGAGCGCCGAGTAGCCGGCATGGGTGTTGAGTCGGAGCCGGCTCCCCAGATGCGCTTCAGCGCCCAGGAGCAGGGAGAGCAGGGGCGCACCGTTGTCCAGCAGCGCAAAGATCTCGTCATCCTCCCGATCGAAGCGAGTATACCCCGCGCCGATCCCGACGAAGGGGGACAGTGTGGCCTGACGACGGAAGTACCACGCCGACGACAGTTGAAGTCGATCCTCGACGAGCGCATTGCTGCCGAACGCAGTGGCGAGACGTGTGGTCGATGCGGACGCCGTGAACCGGGGGCCCCCGCCCAGGAGCGACGGCGTCGAGAAGCCGATCTGCACTCCCGGCTGCCGCGAGTAGTTGGACTCGACGTGGACTCCGACGAGCAGCGTCGACTGTTGTGCTACCAGCGGTGCTGCGGTCGCCAGCAGCGGCGCGAGGGCTGCGACCAGCATTCGGTAGCAGGGCGACTGGTGACCATGAATGAACGCGCGCAACGGACCCTCCTCGCAGTGGGAAGCGCCGACCCATCTCGGGCCGGGCAGCCGGCGGCCTGTTTGACCGGCGCGGTCTGTTACCGCACAAAGCACAGGATAGGACGTAGCCTGTGCTGCGGATTGGATGAATCGGACATCTTTGGGCGCGGGGCCCGGGGCGGTGAGGGAGCGGGAGGACTTGGTAGGCGAAACCAGTAGGGGCGCGGCAGATGACCTTCAGCGCGCCACCGAGTTGGCCCGGCGCATGGTGACCCGGTTCGGGATGTCGCCAGGTGTGGGGCCGGCGGGGCTGGAGGCGGCGGAGGGGGCCGGCGCCCCCGGAGGCTAGGTTCTTCCGTGGGTTCTCCGAAGAAACGGTCCGCCTCGTGGATCAGGAGGTGCGCCGTCTGGTGAATCGAGCCCGGTCCCGGCCCGGCCCCCCCCGAGGGGTCCTCGGAAGTCAGTCGTTCCGGGGACGGCCCCCCGCCTTCAATACCACCTCGATCACCCCTCCGGAATGCCCCGTTCCCCAGAGGGTGGTGGCGTCTGAAGCCACAATGAAGCGGATGCCCGCCACGTCGGTGGACTGGATGAAACGGAGTTGTTCCAACCCCCCCAGGCGCACCCCGCCGGCGTAGACCACCGGGTAGACCGGACCCGACGACTGGAGGGACTGGGAGCCGCGGGATCGCAGGTATTCGGGACGCAGGCGCCGGATCACTTCCAGGGCGGTCTCGGCACTCACTCCCGCGATCTCGTCGGCAGAGATGGAGTTCCGGGGACGCGAGGGAGCGTCGCCCCGGGGCGAGCCGGCGCAGGAGAGGAGGAGGACGGCGAGGAGCAGCCAGGGGGCGCGCTTCATGGAATCCTCCGTCCCGTGGAGTCGTTCCCACGCCCCGGGACTTCTTCCCTGGGCGGGACCCGAACGATGGAACTGGACGGTGGCGCAGACGGAGAGCCCGGGCAAGGTCCCCACTCCACTCTGGCAACTCCCGGACGAGAGCGCTGTGTGGCTGGCTTGCGCACCGCCAACGGATGGAGACCTGGAGAGGAGACCGGGGAGCCCGGAGGGGGCGGTTGTCGACCGAAGGCGACGGAGCGGCGGGGGAAGGAACGGCTTAGCGGTGCCGCCAGAGCCAGGGCAACTGCCAGACGAACAGACCGGGCTCCACCAGGAGCAGCGGCCATCGGAGGAAGACAACGTGGCGAAGGCTGCGCTGGACCATGCGATTGGCGGCGATAGCCAGCCCGCGCATGATCCCGTTTCCCGTCTCGGTCCGGTAGATGGAGCGATTGTACTCGGCACGGGCCAGGACCCTGAATGTGTCCTGCTGAATGGAAACCGCCCGTGTCTCCGCGACATAATGCACTTCCCACCCGGCGTCCTTCAGGCGGAAACAGATATCCAGCGACTCTCCGGCCTTGCGCCTGTCCTCGTCGAAGCCTCCGACGGCACGCATGGCGTCGGTGCGGAAGATCATGGCGTGCCCTGCGGTCCAGGAGACCGGCCCCGAGGCGTCGGGATAGTGGGCTTCGTGGTATCGCATGCGCCACCGGGCCAGGAGGGGGCGGGGATCTTCGGGGCCCACGAAGACTTCAACCACTCCCACCCGGGGGTGTGCCGCCAGGTAGTCCACGCAGACCTGCAGCCATTCCGGGTCGGGCAGGACCTCCACGTTCACGAAGCCGATCACGGGGGCATCCACCATCCCGAGCCCGAGGTTGCGGGCCTTCGAGATCCCGCCGTTCACGGAGAGCCGCACCACCTCGGCGCCCACGGGGCGGCCGGCCTCGGCCGCTGCCGGATCCCGGGAGCAATCATCCACCACGATCACTCTCCTGGGCCGCAGGGTCTGCCCGGTCAGGGCGCGGACCGTGCGATCGACGGCCGACGGGTCTTCGTTGTAGCAGGGAACGATGAGATCGACGGCCGGGGCGGACGTATCCGGGCCCTGGCTCTGGGTTTCAGGTTCGGATCGGCGTCGATCGGGCTGCATACCGGGGCCAATGGTGGTGTTGCGATCACCAGCCTCGAGGGCTGAAGCGCCGGAAGATAGCCGGCGGGTTGCGGGGCGGCCACCGGCCGCTCCGGCACGGCGACAGGGTCGGAGTTCTTCTCTTGCCTGTCTGCGAGGCGCACGACATCCTGGCAGGGGCCTGATCCACACGTCTCTTCAACCACAAGATCATGGCTGACCCTGGGTTTCCCACGTGTGAGGATGTCGGGGCTGCTCTGGCGCTGCTGGGGGCGCGCCCAGCGGATGTCGAGTCGGTGGTTGCTCGATGCCGCGAGGTTGTGGAGGAAGAGGCGGGGTGGGAGGTTTTCGGTGACGATGACCTACTGACAGCTGTCGCGATGCTGTCCAGCGACCATGCGTCGCGGGTGTGTACCGTTCTTCAGATCTCCGAGTCGGACATGGCCCTGCGCATGGAAGACCTCCAGCGACGCAGGAACTCTCTGGAGGAGTGATTCGCCCCTCCCCCGACCACCCAAGCACGCGCGCCAGCTCGCCGCTGGCAGGATCAGTCGGTGGGGAAGGTCGCTCTGGCGGAGGTGACTTCGACCACCGGCTCTCCCTTCTCCAGCAACTCGAGAACGGTCGGGAGCGTCTCGCTCAGGATGCGCTCGAGTTCCGAATTCGAGCAGTTCCCGCAGCGCAGCCAGATCAGTTGAGGGGGAGCCCCCAATCGCTC
>CAYQVI010000299.1:0-4143 GCA_964420725.1 uncultured Gemmatimonadaceae bacterium | reverse complement strand
GAGAAGGGCTTGGGGAGGAACTCCGCCCCCTCCAGCCCGGCCCCCTTCCGCTCCAGTGCCGCCTCGCTGTACCCGGACATGAGGATCACGGGGAGTCCGGGGACCCGCCGGGCCAGCGCCCCGTAGAGCTCGGGGCCCGGCCGGTCCGGGAGCACCACATCGGTGAGGAGCAGGTCGAAGGGAGGGCGCACCCGATCGAAGATGCGGATGGCCTCGGCAGCGGATCCCGCCGTCACCGCCTGGTGACCCAACCGCTGGAGGGTGCGCTCCATCAGCGCCCGGACCCGGGGGTCGTCCTCCACCACCAGGACCCTCAGTCCCCCCTCGGGCACCGCCGCCGTGGAGGCGGCAACCGACTCGTGCAGCGGGCGGCTCCCTCCCCGCCCTGCCGGGAGGTACACGTCAAAGGTGGAGCCGTTGCCGGGAATGCTGTCCAGGTGGATGGCCCCCCCGTAGCCCCGGATGATCCGCCGGACGGTGGCCAGTCCCAGCCCCCCCTCCGGCTTGTCCTTGGTGGAGAAGTAGGGGTCGAAGATCCGGGCTCGGATCTCCGGCGAGATCCCCCGCCCGGAGTCCCGCACCCGGAGCCGCACATGCTCCCCCTCCCGCACCGGCTCTCCTTCCGAATCCAGGGAGGCATCCAGGTGGACGTTCTCCACCACGATCTCCAGCTTCCCGCCGTGATCCATGGCCTCCCGGGCGTTCACCGCCAGGTTCAGGATCACCTGTTCGATCCGGGACGGGTCTGCATGGACGGCCCAGAGGTCGTCCGCCACCGAGACGTCCAGGGTGATGTCCTCTCCCAGGGTGCGGCGGAGGATCGCCTCCAGCTCCAGCACCGACCGCCCTACATCCCCCAACACGGGGGGACGGGCCGCCCGGGAGGAGAACCCCAGGATCTGCCGCACCAGCGCCCCCCCCCGCTCCGCCGCCGTGCGGATCACCATGAGGTCCTGACGGATTTCCGCCGGAAGCTCCCGGTTCTCCGCCATGAGCTGAGCAGACGAGAGGATGGCGGTGAGGAGGTTGTTGAAGTCGTGGGCGATTCCGCCGGCCAGCGCCCCCACCGACTCCACCCGCTGGGATTGCCAGAGCCGCTCCTCCATCACCGACACCTGGTGCTCCAGGGTGCGGCGGTCGGTGACATCGGTGAGCACCCCGGCCGCCAGCAACTGCGTGCCGCTCCGCACGGGGGTGACCCGGGGGCGGTCCTGCAGCCAGCGGATCTCCCCGGAGGTGGTGACGATCCGGAACTCGATCTCCTCCGGCGCATCCCCGGGGGGGAGGCGGTAGGCGGAGAGGACCCGTTCCCGGTCCTCGGCATGGACCAGGGAGGCCCATCCCTCGGGGGACGACAGGAGCTGTTCGGACGAGTGGCCGGTGAGCGCTTCGATGGCGGGAGAGAGCCACACCAGGGAACGGTCGCCGGTGAGATGCCGCAGATAGAGGATCGGTGCTCCAGGGGGGAGGAGCACCGCCACCTCTTCCAGAAGACCACGGAGGCTGCTCACGCGGACAGGCCTCCGGCGTGGGCCGTGGGGCCGGGCTGACGGTCTCTGCTACCGCACCCCTTCCGCATCTCGTCCAGGACGGGCGAAAGGAAGAGGATCGGGCTCACCACATGCCTCCTGAGCTGGCCGCTGAGGCCAGTCTGGCCGCCGACAGGGACTCGATCCATGGGAAACGACGCCTCAGTCTAACGGGGGCCGAGGCCCCCTGTCACGTTCAAATGTCTGGTCTCGTACTCCCCGGGTCGGACCCAGGGGTGGAACGTTATACTGCTCGATCTGTGCCAGATGCCGTCGTGACGGGCCATGGACGGCCTCCCGACTCATACACAACCCGCTGTTACACATCATCTTGGATGGGTATGGGCACGTTATGACCAAGGCTGTGGCTACAGGAACCTGCCGGCCCGACCGGTGGGGGGTCGAAGTGACCCATTGACGCCACACCTGCCGATGTCCCGCCGCACCAGGGGAGCGCTGCGGCGGGGGGGCATCGGGAGGCCTCCGGTGTACGAGCAGGGGGCAGGGGTTGACGGAAGGCGCACCGCCCGATGGATTCAGGGCAATCACGGGGGGGCTGCCAGGGCTGGCTGCGTGGCGGATCCATCCACCAGGGGCGGGGCGAGAGGAGGAATGCAGTGGACGCGGACCAGGAGAGAGGCTTCGTGACCGGGGTGCGCAGGGGGCGTCCGTGGACCTGGATGGGGGTGCGGCGCAGGGGCGCAGCACTCCTCCTGCTCCCCATCCTGGCGGCGGCGTGTGGGGACCAGAGCCCTCCCTCCGTGCAGGTGGGGGAGTACGTCCGCTATCCGGAGCGGGAGGTCCTGGGGCTGAGCGAGACGCAGCGGGGCTCCCTGGCGGTGCTCACGGGCCTGGGGCTGGCGGTGGCCCGGGGAGAGGTGGCGGGGCTGGGAGAGGCCCGCATGGAACGCCTGGAGCGGGAGCTCCTGGTGGAGACCCTGGTGGACGAGGAGACGCTCCGGCGCTCCAGCGTGGGAGACGACGTGCTCCGGGCCCGATACGAGGTCTCCCCCTCCTGGCAGCTCCAGGTGCGGCACATCGTCTTCCTGGCGGAGCGGACGGCGTCGGACTCGGCCCGGACCCTGGCACGGGAGGCGGCGCAGGCGGCGCTGGCCCGGGTGGAGGCCGGCGAGGACTTCCCCGGCCTGGCCGCGGAGCTCTCCCAGGAGCCTGGGGCCGCCGAACGGGGGGGGCTCCTCCGCCCGGCCCGGGAGGGGGACTGGGTGCCAGAGTTCTGGACAGCGGCGGCGGCGCTGGAGCCCGGTGAGGTGAGCGGGGTGGTGGAGAGCACCTACGGGTACCATGTGATCCGGCTGGAGCGGAAGGACATGATTCCCTTCGCCGATGTGCGGGACCGGGTGGCCCGGGAGGTGGCGGGGATGCTGGGTCGCCCTGAGCGGGAGGCCGCCCGGGAGGCGCTGGTGGAGGAGGTGTCCCAGGGGCTCGCGGTGGTGGACGGCGCCCTCACCCGGCTCCGGCATACGGAGCTGGGATCGGAGCCGCTGGCCACCTGGTCCGGGGGGGCGCTCCGCCCCGAGGCCTTCCGACGCTGGCTGGCCGGACGGGAGGGCCCCGAGATCGTGGAACCCGTCACCGCCTCCGACGCGGAGCTGGCGGCGGCGCTCCGGGGGGCGGCCGTCGACGAGGCGCTGGTGGCCATGGCGCTGGACCGGGGGATCCGCATTCCCGATTCCGAGAGCGAGGCGCTCCGCCTCTCCTGGCAGCGGCAGGTGGCGGGTTGGGCGCAGGTGCTGGGCTTCCGGGAAGGGATGACGCCCCAGGAGGTGGCCACGGCGGCCCGGGCAGCGCTGGGGGCCTCGGGGCAGGACGCCGCCATCGCCCGGGACCAGATCCTCCAGGTCCGCCCCCTGGTGAGCACCGCCTACGCGGTGCAGGTGTCCCCCCCCCAGTGAAGCGACGCATCCGGTTCCTGGCGGGGTTCAGCCTCTACTTCGGGGTGATCTGGACCCTCTGGTCCACGCCGCTCCTCTATCCGTTCCAGGTCTTTGTGGTGCTCCTCCACGAGATCAGCCACGGGATCGCGGCGGTGGCCACCGGGGGGAGCATCCAGTCCATCGGCCTGACCCCGGGCCAGGGGGGGTACTGCGCCTGCCCCGGAGGGAATGCCTTCCTCACCCTCTCCGCGGGATACCTGGGGAGCCTGGCGTGGGGGGTGGGGATGCTGGAGGTGGTGCGGCGGGGGGGGAAGCACATCCCCCTGGCGGTGGGGATCCTGGGGGGGATGTCGGTGGCGGTGACGCTCCTGACGGTGCGGACCTTCTACGGGGTGTTCTTCGGGGTGCTCTTCGGAGTGGGGCTCATGGTGGCGGCCCGCCTCCTGGGGACCGGGGGGAACCGGATCCTCCTCACGGGGCTGGGGATCACCAGTGCCCTCTACGCCCTCCTGGACATCAAGAGCGACGTGCTGGACCGCCCCCACCTCCGCTCGGACGCGGCCATGCTGGCGGAGCTCACCGGGGTTCCCACCGTGGCCTGGGGGGTGCTCTGGATCGGCGTGGGGCTGGCGGTGTGCGCGCTGCTGCTCCGTCGGGAGTGGCGGGCAGCGGGAGGGCGGGGACGATAGCGGGGGGTTGGCGGGGGTCGGGGGTCGGCT
>CAYQVI010000298.1:0-4157 GCA_964420725.1 uncultured Gemmatimonadaceae bacterium | reverse complement strand
GGGAACATCGTCTACCTGAACCATGGCGGGGGGCTGCTCAGCGGGTACTTCCACCTGAGCGAGGCGCTGGTGTCGGTGGGGGACACCGTGGAGGCCGGTACCCCCATCGGAACGGTGGGAGCCACGGGGCGGGTCACCGGCCCCCACCTCCACTGGGTGGTGCGCTACGGCACCACCAGCGTGGATCCCCGGAGTTTCCTGGCGCTGCCCTGAGGGGGGCGCTGGGTCCACGTCCACTATGTGCGGCGCACGGTGGGCAGGATCCGGGGGCTCCAGGTCCCGCACAGGTTGTCCCATCCCGGGGGGACCCGGCTCGATTCCAGGAGATCAACCGTGAAGGATCCGGGTCGTTGTCCACGGTGGTGGGCCTTCCTCGGCCTTTTCCCTCTTGTGGGTGCGTCGGCGTGCGACCCCCCCGGTTCCGGCCTGGAGACCGATGCCGCTCGGCCCGCGGCGAATGCCGAGCCCACCCCGCAACGGTCGTTCGACGATGTCTTCACGGTGCAGCGCAGCATCGTGCTCGAAGAGAACGAAGACGTGATCAATGTCAGGCCCACCCTGACTCCGCATCCGGACGGCGGTTTCCTGGTGGCGGACATGCCGGAGAATCGAGTTCGAAGGTATGCGGAGAATGGCGACCTCCTGTGGCAGTTCGGGCGGGAAGGAGAGGGCCCCGGGGAGTTCGGGGCCGTCCGGGCCGCCCTCCAGATCCCGGATGGCCGGATCATGATCGCGGAGCTGAGCCGCAGGGTGACCCTCCTCGATGAGGAGGCGCAGGAGGTCTCGGAGGTCCTTCCCGCCTTCACGGACGGCAGGATCGAGGAGTTGGATCTCCTCCCCGACGGGCGGGTCCTGGTGTCCGGCCGGTGGAACTACGCGAACCCCGGCCAGGGGATCCTGAAGGTGGTCGACCCGGCCACGGGACGGGTCGATGCGTCCTTCTTCGTGCCCCGGGTCCCGGCCTTCCTGCAACTGGGTGCGGGCAGGGCAGGCTGGGCCACGTCGGACCTTCGTGGAGACACGATCGCGACGATGTTCGCATGGTCCGATACCATCTACCTCCAGGATCTCGACGGGAATGTCCTCGAGGAGATCCCCCTTCCGCCCTCCAGCTTCGTCCTTGCCCGGGAACATCCGGACGGGTTCGAGAGCCCTGCTGTGTGGATGCGCCACCACTCCCGGATCCAGGAGATCGAATGGCTGGAGGACGGCGGCTTCCTGATCCAATACGGCGGAGGGACCACGGGGGTCACCCCCACGAGTGCGGACCCCCGCTACCACATCCTGATGCTCGACCGGGAGGGCTACGGGCTGGCGGAGGTGATCGATGGCCCGCGGCTCCAGATGATTGGACAAGGGGGCTTGATCTACTTCAGTGACCCGGACGAGCTCGAGACCACCCGACTTCTCGTCACCACCCTGAAGGAAACAGTCCGTCCCTGAGACGATGGCACCGGAGAGGGCCTTCCGCCGGTGGCGGGTTGAAGGCCGGGTTGGACCGGCGGCGCGCGATTCGCTACGCCCGTCCGTTTCGCGGCCCCGTCACCCCCAGCGCCCCACCGCACTTCCCGCCGCCGCCCGGGCGGGGGACCCCACCGGGAGGAAGGGAAGGGCCAGGTCGCCGGCCAGCACCGTGGCGTCCTCCGGGAGGACCGCGGCCAGCTCCACCTGCCTCCGGAGGAAGGTGCCCGCGGCCTCCCGGACGATCCCCGTGACGGAGCCTGCGGTCTGGGCATCCGAGCGATTCACCACCAGCTCCAGGGGAAGCCCCGGGGCCATCATGGCGGTGGCCTTGAAGAGGGCGTGGGTGGCGGCCAGGCTGATCCGGTCGGGGGTGGTGACGGCCACCAGGCGCCCCGCCCCGGGCTCCAGGGCGGCGGTCACCGAGGCCAGCCGGGAGCCCCCGTCCACCACCACCAACTCGAACTGCCGGTAGAGCCGCCCTGCCCGCTGTAGCCGGATGCGGCGCAGCGCCGGCGAGGGGGCCTGGACCCCCACCGGGAGACCCAGGGAGAGGAAGGCCAGCCCCCGGGATACCGGGACCACCCGCTCGGCGGCGTCGCCGGGGTCCTCGCCGGGAGCATCCAGCCAGGGGGTCTCGGGGAGCCCCAGGAGGGCCGGAAGCACCGCAGCCCCGTCGTCCAGGTCCACCAGCAGCGTGCGCAGCCCGGCCTCCGCGGCCTCCAGCGCCAGGAGCGCCGCCGTGGTGGAGGTCCCCACACCCCCCTTGCCCGCCCCCACCACCACGACCTGGGCGATGTGGGGGGTGGTCCGCGCGCCCCGTCGGGCGGTCATGCGGTACAGGGGGTGCTCCGTGGTCATCATCATCCGGCCCGGGTGAAGGGATAGACGTTCGGGAGCGGGATCCGGGGCTCATCGGCGGGGCGGGGGGTGGGCGCGGTGGCGGCCCCCGGAGCGGGTGTGGCGGTCGTCGCACCGCTGCCACCGGCCGGGTTCCTTCCGGCGTTCCGGGAGCCCGGCCCGTAGGTTCCCGCCTGTGCTGCAGGCGCTCCCCGGGGGGTGGGCGCGGTGGCGCCGCCAGTCCCGGCAGCCGCCTGCCCGGCGGGATTCCGGCTCCCCTTCCGCTCCACCTCCAGCGACGTCAGGATCCGGCTGCCGGCGGGCTTCACCACCACGCTGTGCTCCGGCGAGTCCGTCACCCAGCGCACCGGCATGTCCAGCGTCCGCACCAGCTCCATCATGGCCCTGTCCCCCGGGGCTGCGTCCACCTGGGTCACCAGCAGGTGCGTGGGGTGCACCCCCTCCAGGGCCCGCACCGTGGCCCGGGCCACATCGGTGCGCCAGGCGGCGGGCACGGCGGCGTGGACCTCGTGGGGGCGGAGTGCCTCCAGGATGGGCCACCAGCTCCGCCGGGCGGCCGGCGTGCCATGCCCGCATCCCGGGGTGTCGATGAGGATCACGTCGCACCGGGCCAGCGACTCCAGCGCATGGGGGATCTCCGCCACAGAGTCCACCACCTCCAGGGGCACCCCCAGGACATCCGCCCAGGTGGTGAGTTCCTCCAGGGCCCCGGCCCGCCAGGTGTCCAGCGTCAGGATCCCCACGGGGCGGGGCCGACGGTCCGGCGCCGAGGCGGCCGCCAGCGCCAGCTTCACCAGCGCCGTGGTCTTCCCCGCGCCGCCGGGTCCCACGAAGGCGATCCGGTAGGACTCGGGGCGGGCCCCGTCCCTCCCGGTCTCCCGGGGGCGGGGCGCGGGCCCCTTCAGCCGGCTCCGGAGCGACTCCACCTCGGCGGCCGGGGCGGCCACGATCTCCACGATGTCCCCCCCCCGTCCGGCGCGGACGGCGGTGCGGAGGATCATGGCGTCGGGCCCCAGGTTGGCCCGGACCTTCTTCATCACGTCCGGAAGGCTCGATCCGTGGAAACTCTCAGGCATTCTTCATCTCCCACAGGGCAACGGTACGGAGGCCCACCCGGGCCGGGAGCTCGGCCAGCGAGATCACCGGAACGGCGGGCATGACGGGTTCGATCAGGCGGCGCACCCCCACCCGGAGGCCCGGGGGGACGATGAGGGGCAGGGGGCGGTCGGCGGCGTGGGCCCGGTGCAGCCGGTCCAGGTCGCCCAGGAGGTTGGCCAGCACATCGGGATCCATGAGCCCTGCGGCGGTTCGTCCGGCCCGGGGGCTGAAGAGCGACATGAGCTGCGCCTCCAGCTTCGGCCCCAGGGTGATGGCCCGGACCTCGCCGGTTTCGTCCTGGAAGAGCTCTCCGATGACATGGCTCAGCGCCCGCCGCACATGTTCGGTGAGCACCTCCGGATCCCGGTTCGCATCGGGGGCGTCGGCCAGCGTCTCCAGGATGGTCACCAGGTCCCGGATGGGGACCCGCTCCTTCAGGAGCCGCTGGAGCACCCGGTGCAGCGTTCCCGGTGGCACCCGGTTGGGGATCACCTCGTCCACCAGGGCGGGGTGGCTCTCCCGAAGCGTCTGCACCATCTCCTGCACATCCTGGCGCCCCAGGAGGTCGGCGGCATGGCGCTTCAGCGTCTCCAGAAGGTGGGTGGCCAGTACCGTGGACGGGTCCACCACCACCCATCCCGCGGCTTCGGCCTTGATCCGCCCCTCGGGCTCGATCCAGCGAGCGGCCATCCCGAAGCTGGGGTCCCGGGTCTCGATCCCCTCCACGGGAGCCAGGA
>CAYQVI010000297.1:0-4217 GCA_964420725.1 uncultured Gemmatimonadaceae bacterium | reverse complement strand
GGGCGGCCGCGGGCCGGAGGCGGGCGGATGCCATGGGGCTCCTGGCGGAACGGGCGCTGGCGGCGGGGCTCACCCCGGCAACGGGAGCCCCCATCTCCGGGACCCGGCCGGAGCGCTACCAGGTGGTGCTCCATGTGGACGAGGCGGGGCTGGATGCCCCCCTCCGCTCCCACTTCGCCGACGGCACCCGCGTTTCAGCGGAAACGTCCCGGCGCCTCTGCTGCGACGCGGCGGTGGTCCGGGTCCGGGAGGCCCCCGACGGCGAGCCACTGAGCGTGGGCCGGAAGACCCGCACCATCTCCCCTGCCCTGCGCCGGGCGCTGGAGCTCCGGGACGGGGGGTGCCGCTTCCCGGGATGCAGCTGCCGCTTCACCGATGCGCATCACGTGGAGCACTGGGCCGACGGCGGCGAGACCTCCCTGTCCAACGGCCTCCTCCTCTGCCGCTTCCATCACCGGCTGGTCCACGAGGGGGGCTGGAGCATCCGCTGGTGGGGGAAGGGAAAGCCGGTTTTCGTGGATCCCCGGGGCGGGGAGCGCTTCGACGGAGGGTGGGAGGAGGGGGGTCCCCGGAGGGCACTGGGGCCGCCTGGACGCTGATGGGCTGGGGCCACCCCCCCTCACCCCAGCAGCTCCCCCTGCCCCCGGTCCACCAGCGGCACCTCGTGGCACCGCCGGCACCGCGCCTCGTACTGCTCCGTCCCCCCCACCTGGATGGTGGGCCCTTCCGCCGGCGCCGGCACCCCATCGATGAGCCGCTGATTCCGGGTGGCGTCCTCCCCGCACACCACGCAGATGGCGTGGAGCTTGTCGATGCGCTCCGCCACGGCCAGGAGCCGGAGGTTGTCGGGGTTGACCGCCCGGGCCGAGAGCGGGACGGCCGGCGCATTCGCCGGGAACGATCCGCAGGCCAACCGGACGATGCCGATGGTTCGCGAGGACCAGGGATGACGGGCCCCACTGCGCCGTGACGCCCCCTTCCCGGGCATCGCCCGGTCAGCGCCTACGCCACCCATCTGTCCGGAGGCGACATGGAGGCCAGGGTGGGGCACGGCAGGGACACCAGGGTGCGGGTGTGCTGCAACTTCCATGGGGAGGGCGCCCCTGCGCGGGCAGAGGCCGCTGCCCTGGGGTAGCAGTGGTGGCTGCCGTCGACCTTCGGCGGGGAAGAGGCCGCAGCCCAGGGGGACGCGGGATGAGGAGGCAACTCATCCCTTCCACGCCCGCAGCCCCATGAGGATGGGGATCTCCCGGTAGGCCCGCCGCCCCGCCTTCTCCCGGCCCCCCTCCGGAGGCGTGCGGTGTGTCGGCAGCTCCTCCATCCGGTCCAGCCGGAAGCCCGCCTCGCCCAGGGCGTTCACGTACTGGTGCATCGGCCGATGGTAGGTCAGCGTCGCGCCGCGGCGCCCCCCTCCGTACTCCTTGATGGGCACCACCAGACGGGAGAGGTAGCTCTCCACCTGCCGGAACTGTAGCCGGCGTCCTTCGTCCCACCCCCAGGCGGACTGCCGGGGCACGCGGAAGCAAGGGTGCATCAGTACCAGCACGACCCGCCCCCCGCGTCGAAGCGCCCGGGCCGCCACTTCCAGCGCCCCCTCCAGCGGATCGATGTCCTGCAGGCTCAGCAGGAAGACGGCAGCGTCGAACCGTCCCAACCAGTCGCGGGGGAGGGCATCGGGGGCTGCCGCGTCCCCCACCTGGAACGCCCCATGCGCGCCGTGGTGCTTCCGGGCCAGCGAGATCAGCGTGCGGCTGCGGTCCAGGCCGGTGGGGCGCGCCCCGGCCCGGGCCACATGGGGTGCCAGCACGCCGGCTCCACACCCCAGGTCCAGCACCGCCTCATCGGGGGCGGGTTGCAGAAGGCGGAGCGCGGCGGGAATGGCCAGCTTCCGGTGATAGTCGCTTCCCCGGGCTCCCGTCCAGCGGAAGTACCAGTCGGCCACGGGGTCCCAGCTACGGCTGGATCGGGAATCGGATCGATCGGATGACATATCGGGTCTCGGCGCATGGGTTCGTCTCCAGGAAGAAGGGATTCGAACTCCGGCCAGACCCTGCGGCGCGCGAAGAACGCCAGGAGCGCGCAGAGGCGCTCGCTCGCGGAAGGGGTGCTCGGGTGCTACAGGGGGGCATGCACCCGGAACAGGACGTGTGTCCGCCCCGGGGCGTCCCGTCAGTCCATCCGGCTCCTGCCCGGTGGGGCGAAGGAACCGGAAGGGTCCGAGGTCACCGCGACCGCAGCCGGAGGGCAGGGCCGGAGTGGGCGGTCTGACGGAAGCGCATGGATGGACACATGGAAGGAACCCGGATGGGGGTGGGTGTGGCGAGGCCCGTCTGGTGTCGGTGGGCCTTCGAAAGGTTCCGCAGGATGGGGGGTGGGTGTCAAGGGGTCACTCCCAGTGCAGAAAGTCATCCACAAGAAGGGAGTCCGGATCCAGCGTGGGGTCCCCCTCGAAGGCCCGGTCCGCCAGCTCCAGCAGCGAACGGACTGCCGGTGCGGCCGCCTCCACCAGCGGGGCCACGTCCGGTGCGTCCCCGGGGTGGAGCTCCCAGGCTCCGTCACCCAGGATGAGGGCGCCCGCCGAGCCCCTGGACCCGAAGACATAGTCGTGCACGAGGATGTAGCCGGGCCGGGCCTTATCCCGCCGCGCCGCCTCTCCCAGGGAGCGCAGGATCGCCAGGCCGCCCATCATCTCCCCCAGGTTCTCGGCCCAGAGCAGGGAGATGCAGAAGAGCCGCTCCTGCTGCGCATCGTACCGGAAGGTCCAGCCAGGCTCTTCCCGTGCCCATCCGCGAAGCTCGCCCAGATAGCGGCGGGCGGGCCACCCCCCGGTGACCGCCGCCCTCTCGAAGTGGACCGGCTCCGGATCGAAGCCCATGGCCCCCCAGTCGTGAAAGGCGGTAGCGGGCTGCGTGGGCCGGCCCAGGGCCGCCCGCAGCGCTCGGGGAGCGATGGGGAGGTCAAGGACCAGGGAATACGGTTCCGACACTCCTCACTCCCCGTCGCGGTCGAAGCGGCGCACCCACTTCAGCGTCTCTTCCCTGGGATCCAGCGGCGGCGGCACCTTGATGAGAGCCAGCGGCTTGGCCGGATACTCCTCGAACCGGATGGGCTTCAGCACGCGGTTCACAGCGAGATAGGCCGAAGGCCACTGCCCCACGTCCCGGTCGCCCATCTGCGGTTCCGCCCCGGCGCGGATCAGCACGCCGCCATTCCACGTCATCACCTTCGCCGCATCCCCCAGCTCGGCCTCCAGCGCCAGCCTCCCGCCCAACTCCTCCACCAGGCCGTCGTCCAGGATGGTCAGCCAGTTCACCCCCCTGATCCTTCTGGAATCGATGGCCAGAGCCCAGGACGCCCAGTCATAGTCCAGGCCCACGAACCGGTCCAGAAAGGGCCATAGCACCCACGGATACGAACGCTCCATCCCCAGCTCGAACAGGGGCGAGAGGCCGACCACGCCGTGGATGGGTCGGACCCGGCTGCACCAGTCCAGGACCAGCGCGATGAGGCGATCCGGTTCCGTCCGGGCGCTGACCGCGGGAAAACGCGCCGTCAGGGCACTGTTGGGGCGGCGGACGGCCACCTCGGCACAGCGCACCATCGCGTTGAACCCAATGCTCGAGACCTCGTCCGGCCCCAGGATCATGGGCCCCCACTCGTCGATTGCCGGGTCCAGGTTGGCGCATTCCGACCCATAGGCCGCCCGCACCCCCCCCGGCCCCAGCCGGGACCGGGACGAGGCGTTGTGCCGCACGTAGCGGGTGACACGATCCCCCGCCCAGCCGGCATACCCCTCCGCCACCTCCAGCACGGCCTCCCGCACCCGCCGCGTTTCGCCCCCGCGAAAGACCAGGCGAAGGGCAAGACCGAAGGCCATGATCGCCTTGCCCCCTTCACGGGCGGCGATCCGGGTCTGGTCTAGCCTGGAAAAGTCCATGCTACCGTCGCTCATGTCCCCCCTCACCCCAGCAGCTCCCCCTGCCCCCGATCCACCAGCGGCACCTCATGACACCGCCGGCACCGCGCCTCGTACTGCTCCGTCCCCCCCACCTGGATGGTGGGCCCCTCCGCCGGCGCCGGCCTCCCGTCGATGAGCCGCTGATTCCGGGTGGCGTCGTCTCCGCACACCACGCAGATGGCGTGGAGCTTGTCGATGCGCTCGGCCACCGCCAGGAGCCGGGGGATGGGGCCGAAGGGCTCGCCCCGGAAGTCCATGT
>CAYQVI010000296.1:0-4242 GCA_964420725.1 uncultured Gemmatimonadaceae bacterium | reverse complement strand
GGGGGAGAAATGGGGGGCTGAGGTGTTTAGGGACTCAGAGATCGGTGAACGAGCCATTCGAAGGGACATGCCTCTGATGGATCCGTTCCCAGGCCCGACCTCGAAGTTCGCCAACCTGCGCGTGCACCCAGTGTTCGGAACTCGCGCAAGAACGCTCCCCCAGAAAGGAGAAACCCCATGGACCGCCAGGATGACAGAAACCCCCTGCTGGGTCTGATCCGACTGCCTGGACTGATGGTGGTTCTTTTTGGCGCTGGCCGGCGCTCCGTCGGAGACCACGGCGCGCTCCACCTGCCAGACCTACACCATCGAAGAGTGTGTCTCTCTCAGTTCATGCCTTGACGACGCCGAGGAGCCCTGCGGGGAGCAGGTTTCCGGATGCGCAGGTATGGGCTGGATCGTGTGCGGACTCGGGAACTGCGACGGCTCGGATGTGGCCAAGGTCTGCTACTTTGAAGAGACCTGATTTCGGAGGAGCGGTGCCACCCTTCACAGCGACTCGCGGCTGGCTTCCCGGCTTGTCCGGGAGCCAAGCCGGGTCGCCCACGGAGCGAACGTGGTACCATCTGCCCCTCTGGTTGTGCGCAGCAGTGATCGCGGTGTCGGCGTGCGCGGACGGGGAGCGCGAAGCATCGCTCGAAACCTTCGTCCAGTTCGACAGCGCCGGGGTCCTGATGTCCCTGTCGCCGGCGGAACAGGCCTTTGCGCCCATTGGCTGGGCGCTTGATTCCGTTCCCGATCTGGTGCTGGGGATGGAGGAGCATCCCTCCGGCCCGTTCATGCGCGTCGATGGTGTTCGGGACCTCCCGGAGGGTGAGATCCTCGTTGTGGATGGCGGTCGGCGTGAGGTCCTCCTCTACGATGCCCTCGGACGCGAGGTGGCACGCCGGGGCGGGATGGGACGAGGACCAGGCGAGTTCGGAGCGCTTCGCGTCGTTCCGTCTTCGAACCGCGACTCCATCATTCTGTATGATATCAGCAGCGCACGGGCGACTGTGTTCTCTGCTGACCTGGCAGACATGCGAATCGAGAACCTGGGGGCGGATCGGCACGGTAGGGTCGTCCCCGTGGGCGTCGTGGGCGGCCGGTGGCTCAGACAGCACAGAACGTACGATGGCGGGACTCTCGAATCGGCCATGTACACCCCAGGCCCGGTCGAGGACGCCAGAACGCTCTTCGTGACTGATCCGCAGAGCTCGGAGGTGCGCGAGCTGGTGACCTTCTCCGGAATCCGCTCGTTCGTGAAGGACGACGCTCCGATGAACCTGGTCCCCCACGCCCCCGCTCCCGCGTGGACTCCCGCGCGTGGAGGGCTGCTCGTCACGGATGGTGTGACGTTCGAGGTCCGGGAGCTGGATCCTGATGGAGGGCTGGCGCGGATCCTCCGCATCCCCACCCCGACGGATCCGGTGACTTCGGAGATGATCGACGGCTGGGCGCGACGCATGCAGGGAACGCCCCCGGGAAGCGAGGTCGATCCCCGGTATGTCAGGGTGTATGACGGTTATCCCATTCCTTCCCACCTGCCTGCCTTCCGGTCTCTCCGGCTCGACTCCGAAGGCTGGGTGTGGGCAGAGATCTACGGCTGGGACCCGCACGAGCCCGTCCGATGGGCGCTGTTCGATCCTGAGGGCCGGGCCAGGGGCGTCGTGCGGACGCCGGCGGGATTCGAGCTCCACAGCATCGGAGCGGACCGGCTGCTCGGGGTCTGGCGAACGGACTTCGGAGTAGAGTTCGTTCACAGCTACCGCCTGCGAAGAACTGGCGCCTGACCCGGACGACCGGAGAGGCGAACCACACGAGGAGGCCAGGATGGCAGGAGCAAGAACAGTTCTGGAGGTGGGGGCCACGGTCGCGGTGACGGCAGTGGCTCTTGCCGTAGGTGGCTCCTACCTCTGGGATCGCCATGCCTCTCGCAACCTCAGCGTGTACGAAACCTCCCGCGAGATTCCCGGATGGGAGGACGCGAACCTCCAAGGGATCCGCCGCGGCGCGGCTGACGCCCCGTACGTTCTGACAGAGTTCATCGATTTCGAATGCCCGTTCTGTGCGCGACTCGCGCCAAGGATCGACAGTCTCGTGACCGACTACCCGGAGGAGGTGGCGGTTGTGTTCCAGCACTTTCCACTCACGGGGCACCGCAATGCCATGCCTGCAGCGATCGTAGCCGAGTGTGCGGATAGGCAAGGCGTCTTCTGGAACATGTACCGCGCGCTTCTTGCCGGGCAGCATGGCTTTGGTACCGAGCCGTGGGAAACCTTCGCGATCGAAGCTGGGGTCAACGACCTCGGTGCTTTCGCTCGATGCATCGACTTGCCTCCGGACTCGTTCCCGCGGATTGCGCTGGGTAGTGCCCTCGCTGCCGAAACAGGAGCCACAGGGACCCCGACGGTCTGGCTCAATGGACGGGTGGTCAACCCCAACCTTCAGGCTGTACGGGAGGTGATCGAAGCCCGATGACCAGGCGTACGTGCAACGGCCCCTACCAGATCGCCGTCCCCACCGGTGGCAGAATGCATCCCCCTGTGGCGGCCTGCACGTGAAGAAGGCTCCCAGCGGGAGGTCCAACGTAGCAGTCCCGTCGCCACAAGTCCCTGCAATGGCGTCATTTGCATCTTCGGCCACCCCCGTGGCCCGGACGCTGCACTACTCCTTGCCGACGAAGGGACAACGGCTCGGAGCCTGGTCGCATGACGAGGGCACCACATACGAACGCTCAGCCATTCGAAACAGAGCCCGTCGGTCACGAATCCACTCCGAGCCCGTTCTTGAACCCCGCCCCGGTCCGCCGGCGGCGGGGTTTTCCCTTTCGGCCGCCCCGCCCGTGCACCGATCCTCCCGGGACACGCCGTGGGAGGCCCGGTTTCCCCTAGCGGGCCCGCCGTACCCTCCGGAGCACCACCGGCCCCAGCACCCCCAGCACCGCCGCCCCCCAGAACGCCAGCGTGATGGGCGACGAGAAGAGGACCCCCCAGTCCCCCCCTGACAGCGCCAGCGACCGCCGGAGGCTCCGCTCCATGAGGGGACCCAGCACCACCCCCAGGATCACCGGGGCCAGGGGGAACCCCGCCCGGCGCATCCCGTAGCCCAGCACCCCGAAGCCGGTCATGAGGAGGAGGTCCAGGGTGGAGGCATTCACGGCGTAGACCGCCACGAAGGTGAGGGCGGCCACGGCGGGGAGGAGCATCCAGCGGGGAAGCTCCAGGATCCGGACGAAGAACCGCACCAGGGGGAGGTTCAACACCAGCAGGAAGACGTTCCCCAGGAACATGGAGGCCGCCAGCCCCCAGAAGATCTCGGGATTCCGTTCAAGGAGGAGCGGCCCGGGGGTGACGTTCATCCCCAGGAGCGCCCCCAGGAGCACCGCCGTGGTGCCGCTCCCCGGGATCCCCAGCGTCAACAGGGGGATCAGCGCCCCGGTGGCGGCGGCGTTGTTGGCCGATTCCGGGGCGGCGATCCCCCTCAGATCCCCCTTCCCGAAGGTGCCGTCCCGGTCCGAGACCCGCTGCTCCACCGAGTAGGCCAGGAAGGTGGCGATGGTCCCGCCGGCCCCCGGGAGCACACCCGTGAAGAAGCCCACGATGGTCCCCCGGATCATGGTCCAGCGGCTGGCGGCAAACTCCTTTCCGGAGATCATCACGCGCCCCACCGAGGTGCGGACCTCCTTCCCCGGTTCCGTCTCCGCCAGGAGGTGGAGGATCTCGCTCACGGCGAAGAGCCCCAGGGTCACCACCACGAAGTCCACCCCGTCGAAGAGGCGGAGCTGCCCGAAGGTGAAGCGGGGCACGGCGGAGTTGGGGTCCAGCCCCACCGTGGCCACCAGGAGCCCCACGGCGGCGGAGACCATCCCCTTGGCCACCGACTTCCCCGACAGCGACGACAGGACGGCGAAGGCAAAGACCATCAGGGCGAAGTACTCGGCGGGACCGAAGCGGATGGCCCACCGGGCCAGCGCCGGGGCCAGGAGCACCAGCCCCAGGATGGAGAAGGTGCCGCCCACGAATGAGGCGATGGCGGAGGTGGCCAGCGCCGGCCCCCCCCGCCCCTGTTTCGTAGCCTCGTATCCATCGATGGCGGTCACCACCGACGAGGCGGTACCGGGGATGTTCAGGAGGATGGTGGAGATGGAGTTCCCGTACTGGGAACCGTAGTAGATCCCCGCCAGGAGGATGATCCCCGACTCCGCCGGGATCCCCGTGGCGAAGAGCACCGGGAGGAGGACCGCGATGGCGTTGATGGGGC
>CAYQVI010000295.1:0-4246 GCA_964420725.1 uncultured Gemmatimonadaceae bacterium | reverse complement strand
CGTTCGACTTCGCCTTCTCGCCGGATCCGGAGCAGAGCCTCATCTTCATGGCCGATGGAACCAATCACAAGGTGTGGATCCTTCGCCGGACCGACCTGGAGATCGTGGGTGAGTTCGGTCGGGGCGGGCGGCAGGTGGGGCAGTTCCTCCGACCCCACGGGATCAGCAGCGACTCCCAGGGGAACATCTACGTGGGGGAGGCCTCCACAGGCCGCAGGGTCCAGAAGTTCTCGCCTCTGAACCCCTGACCGGGGAGGCTCCTTCCCTGTAGCGGGATCCCCCGGCAGCGGCCGGAGGCAGCCTCCCCTGGCTCATCGCGGGGGGGGCTGTTTTCCATTCATGCAGTCTTTCCATGGGAGAGTCATCCGTGATGTCAGTCCTGTCCCCCAGGAGCCCGGGCAATCCGACGACCCACCGGCCCGGAGCCCGGGCCATGATCCTCGTGGCCGCGCTCCCACTCCTGACCGGGTGCTACTCCATGCGCCCGGTGGATCTGTCCGAGGTCTCCCCCGGGGAGGAGGTGGTGCTGCACCTGGACGTGGATGCCAGCCGCCGGATGAGCGCCCAGGAGGGGTATGATGTCCGGAGCGTGCCAGGCCGACTGGAGTCCACCGATGCGTCGTCCATCGTGGTCTCCATGCCGGTGGGGCGCCGGGTGCAGGGTGTCACCGTGGATGCCACCCGGCGGCTCTTCACCCTGGAGCGTCCCGACGTGGTGCTGGTGGAGCGGAGGGAGTTCAACCGGAACCGGAGTGCCCTGGTGGGGGCCGCCCTGGCGGGAGGCCTCGTCTGGGGCGTACTACAGTTCTCCGGGGGGGGCGGGAGCGGCCCCGATGGTGGTGGAGAACCCCCACCTCCTGCCCCCTCCATCCGGATCCGCATCCCCCTGCCCCACTGAGGGGGGTGGAGGTCAAGCTCCGCCGAGGGCCGTTTCTGTCCTGATTCCCGACCCACGGGGAGGCCGGCCTTCCGGCACCGGAATCGCCGGAGTAGCGGTGAAGGGGGCGCCGCCCAGACACCGCTGGGGGAGGGCACCCCGGATGCCGGGCCAGGAGCCTGAGCCCGCTTCCTCCCCGGTGGCACCAGGGAGGCGCCTCCCGACGACCGGCAGGCAGACGCGAAGGGGGCCGGTACGGGAAACTCCCGTACCGGCCCCCTGGCGCATCCCGCCGGGATCAGCGTCCCGGTGGTGCCCCTCCCCCCGGGCTTACCGCCCGATGTTGGGGTTGTTGAAGCGCTCCTGCACCGAGATGGGCCACCGGGGTCCGACCCCGATGTCCACATTGTACTGCACCCAGACCAGGGGGGTGATGTTGTAGTACCGGTGATCCTCCCACCGGCGTCCCTCCAGCCAGAGCTCCGTGTCCCGCTCATAGATGAGCTGTGCCCGGATCTCTGCGGCATCGGTGCTGCTGAAGTCCGGCAGGCCCGACCCGGACCGCACCCGGTTGATCCAGTCCACCGCAGCCGGGAGATCCCCGGCCACAAGGCGGGCCTCGGCGATGATGAGTTCCGCCTCCGCCGCCCGGCTGGCAGGCATCCCCTGCGTGCGGCTGTTGAACTTCCGCTGGTAGTAGCGCACCTCGCCCCGGGGCCCCGGGGTGTGGGGGTTGGCATCGTGGATGATCCGGGGGTCCGGCTGACCGGACACCGGGTCCGGACGGAAGGCGTAGCTGTCGTGCATCCGGTGGTACGGCCCTTCCACCATTCCGGTGAAATGGCCATTGCTGGTCCCGGGCTGACCATACCGGAGATCCTTCCGGAAATCGCCGTTCACGTCCAGCGCCTGTCGGGCCAGCGATTCCGCCTGCTGCATGAACGACGGGTTGCTGGCTCCGCCCTCATAGTAGAGGGAGCGCTGCGCCCGGGCCGCCGCCCCCAGCGACGCGGCCTGCAGGTTCCGGTCGTTGGCCGCCCCGGCGATGGTGGCGGCCGTCTGGAAGTCCTCGAAGGCGTCCTGGATGGCCTCCGCAGGGGTGATGGGGGCCTGCCCGTCGTACACCACCTCCTCGTAGTACGCCGAGATGGTCATGCGGCCCAGACCGGCCATGAAATGGCTATCGGCAATGCCCCGGTTGGCCGCCGGATTGGCCACCATCTCGGTGAGCCGGAGGACCATGTTGTCCGCCACCCAGATGGCGGAGGCCAGACCGTTGAAGAGGGACTCCGTCACCGAGATGTCCCGGTCCCGGTAGCCGGCGTCGATGAGGAGGGCGAAGTCCTGCACCGAGGGATGCCAGACATGGTCTCCCAGCATCTCCCCCTCCACCAGTGCCGTGGCGTAGGGGCTCACCAACTGCCCCTCCGCCGATGTGGCCAGGGTGGCCTCCAGGAAGGGGACCTCCAGGTCCTCATCCAGGAGACTCCCCGGGTTCTCCACGTCGAACAATCCGTCGCACGCAACCAGCGACGTGCCCGCGATGAGCAGGGCCAATCCCCGTGTGCCTCTGTTGAAGAATCGCATGGGTCGCTTACCTCGTGGTCCGGATGGAGAAGACGTAGCGGCGAGGAGTGGGGGCGGAGATGTAGTCGATGTTCGACTCGAAGATACTTCCGCCCAGCGACACGCCTCCGGTTGCCGCACCCGGATCGAGGATCCCGCTGTACTTGGTGAAGTTGTGGACGTTCCGGGCTCCCAGCATGAGCGAGGTCTGCCCGAAGCCAAGACGGTCCGAAATCCCCGACGGAAGCGTCAGGTTCAGCGAGAGCTCGTTGAACTTGAGGTAGTCCGCCTCCTCGAAGTAGGAGGGGATCACGCCGGGATGCTTCCCGCCATAGTCGTCTGCCACCGCTTGCCGCTGAGCCGCCGTGGAGTTGGGGTTGCTGAGGACGGCCACCATGTTGGCCACCCGCTCGCTGATCTGGATCCCGTCCCGGAGGACCTCGGTCTCATTGGACATGAGGAACCCCCCGGCGCCGGTGAAGAGCGCCCGGATGGAGATGTTCTCACCGATCCGGAAGGTGGTTCCGAAATCCACGGTCCAGGAGGGGAGGGCGTCCCCGTGGACCACCAGCGCCTCACCGCCATCCTCGTCCCGCAGAACGTTGGGAACGATCTGGCTCAGCGTCGTGAGCTGCTCAACCGGCACCGTGAGCCGGTAGGGGTTGGCCGGGTCCTGCTTCGGCCCGATCAACACCCCCGGACGGTGCCCCTCCGCCAACCATCCCCAACGCCGCCGGGTGCTGAGGCGGATGTTGGGGATTCCGCCCATGGTGGTGATTTCCTGATCGATGTAGGTATAGGCCGCGTTGAAGTCCAGACCCATGCCGGGGGAGTCGATGAGGCGGATATCCCCCATCAACTCGATCCCCCATGAGTCCATCTCCCCGATGTTCCGGAGCTGGGTGCTGGAGAACCCGGTGGAGGGGGGCGGGGAGACGCTCATGAGGGCGTCCCGGGTCTGCTGCTGGAAGAAGATGGCCTCGAAGCCCACCTTCCCCTCGAAGAGCCCGGCCTCCATGGCCAGCTCCCGCTCGGTGGAGCGCTCGGGCTTCAACTCCGGATTCCCCAGGTTCGAGGGGGTGATCCGGGCGATGCCGCCTCCGAACACGGTGGGGCTCCAGGTCCGCTGGGCATCGAAGGCCCCCGGCTGGAGACCGGAGGTGCCGATGGCGCCACGGATGCGGAATTCATCCACACCGGGGACGTTGAAGAAGTCGTAGTCGGACACCACCCAGGAAAAACCAACCTTGGGGTAGGTGGTGAGCCCGAAGTCCTCACCGAAGGCGGAGTTCCCGTCCATCCGGAGGCCGGCGGTGAAGAAGAGCCGGTTGTCCAGCCCGAACTGCTGCTGGATGAAGAGCCCGGCGTTGATCACATCCTCACGGCTCTCGGTCAAGGCGTTGAGGGTGGTGGCCCCGGTGAGGGTCTCCAGGGTGGGCGAGGGGAACTGGCTCTTGGAGGCATCCTCGGAAACCCGACCCTCGAAGAAGGCCTGGCCACCACCGGTGGTGGTGGAGGTGATCCGGGAGCCCAACTCCAGATTCCAGTTCAGGTTCGCGTCCAGCGTGGTGGCGTAGGTGCTGGCGTTGATGATCTGCCGGACACCCGGGCGGCCGAAGTAGTCTCCCTCGGCGGCGAACCGGGTGCGCTTCCGGGACACGTCGTTGTGTCCGACCCGGAAGTTGGCGGTCACGTCGTCGTTGGGATTCCACACCACATTCGCGCTCACCGAGACGTTCGTGGTGACGGCCTCGTCCTCCATCTTCAGCCGGTCCTCGATGGGCATCTCGGACTCGCCGTGGA
>CAYQVI010000294.1:0-4251 GCA_964420725.1 uncultured Gemmatimonadaceae bacterium | reverse complement strand
GACTTCGAGATGATCGAGGAGGTGAACCAGTACCTCCTCCTCATGCGGGGGAAGCTCTTCCGGCCCACCCTCCTCCTCCTGTCGAACCAGGTGGGGGATCAGCACTCTCCCGAGGCGGAGACGCTGGCGGCGCTTGTGGAGTTGGTACACCTGGCCACCCTGGTCCATGACGATGCAGTGGACCACTCGGTCCTCCGGCGGGGGCTTCCCACGGTGAACGCCCTCTGGACCCACCAGGTGGCGGTGATCATGGGGGACTACCTCTACAGCCGCTCCGTCCTGGAGCTGGTGCGACTCCGGAACCTGGACGCCATCCAGGCGCTGGCCCGGGCCTCCAACGAGATGAGCATCGGGGAGATGCGGCAGCTCACCTCCTACGACGCCCTGGACTTCTCGGAGGAGGCGTACTTCCGCCTCATCGCAGCGAAGACCGCCTCCTTGATGTGTGCGGCCTGCGAGATGGGCGCCATGGTGGGGGTGGAGGCGTATCGCGATCCGCTGGCTCGATTCGGTCACAATCTCGGAATGGCCTTCCAGATCGCAGACGATCTGCTGGACTATACCGGCTCCGAGGCCCAGACTGGCAAGCCGGTGTCCCATGATCTCCGGGAGCGGAAGGTGACCCTCCCGCTGGTGGGAGCACTCAAGGCTGCCTCCGGGGCTGCCGCAGGGGAGATCCGCACCTTCTTCACCATGGTGGATCCAGGTGAGGACGAGATCCGGCGGATCGGGGAGATCGTGGAGGATCTGGGGGGGTTGGAGTTCGCCCGGACCCGGGCCCGGAGCTTTGCGGACCGGGCCGAGGATGCACTGTCGGAGGTGGAGTCCGGTCCGGCGACGGACGCGCTACGGGAATCGGTGGCGTACGCCATCGATCGGAGCCGCTGAATGTGGCGAGGGGGAGGTGGACGCAAAACGTGCTGACCGATCATCGGCAGAGAGGGCGTTCCCGTGTGGCCTGGACCCTCATCCTGGGTCTCTTCCTGGGGGGATTGTTCACCCGTCTAGCGGAGCTCTTCCTCCCCGACAGCGCCGCCCGGGACTTCCTGACGACCTCCGTAGCGGCTTCCGTGGGGCCGTTTTCGGTGGACCTCGTGGCGGTTGCCTTCACAATCGGGCCACTTGTGCTCACCTTGAATGTACTGACGGTCGTCGGAGTGAGTCTGATCGCCCTGGTGGCTCGTTCGTGGATTTGAAGGCCTTTGGGATCCTGTCCGGAATCGGCCAGGCCGTGCAACAGTGAGGAGATGAACCATGGGTATCGGCGGGCTTGGAATGTGGGAGATCATCCTGATCTTCATGGTGGTCCTTCTGCTGTTCGGCGCGAAGCGGCTGCCCGAGATCGGTTCGGCCCTCGGGAAGGGGATCCGGGAGTTCAAGGGGTCGGTGCGAGAGATCGAGAATGAGCTGAAGGTCCCGGATGACCGGAAGGGGATCCAGCCGGCGCAGCGTCACGTGCCGGAGCCCCGGGCCCTCCGGGCCGAGGAGCCCGTCCGGGCCCCCGAGGAGGCGCGCCCGGTGTCGGAGCCCGAGGTGAAGAGCGAGGCCCGGGCAGAGTAGGGAGCCTGCGGTCGAGGGATCCGGAAACGGAAAGGGGGGGAGGCCGCTGATGCGGCCTCCCCCCCTTTCTCGTACCCTTGCGATCAGAAGGCCAGCGGAATCTGCGGCCCGGACTCGGCGGCCTCCTCGGCGGCGCGGAAGACCTCCCGCCGACGGTCCACCACCCGGGTGGCGGTCCGGAGGCCCTGGAGCCACTCGTCCAGCCGCTGCTGCTGGATCAGCTGGATCGTCTGCGCTCGCAACTCCTCCTTGACGGCCTCGAAGGCGTCCCGGTCGGCGGGAGTGGAGGAGATGGACTGGATCAGGAAGACGTTGGCCCCCGTGCGCACCGGGTTGCTGACCTGACCGGCCTCCAGGCCGAAGGCAGCACCCACCGCGGCGTTCTGACGCCCCAGCCCAGGAACGAAGTCCATCCGGGTGAAGGGCTCGGGACGGTTCACCGTGAGACCGTTCTCTGCGGCCAACTGCTCCAGGGTGGTGGAGCCGCTCCGGAGGGCCTCGGCCCACCGGGTCCCCTCCTCCACCGCCAGATCCATCTTCTTCTCCAGCCGGAGCGTCTCCTCGATGAGGGGAGTCACCTCCTCCACCGTCTGGTATCCCTCGGGGGAGGTGGAGATCAACTCCAGGGCATAGAAGGACTGCTGGGTCTCGAAGACCGGACTCACATCCCCCGGTGCGGCCTCCTCCAGCGCCCACTCCGCTCCCTCTCCGATGAGTCCGGCTCCCGGCGCCAGCGGGAACTCCTCGGTCAACTGGATCTCCTGCACCTCGATCTGGAGGATGGAGGCCACCTCCTCCAGGGTCCGGGTCTCCCCCATCCGCTCCAGGGAGTCCGCCCTGGCCAGGAGGCGCATCTCGGAGGCGTCGGTCCTCTCCATCGGGATGAGGATGTGACGGGCCTGGGCCGAATCGGCGCCCCACCGCTCGTCCACCCGGATCAGGTGCAGGCCGAAGTTGGTCCGGATCGGCCCCTGCACCCCCCCCACCGGTCCATTGAAGATGGCGGTGTCCATGGCCGCCGGGAGCTGGCCGGGGAAGACCGTGCCCAGGTTGCCCCCCTCAGCGGCAGAACCCTCGTCGGAGGACTCCCGGGCAGCCACCTCCTCGAAGGTGGACTCTCCGCCGATCTCCCCCAGGAGTTCCTGGACCAGCTCCTCCACGGCCACGCTGTCCGCTGCCGTGGGGGCCTTGCCCAGCACCGACAGCTTCACCCTGGCCGTGGCCGGGACCCGGAAGTCTTCCCGGTTCGCCCGGTAGTAGGCCTGCACCTCGCTGGGGGTGACGGTCACCTGGTCGTTCCCGATACGGCGGGCCGGATCCAGGGCGACAAAGGCCACCTCGACCTGTTCGTTCTCGTCCCGGAAGGACCGCCAGAGCTCTGCATCGGACACCTGGATCCCGGAGGTGACCTGTCTCAGCAGCTTCCCCCGGGGGATGACGTCCCTGTAGTAGGCTTCCAGCTGGAGGAGCATCAGGTCCTCCGCCCCGGTCTGGATGAACTGCTGGTACTTCGAGAGGTCGAACCGGCCGTCGGTCTGGAAGGCCCTCTCCTGCTGGAAGCCGGGCGGGGGGGCGAAGAGGGCCGCCTGCCGGATCTCGTCGTCCGTGACCCGGATCCCCCGTCGATCCAACTCCTGGCTGATCAGGATCTGGTTCACCACCTCATTCCAGGCGGCGTCCTCGATCTCCCGGTTCTGCTGGGAGTTCACCGGCTCCGCCTGGGAGCGGGACACCTGGTCGTAGAGATTGCGGTAGGTGCTCTGGTACATGTCATTGGTCACCGGAGTCCGCCCCACGCTCCCCAGCTCCATTCCACCACCGCTGATGCCGGTGATGTCCATGCCCCACTCGAACACCATGAGCGCCACGAAGGCCAGTGCCGTGATCAGCATGATCCACTTCGTGTTGTCCCGCATCGTCTTCATCAACATGTACAGACCACTCCTGACTGACCTTCCGTGCGCGCTTGCGGCGAGGACCCGTCCAGACCGGATCCGGGGGAAGCCTGAATATTAGCCGTCCGACTGCCCCGCCTCAATGACAACCTCCATGTCCATCTCTCCCGTCCTACCCCGTGGACGGTGGGAAGGGGCCCGTCCGCGTTGACACCCTTCCAACGCCCGGCCTATCTTCCGCCCGAATACGGCAACACCCCCTCCTCCCTTCCTCACTCCGCTCCCCGGGGGTCATCGGTGGCCGCTTCGCTCGACGACACGATCCTCGAGCTCCGGGCCCGGCACGGTTCCGACGCGGATCCCTCGGGTCGGATCTTCGCGCCCCTGGCCGAAGCTCTCCTGGCGGCCGGCCGCATCGACGAGGCCGCATCCGTGGTCTCCGACGGACTCGCCCGCCTTCCCGACTTCGCCACCGGTCGCCTGGTGGCGGCCTGGGTCCAGGAGGCCCGGGGTGACCATGCCGCCGCCGAGGAGCACTTCCGGCGCGCCCTGGCCCTGGATCCCCTCAACGTCCGGGTTCTCCGGGACCTCGGGCGGATCCGTCAGGAGGCCGGTGCCCCGGACGAGGCAGAGCAACTCTTTGGCCGTGCAGCCGCCGTCGACGGCGGTCCCCTGCAGAGCGATGAGCGGCCCCGGGTGCTGACGGCCGTCGAAGCCGTCGAAGCCGTCGAAGCCGTCGAAGCCGTCGAAGCCGTCGAAGCCGTCGAAGCCGTCGAAGCCGTCGAAGCCGTCGAAG
>CAYQVI010000293.1:0-4266 GCA_964420725.1 uncultured Gemmatimonadaceae bacterium | reverse complement strand
ACCTGGATCGCCCGGGCCGCCCAGCGCCGGGCCGGTCTCCTCTTCCACTGGATGGAGCCGGAGGACGCCGATTCCTACGCGGCGGGGGGGTGGTTCATCAACCACGAAGGCGAGGGCAACCTCTTTCCGGTGCACCGGTTGCGGGCCCTCCCCGGGGTGCCCATGCAGGTGCGGGGGGCGGAGGATTTCCGGTAGGCCCCCGGGAGGGCGGAGACCAGTTCCCCCTCACGCCTTGCGAAGCACCGCCTGCACAGACCCCATGGGCGTGAGGGGCTCCAGCGCCTGCAGCAGCCGCTGCCGGCCCGGGAGCGATCGGAGGAGGCGCTTTGCCACGCGGATTCGCGGGGAGGCCGAGGGCATGCGGAGCCGCGCGGGCGAGAGGACCCATTCGAGGTAGGGGGTGAAGGTCCGCTCCTCGATCTGGAATCCCACCCTCCGTCCGTAGGCTTCCAGCGTCCCGGTTCCCAGCCACTGGTTCTCATCCCCCAGGGTCCTCACCATCCCCCAGCGGGCGATGGGGCCACCCCCCCGGATCTCGCCGGTCCGGAGCACGAGGAGCCCTCCTGACTTGAGGACCCGGCGGATCTCGGTCAGGACCCGACGGGGGCTGGGGAGGTGGGAGAACACATTGATGAGGGAGATGACATCGTATCGCCCATCGGGAAGCCCGAGCTCCTCGAGAGGGCGATCATGGATCCGGGCGCCGGGAACGGCGGCCAGGGAGGCCCCCTCCCGGGCGTCGGTCACCTCGAGGCCTTCGGGAGTGAAACCCCTCTCCGCCACGCAGGCCAGCAGGGCGCCCGTGCCGCACCCCACATCCATCCAGAGACCGCGGCCTCCGTACCGCTGGGCCAGATCCACGTAGGCGTCGAACTCCCGGCGCCGAAGATCCATCCCCCGGTTGAGGATCTCCACCGGAGCTCCCTGATCGGATCGGTGCTGCTGAAGGGCGACGTGGAGATTGCATCCGTTGCACCGGTGCACGGTCCGGTAGACGTGGGTCCACTCGCTGCCCTCGCAGCAGTCGCATCGAGCTTCCAAGGGTCCCCTCCGGTCGCAAGGACGATACATATAGTACCAAGGTGGGGAGCGACACCTCTGTCGGGCAAGCAGTGGCAGGAGCGCTTCGACATCGTCACCCACGGCACACCACCATCGGGCCGGCGACCGGGGCTCCAATCCTCCGCTGGACCTGGCTCCTACGATTGACGGCGTAGTGACGGGCCGACCGGAAGCTCGAAGCAGGACCTTCCAATCCTTGCTACGAGGGCCGCCCGATGATCCATGGTTGTCAGCAGGGAGGCCCCCGGGAGAGGGCGACGGCGCGCCGCGGGACGAATCCCGATGGCCCACCCGCATCAGCCATCTGACCTTCTTCTGTCTGGGGGTGGTCACCACGGCGCTGGCCGTCTCCCACCGACTCACCCTGATCCTGGTTCTGACGGCGGGGAGTGTCGCTGTACTGTTCGCTTCCCTGGTCTACCATCTCATCCGGGGCGTCGACCACATGCGCCTCAACCACCCGGACTACATCGGAGACGACTTCTTCGGGGAAGACGAGCCCACAGGCCCACCGATCCCTATTCCACCCGCAGGATCAGATAGCGCATCTCCGGTGAGTCCGGCAGCAGCTCAAGGACCCCCACGTCCCGATCTCCAGGTACATCGTAGGTGAGGAGGCCGTGGGACATCCGGTCCAGGGGCAGGGTGTAGTCGGTGCCCAGCCCCGCCAGGAGGTGCATGGCGAAGTAGTTCTTGGTGTCGTCGTGCCAGAGGAACTCCTCCGGCATGGTCAACTGCCCCTTCCGGGGGGTGGTGTCCAGGATGGAGGCCAGGTGCTCCTGCCCCGGATCGAACCCCGGGTCCACCCCCTGCAGGAAGTGGATGAGCCCCCGGGAACCCCCCTGAAGGTCTCCGTGGAACCCCTCCAGCGACCGGCGGACCATGGTGCCGATGGCTTCCCGGATCGGTGTGCCGGTGGCCTGGCTGTAGCGCCAGGCGTAGCGCCGCATGATGGGGGCGGAGCGGGAATACCCCTGGTAGAAGGCGGTGACGGCTCCCACCCAGTAGAAGTTGCTGATGCCGAAATACCCGTTGGGGCCGGAGAGGCTCAGGAAGGGGGCTGACGCATCCTGGAGGGGGGAGAGGAAGTCTCCGATGGCGGCGTCGCAGTTGGTCCAGCGGCCACAGCGCCCCGGAGCGAAGTCCGAGAAGCGCTCCCACTCCACCGCCCCCACGTCGAAGGCCACGGTCTCCATCAGGGTGGCCCCTCCTTCCAGCGACCAGGTGGTCCCGGGGGGCAACCCTCCGCGGCGCTGGAACTCCGCCACCTGGAATCCATGGGCGATTTCGTGCACCAAGACCCGTCCCCCCAGTGTCCAGGCTCTCCCCTCCTCCCCGAAGTTGCTGAGGCGCATGTGGCTCAGGAATCCAGCATTCCAGGCCCAGCGGGTGGGCCCCAGGGTGAGCACCAGCACATGCTGTCCGAAGGGGGTGCCCAGCCGGGGGTAGTCGATCTGGAAGATCTCCTGGTAGGTGGCCAGCCCCCGGTCGAGGAAGCGGTCCAGATCGTCCAGGAACTGCTCCATGATCTCGGGCTCAGCCCGGTATTGGAGGGTGTCCAGGTCATGGACCAACACCACAAACCCCTCCTGCTCATGGACCGCGGTGGCGGGGGAGAGGAAGATCCCCTCCGACTCGATCCCGGTGTCCCGGGGTGCCAGGACCCTGTCCCCCAGGCCCAGCGGCTCCGTCCGCTGCCAGATGGCCCCCAACTCCTCGGCACCGGCCATGGGTTGGAGGGAGGAGAGGGGTACGGGGAGGAAGTGCCCCTGCTGCTGTCGGAAGTGGCTCGGCGCTCCGACCATCCCCCCCGGGGCCAGGCCCCGGCCAGAGTGAACGGGGGCCCGGGCGGCGGCCTCCGCCACCCGGTCCACCACCCGGAAACCCACCTGGTTCGGGGTCCCGTGGCCGGCGGTCCAGTCGTCCCAGCCGTTCGTGGGCATCAGTTCCATGCCCCCACGCTGCAGGTATCCCAGGTCGGCGAAGGCCACCAGGTAACGCCCTGGCGACACACCCAGGCAGGTGTTGGCCTGATCCACCCGGAGCATCTCCCCCACCTCGATCTGCACCGGGGTGTGCCCCGTTCCGCTTCGCCGGAGGAGCAGGGAGGAACGCACCGGGATCCCGGCGGTCACCGTGACCCGGGCCGCGGAGGGGGTGCAGGGGGCCTCCGTCAGCTCCACCCGGTAGGTGAGGGAGGAGGCGTCCCGGGACACCAGCGACAGCACCGCAGGCGTGGAGAGCTGCACATCCGGGGCGGACCACTCGTCCAGTCGGGGTCCGTGGATCCGGATCTCCCCCGTGTCCTGCAGCTCCGGGGAGCCCAGGACCCCGTACAGCTCCGGGGCAGAGGGGGTATAGACCACCGTGGCCCGCTGTCCCCCCAGCTCCAGGACCACCCGCCCCGCATACCGGAGGCGGAGGGAATCTCCCACCGGCTCCGGGTCCGGCAGGAATCCCGGAATCAGCGGCTCTTGCTCCACCACCGTTACCGATTCCAGCACCTCAGCGAGCCGCGCCGCGGCGATGGCCACCCCGTTGGGATCCCGGGGATCGACGAAGGGGAAGGGGAGGGTGGCCTCTCCCACCGCCGACACCGTGCGGTCCACTCCCTGCACAGATCCCAGGACCTGCCGGACCTCCACCGGGATGGAGGCCTGGGCCGCCCCGGAGGTGGCGTGGATCCGGGTGGTGCCATTGGCTACCGAGCGGGCCTCGCCGGCCGGGGTGACGGCTACGATGGCCGGATCGCTGGACCACCAGCGGACCTCGGCGCCGGAGATGGTGCCCCCCTGGTCGTCCAGTGCCGTCGCAGAGAGGACAACCGTTCGGTTCAGGGCGTCGAAGGAGAGCGATTCCACCGATGGCCGGATGGACCGGGGCGGATTGGAAGCGGCGTCTGCCGGGGAGGAATCCCCGCACCCGGTCAGGGCCAGGGCGAGGAGCAGGATCAGGCCATAGAGCCTCCAGCCCTTCGTGGAGGGGGTCAGCCTTTCGGGGCACCGGAGAGGATGGAGCATGGAACGGCGGGGAAAGGAGACGGCGAACAGGGTCCGGAGACCTCTGGGCGGGAAGAGCCCTGAGGGGCGGAAGGGCCCGGACACCATTATTTGAGTGACCCGATGATTCCGATGTCAAGGGATCATCAATTCACCCGCCTCCCCCCCTCAGCCGGGCCAGCGCCCGCCGGGCCAGGTCCTGGAT
>CAYQVI010000292.1:0-4280 GCA_964420725.1 uncultured Gemmatimonadaceae bacterium | reverse complement strand
GGGGGGTCCGGGAGCCGGGGGCGGGGTGGGCCATCCGTGTCGGCGGTGGTGGCCGTCCTCCTGGGTCTGGTGACCATCTGGTTTGCCGTGGATCGGGTGACCTCGAGGAACCAGGCGAACGTCCTGCCACCGGAGCTGGAGGTCCGGCTCCCGGGGCTCTCCGGGGCGGCCTTCGCCGACATGCTCACGGCCATGGATTCCATCGCCGACCTGCGGAGTCTCCCCGACCGCCCCGGCCAGAACTGGCTGGAGGGGGTCTACCTGGCCGGGGCCAGCCGCTTCCAGGCGGAGGGTGCCTACTGGACGCTGCTGCAGGATGTGCTGTCGGAGTTGCGGGAGGTGGAAGGGGAGGTGTTCACCTCCCGGTTGGCGGACCGGGCCGAATCCCTGGCCCTCCCCCAGCCGCAGAAGGAACTCCTGGTGGCGGAGGCGCTCCGCAGGTTCCAGGAGTCCAGCGCCTCAAGGGACGCGGTGTACGACCAGGCGGAGGCCATCGCCCGGCAGGCGTCGGAGCTCCACGCCCTCCTGGTGCTCCACGAGGAGGAGATCCTCTACGAGCCCTTCACCCGGGGGGTCTCACGGGATCCGGTGATCGAGGCGGTCCCCACCAACCGGGCCGTCGCCGAGCAGATGTGGAATCTCATCGACGGGGTCACCCGGGGGCTGCAGGACATGGACGCCATCATGGGCGTGTCCACCCGGAGCTTCCTGGACGCCGTCTTCCGGGGGCTTCGCAACGCCGGCTGGGAGTGAGGGGGATCCCCAGGGGGAGTGCGGCCCCAGCGGGATGCCTCCGCCGGGGCCGCACTCCCCGGATTCCGACTAGTGTAGTGGCGCAGAAGTCCCGTGGCATTCGGAGGGCGCTGCATCCACTCCAGCATCGTTGCTTCTCCTCGACGTAGCCCTGCTACGCCTCGTCGTCTCGCCTCCCTGGAGCGGCGCCTCGCCCCCCTCGATGCTCACTGGACTTCTGCTACACCACACTAGAAGGGGAGGTCGTCATCCGGCTCGGAGAGGGCCGGAGAGGGAGCCCGACCGCTTCCCCGTGAGGAGGACTCGTACGAGGAGGAGTCCGAATCCTGGCTCCCGCCCCCGCTGGATCCCAGCATCACCATCTCGTTGACCACGATGTCGGTCCAGTACTTCACCCCGCCGTCGGCGTCCTGGGTCTGGGAGTATTCCAGGCGGCCCTCCACATAGAGCCGGTCCCCCTTCTTCACCCACTGCTCCACCACGTCCGCCAGCTTCCCGAAGAAGGTGAGACGGTGCCAGTCGGTGCGGTCCTGCTGCTGGCCGTCCCGACCCTGGAACGTGCGGTTGGTGGCCAGGGAGATCTTGGCCACCTTGGCCCCCGAGGGGGTGACCCGGATCTCGGGCTCGGAACCGATGTTGCCGATCAGCATGACCTTGTTCAGGGAGCGGCTCATCCAGGGACTCCAGGGGTGCGGGTGACAGGACGGGGACCGTTCCCAAGGTAGGGACGGCGCCGGAAGGAATCCAGTTGCGGATGGGCCTCCAACGCTGGTCCCCCTGGATTCCCCTGCCTACCTTGGGAGGTCTGTCGCGGCCCGGTGCCCCTGCTCCGGCCACCGCGGACAACTCCACCCCTTCCCGGTAGCCTCCATCATGACCCATGGCCCCTTCGTCCGGATCGAGCGGGACGGCCCCCATGCAACGGTGATCATCGACCGCCAGGACAAGCTCAACGCCCTCAATCCAGAGGTCATCGACGGCCTGGGGTCCGCCTTCGGAGAGCTCCGGGAGGACCCGGAGGTGCGGGGGGTGATCCTCACCGGGGCGGGAGAGAAGGCCTTCGTAGCGGGAGCGGACATCGCCGTCCTGGCGGAGATGGATTCCATGGAGGGGGTCCGGGTGAGCCGGCAGGGGCAGGAGGTGTTCCGGGCCATCGAGCGCTTCCCCCGGCCGGTGGTGGCGGCGGTGGGGGGCTTCTCCCTGGGGGGAGGGTTTGAACTGGCCCTGGCCTGCCACCTCCGGGTGGCGTCGGAGAACGCCCGCTTCGGGCTCCCGGAGGTGGGGCTGGGGATCATCCCCGGATACGGGGGGACCATCCGGCTGGCCCGTCTGGTGGGGCTGGGGCGGGCCATCGAGTTGACCCTCACCGGGGACCGCTTCGATGCGGTCCGGGCCGCCGAACTGGGGATCGTCACCCGGGTGGTTCCGCCGGGGGAGGCCCGGGCCGCCGCAGAAGAGCTCCTGGGGCGCATCACCCGGAACGGACCGGAGGCGGTGCGCCTGGCCCTGGAGTCGGTGTACAGGGCCCTGGACACCACCACGGAGGAGGCGCTGGCCCACGAGTCGTCGCTTTTCGGGCTCCTGGCCTCCACCAGCGACATGCGGGAGGGGATGACCGCCTTCCTGGAGAAGCGGAAGCCCACCTTCCAGGGGCGGTGAAGCCCCCGGAGGGGGCCCCTCCGGCGCCCCTCCCGGCCCCGGGTCTCAGCGGGGCTCCAACCCCATGCGCCACGGCCCTTTCGCCCCCGCTCCACGGGTGGCGTGGAGGGGCGGAATCTGGTAAATTCATCGATGCCTCGGAGCCCTGCCCCGGACGTTGTACCGTGGTCCTGAACCACCTTTCGCTCAAGCACTTCCGGAATCTCGGCTCCCAGGACCTGGAGTTTCCCCCCGAGGGTGTGGCGGTGGTGGGGGAAAACGCACAGGGGAAGACCAATCTCCTGGAGGCCATCTACTACCTGGAGACCTTCCGCTCCTTCCGGGGGAGCCGCGACGACCAGCTGGTCCAGTTCGGGGAACCCTTCTTCCGGATCGCGGCGGAGCTCTCCGGGGGGGTAGACGGGGAACGGGCAGAGGTGGCCGCCGCCTTCCAGCGGCAGGGGAAGCGGAAGCGGGTCACCATCGATGGGCGGGAGCCGGAACGTCTGGGGGACGGACTGGGCCGGGTGGGGGCGATCCTCTTCTCTCCCGCCGATGTGGCCCTGGTCTCGGAAGGCCCTGCCGAACGGCGGCGCTTCCTGGACATCCTCCTCTCCCTCAACCGCCCCGGCTACCTGGGAAGCCTGCAGCGCTTTCGCCAGGTGCTCAATCAGCGGAATGCGGCGCTGCGGGACGGGTCGGCTCCTTCCCTCGTGCGGATCTGGGATGCCCCCCTGGTGGAGGCGGGGGCGGCGGTGACGCTGGCCCGACGGGAGTGGGTGGCCCTCCGGGGAGAGGCCTTCGGGCGCTATTACAAGGCCGTGTCCGGTCGGGACGGCGCCACGATGGTGCACCGCTCCTCGATTCCCCTGGACCAGGAGTCCCGGGAAGAGGTGGAGGGGGACGAGGAGCCCAGGGCCCGGGGGTTGGAGGAGCGCCTCCGGGAAGGGTACCGGGGGGCGCTGGAGGAGGGGATGGACCGGGACCGCCGCATGGGGACCACCCTGGTGGGCCCCCAGCGGGACGAACTGGTGATCCGGCTGGAGGGATCCGGCGCGGGGCTGGACATCCGGGACTACGGATCCGGAGGTCAGCGTCGGACCGCGGCCCTGGCCCTCCGGCTGGTGGAGGCGGACACCGTCCGGGATGCCCGGGGAAGTCCCCCGCTGATCCTCCTGGACGATGTGTTCGCCGAACTGGATGAGGGGCGCTCAAGGAGGATCCTGGAGTTCCTGGAGGGCCCGCAGGCGGGACAGGTGGTGCTCACGGCCCCCAGGGAGAGCGATGTGAAGGTGAAGCGCGAAACGCTCCCCCGGTGGGGAATCCGGTCCGGGGTCATCCTGCCATGAGCGGCGGGAAGTCCCCGAAGGGGGAGGGCGGCGCCCGGCTGGGGGATGTGCTGGGGAGCTATCTGGAAACCCAGGGGCTCGCCCCCTCCATCGAGCGGCAAGGTGTGCTCCTGGAGTGGCCCGCCGCAGTGGGGGCGGCCATCAACGGGGTCACTGCACCGAGAAGCATCACCGGGGGTACACTGGTGGTGGAGGTCCGATCGAGCCCCTGGCTCATGGAGCTCAACCTGATGAAGCGGGAGATCCTGGCCCGTCTGAACGAAGATCGGGGCGGCGCCCCCATCGAGAAGCTGGTCTTCGTACTGGCGGAGACACGGTGAACCGGGATCCCCACGGATCCCCCTGAGACGGAAGACGGAATGGCCGAAGAAGCGAAGCGCGCGGACGACTACAATGCCGGGCAGATCCAGGTCCTCAAGGGGCTGGAGGCGGTCCGGAAGCGGCCTGGGATGTACATCGGGTCCACGTCGTCCCGGGGGCTCCACCACCTGGTCTACGAGGTGGTGGACAACTCCATCGACGAGGCCATGGCGGGGTACT
>CAYQVI010000291.1:0-4285 GCA_964420725.1 uncultured Gemmatimonadaceae bacterium | reverse complement strand
TGGGCCATGTCGTATCTGGCAGGGCCCCTGACCCTGAACCAGATCCGGACGGTGGAGTCGGGGAGCGGGAGCGTGGGCCCGGTGGCGGGCGCCGGGGCGGCGGGTGGAGCGGCGGCGGAGGTGGCCGGCACGATGGGCGCCGGCACTGGCCATTCCAACACGCGCCCCATGCTTCCCCCGGACATCCGGGAGTTCTTTGTGCCCCCCTTCGCCCGGGCGGAGGCGATGATCTACCGCCCGGCCTTCATGGCGTCTGCAGAGGTGCGCTACTCGTCGGCGCGGCATGGGGTGGAGGAGACCCGCGCGGTCCAGGTGGTGACCACCCTGGAGGATGGGGTGCTTCCCTTCAGCCTGGACCGGGCCACCACGGTGGACCTCCCGCTGGAGCTGCTGGAGGCGGAGCCACTGGACGGTGCCGGTTTCGCCACCCTCCCTGCCGAGGGGGCTCAGCCAAGAAGCTACGACCGGTGGGGGAAGGAGCTGGTGCGGTGGATCCAGGGGGCGCATCCCGTGACACTTCTGGAGTCGAAGAGCCGCAAGGCCTTCTCCCGCCCCGGGGAGTCGGAGCGGGAGTTCCGGATGCGTCTGGCGGACCTGGGGAGGGAGGCCCGGGACGAGGCGGTGGACCGCCTGAGGAAGAAGTACGAGTCCCGGTTCCGGACCCTGGAGGACCGGCTCCGCCGGTCGCAGCAGGCAGTGGAGAAGCGGGAAGCCCAATCCAAGCAGGCCATGCTGAATACCGGCATCACGGCGCTGGGAGCGGTGCTGGGTGCGGCAGCCGGGGGGAGCCGAAGCCGGAAGGGGGGTGGGCTCCTGGGGGCGCTCCTGGGAGCCGGCACCTCAAAGGCCACCACAGCCATGCGCTCCGCCGGGCGGGCGGCGCAGACCCGGCAGGATGTGGCCCACGCCGAGGAGACCGTGGAAGCGGTGACCGCCCAGATCCAGACGCTGGAGCAGGAGCTCCAGGACGAGATCCGGGCGCTGGAGGAGTCGGTGGATGTGCGGGAGCCGTTGGAGGAGGTGGTGATCCGCCCCCCCCTCAATGCCATCCAGGTCCGGGTGACCTCCCTGGTCTGGCTCCCCTTCGGAACGGACGCTGCGGGGGAGGAGGTGCCGCTCTGGCGCTGATGCCCCGGGGGTGGAGTATGGAGATCGACTCGTACGGCGGTTCAGGCGGCGACTTTTTTACTACGGACACAATAGGTAACAACGGTTCCGGTTCTTTTTCCGTGGGCGTTGACTGGATCGCAATCGGTAGACAATCTACCGCGTCGATGATTGCCCGTTGGCCCGGTCCGGCCTGCGGGGGCTGGACCCACACTCTGGACCTACTGCGCGAGGAGAATCAGGATGGCCTACCGCATTGACGAGATCGAGGGGATCGGCCCGGTGTTCCGGGCGAAGCTGGAAGAGGCCGGGATCGGGAACACGGACGCTCTTCTCGAGAAGGCAGCCTCCAAGAAGGGGCGCAAGGATCTGGCCGAGGCCACCGGTATCGACGAGAAGCGGATCCTGAGCTGGGTGAACCTGGCCGATCTCATGCGGGTGAAGGGGATCGGGAAGCAGTTCGCCGAGCTCCTCCACGCTGCCGGTGTGGACACCATCAAGGAGCTCCGCACCCGGAACGCCACGAACCTGGCCGCTGCCGTGGCCACGGCCAACGAGGGGAACAAGCTGGCGAAGTCCACCCCGTCCGAGTCGCAGATCGCCGGCTTCATCGAGGCCGCCAAGGAGATGGAGCCCGCCGTCACCCACTGACGAACGAGGCGTGCAGAGAGAGACCCCGGGGCGAGCCATCGCCCCGGGGTCTCTCTTCTTCCTGGAAGCAGCGCGGTTTCCGGGTGACTCCCATCTCGATCCCGCTTCAGGTCTCCCCGGCGGCGATCCATCGGGGCACCACCGGCGCCTCGTACTCCCGGAGCCGGGCCACCAGGGCGTCCGGATCACTCTCCAGCATGATCATCCGGCGGTGCTGGGTCGCCAGGAAGCCCTCGTTCACCGCATGGTCCAGGAACGCGATGAGGGGCTGATAGTAGCCCCGTACGTCCAGGACCCCGGAGGGCTTCTGGTGCAGCCCCAACTGGCTCCAGGTCACCACCTCGAAGAGCTCCTCCAGCGTGCCCAGTCCGCCGGGGAGGGCGATGAAGGCGTCGGAGAGCTCGGCCATCACTGCCTTGCGCTCGTGCATGGAGGCCACGATCCGCAGCTCCGTGAGCCCCCCGTGGGCCACCTCCCGGTTCACCAGCGCCCGGGGGATGACCCCGATCACCTCCCCGCCATGCTCCAGCACGGAGTCCGCCAGCCGTCCCATGAGTCCCACCCGGGAGCCGCCGTACACCAGCCCGAGACCCTCCCGGGCCAGGATCTCCCCCACCCGGGTGGCGGATTCCAGGTAGACCGGGGACTCCCCGGAGCTGGACCCGCAGAAGACGCAGATACGTTTCATCGGTCGGTCACCATCTCCTCCAGGATCCAGCCGTCGGGGTCGAAGTTCACGGCGGTGGGTGCCGCCTGCATGGGGATCCGCTCCCGCCATTCCCGGCCGTCCACCACGTGCTCCACACGCCAGGATCCCCCACCAGGCAGCACGAACTCCAGCTCCGCCGGGAGCCGGAAGGTGGGCCACGCTGGATCCTGCACCTGGCGGATCACCACCTCCACCTCGTTGGCCCGGGCGTCCCACACCCAGTCCAGCTCCAGCTTCGGGTGGCCGGGGTTGTGGAGCCACTGCTGGAAGAACCAGTCCAGCGGCTCCCCGTGCACCTCCTCCAGGACCGCCTGCAGGTCACCGGTGACGGCGTTCCCCCCGGCGTAGCGGGCGTAGTAGCGTCGGATCCCTTCGAAGAACGCCTCATCTCCCAGAAGGTCCCGGAGCATGTGGAGCACCAGCGATCCCTTCTGGTAACTGTTCCGGTTCAGCAGCTCCATCAGGTTCTCGCTGCTGCCGTCCACGATGGGGCGGTGGGTCATGTCCGAGGCGAGGTAGACCTGTCGGTTCCCCTCGATCATCCCCCGGAAGGCCCCCACCCCCTCGGCTGCCTCGAAGAAGAGGGGGCCGAAGTAGCTGGCGAATCCCTCCGAGAGCCAGAGGTGGGGCCAGTCGGCTGCCGTCACCGAATTCCCGAACCACTGGTGGGCGATTTCGTGGGCCACCGTGCTCTCGATGTTCCGCCCCTGCGCCAGTGCCTGCTCGGAGTAGAAGATCACCGACGCGTTCTCCATCCCCCCGAAGCGGGTGGCGGATTGCACGTTGGCCAGCTTCTCGTAGGGGTAGGGGCCCACCAGGCGGGCGTAGAAGTCCAGCATCTGGGCGGACCGACCGAAGACCCGACGGGCGTGGGCGGTATCCGCTGCGTAGGCCCAGTGGGTGACCTCCACACAGCCGTCCGCCCGGGGGGAGGCGGGGGCCAGTCCACAGGCTCCCAGACCTCCGGACATGGCCTCCATCTCCGCCACACCCACCACCATCAGATAGGTGGGAATGGGGACCCGTGTGGCCCAGGTCCAGCTCCGGAGCCCTTCCAGCCCCCCCACCGCTTCCGGAGGTGTGGGTGTGCCGGCCCGGAGGAGGTTGCCGTTGGCCACCACCTGCCGCTCCGCCGGGGCGTGGACCGTGAAGGCCACGGTGGCCTTGTCCGACGGGTGGTCGCTGGATGGGAACCAGAAGCGGGCCCGGTTCGGCCAGTTGTCGGCGAAGGCCGAGGGCTCGCCATGGACGGTGTTCCGCATGATCAGGCCATCGTCGGGGGTACCCCGGTAGTGGACCTCCACCTCATGGGTGTCTCCCGCCATGGAGCTGCCGGGGGCCTGGAACCGGATCGTGCCCTCGGTGTGGGTGAAGGGCACCCGCTCCCCTTCCCAGGTGACCGACTCCACGGCCAGCCCCGTCAGGTCCAGGATCACCGGGTGGGCGCCGGGTGTGCGACTCCGGTAGGTGATGGCGGCCCGACCCTGGATCCGGTCGTTGGCCGGGGGGATCAGAAGCTCCACATCGTAGTGGAGCACATCCATGGAGCCGTCGTATCGACCGGGGGCCGGGGGGAGCCCCATCTCGATGGGGGCCGGCTCCACCACGGGGGGGACCGCCCGGATGGGGGGAAGCTCCACTACCGTCTGCACGGGTCCCCGGGCACCGCATCCTCCCAGGAGGAGGGGGGCGGCCACCAGGGCCAGGATGGCCCCGGAACGGTGGGGGGTGAAGCTGCGTCTCACAGGGTGTTCCTCGTTGGTCGGACTCCTGGGCTCAACCCCTCAAGGTAACGGGGGCGGGCCGGGTCAGACCAAC
>CAYQVI010000290.1:0-4320 GCA_964420725.1 uncultured Gemmatimonadaceae bacterium | reverse complement strand
CCGCCTCGCCCTCAACTCCATTCTCGAACTTCACCCACACCCGGAAGCCCGGGCGGGCCTCGGCGGCAACGACGTCGTACAGCATCCTGGCCTCCCTACCTCAGCGGCTCTATGGAGCCGAATGTCTCGTAGCCGGAATCGGTGCGTCGGAAGAGGCCGCCGCCCGGCAGCCTCCCAACGCGCTACCCACGCTCCGTTGGACCTGGGAGGTCCGCCTGCGATACGGCAGCTCGCCACTCCGCATCCAGCCCGAGCTCTGCCACCCACCTTCCCACGTATGCGTGGTCAAGGCGATTCCACGTCCGCACCAGCAGCTGCGCAACATCCCGGCGTTGCAGAGCGGAGTCCCCGAGCCGGCTCCACTCGAGCTTCGCAATCAACACGTCCTCGAGGCTCGCGATCTCCAGCTCAACCCCAAGAAGCGAACTCCGCCTACGCCGCCTGAACTCCTCACGACTGAAAGCGCGATCCCTTCGGACGATGAAGTCGGCCTTCCAGCCGGTGTCCGGCTCGATCGCATTGAACTGACTCTGGCCTTGCCACGCCTCAAGCGCCGCTGTGGCATCGGCGTACCAGCCCGCCGCGAGCAGACCCTGGACCAGGCGCTCGATCCCCTCTCTCTGGGCCTCGATCACGACGTCGATGTCCTGGGTGGCCCTGGGGACGGCGTAGAATGCCGACGCCAGCGACCCCGTCAACATGTAGGAGATCTCCGCCTCGTCGAGTACCTCGACGACCTTCTTCAGAAAGACCCCGATACTCACTTCGGGCGTGGCAGGGTTACCCCGTGATCCTCAGCCACGAGTTGTGCCACAGCCTCCTGCCGGCTCAACCCCGGATGGCGAGACCGGATTCCGGCGAGGCGGATCTCGTGGACAGCGTCACTCAGTTCAATGGCAGCGCAAAGCCGTGCCGGGCCGTCCATCCGATCCAGGACGGCCTCGTACCGGGACCAGGCGGCCGGGGACGTATCAAGTGGGCGCGAACTCATCCTGCAAATCTACCTCTGCCTGCTTCAGCGGCACATCCCGCGTGGTTGCCTCGCCGTCCTCGGCTTCCTCGGCCCGAACGATCACCAACTCCTCTTCCATCGGATCCGTGTGGGAGGCTTCGGCCAGGGCGGCCTCCTGCAGGGAGCGGTCGAGGTAGTCGGGCCGGGCCTCGGCAAGCGCCTGCAGTCTGCGCAGCCGTCCCTCCCCCCCATCCTCGTCGAACTGCCCGATCTCGATGGATCCCTCGGGGAAGTCCGCGACCAGGCGCAACTGCCCGCCGAACGCCTCGATCACCTCCCGGAGCGTACTCACCAGCATGTCCCTCCTCTTCTCCAACCGGGACACGTTCGACTGCGAGATCTGGAGCCGCGCCGCCAACTCCTCCTGGGTGACGTCCAGGCTCCCGCGGAGTTCGGCCAGATCCAGGGCCATCAACATCGCGGCTGTCCGTTCTTCGCTCCTCCGCTGGCGCTCGGGTGACATCTTCGCCCGGAGGTCAGCAAACCGTTTCGCCATGGTCGTCATCCTTGCTGCTTGAGGTCCTTCAGAAGATACCCTTCTATGCATATGCTGTCTACCGCATATTGAGACGCATCCGGCTGTAGAGGAGCCGCGCTCCCGCCGCCTCGACTCACCCCCCCAGACCCAGGAGGATGTCAGCCGGGATGCCCAGCCGTCGATGAAGCGCCTCGATCTGGGACTTCGAGAGGTCGCGCTTTCCGCTGAAGAACTCCGACACACGGCTCTTCCCACCCATGGTGTCGTCCAGATCCGAGCGACTCATTCCCTTCTGCTCGAGCATGAAGGTCACCGCCTGCTGAGGAGTCACGTTCCCCATGGGATAGTGCTCCTCCTCGTAGTGCTCCACGAGCACCGACAGGAACTCGAGCCGATCATGGCCCTCGGAGCCGGGCTCCACGTCCTCGTCCAGGAGCCCCTCGATCTCTGCGATCGCGGCCTCGTACTCCTCCTCATTCCGGAGGATATGCGGCTTGGTGAAGTCCAGTACAACAGGCATGGTGCCTCCTGGCACACTCACAGCGTGCCTTCAATCGATCGACGGTCGTATTCCTGGTGGGTCAGGACGTTCCGCACGTAGACCCGCCCCAGGTCGTAGCGCACGTCGGCCACCAGCCGGTACTTGTTGCCCCCGATGTTGAACACGGTCCTCCGCGCACCCAGGAAGCTGGCGGTCGGGAAGTCCTTCCGGAGTTCATGGGGCGAGTGGTAGTCCCGCCCCTTGATGATCCGGTACCAGGCCTCCAGCGGCTCCGTGGCGTCCGCGTGGTCCGTGGCGAAGTCCCGAAGGGGTTTCCTCGAAATGATCCGCAAATACACTCCCTGCGCTGGATTCGCGCACCGGTAACGTACACTCCCAAAATGGGAACGGTTCCTGCCCCGGTCAATGGGAGGCCATCCGGCAGCAGGACTCAGGACCTTGCGGGGGCTTCCGACCTGGCCCCAGGCAGCGGCCGAGGTCGTCGGGGCCACCCCTTCGGACCTCGGCAAGGAGCGCCGCAGGAGATCGAACCAAGAGATGATGGTCGGACAGGAGGGGCGGCAGAATGCTCCGCTGGGCCTGATTCCGCAGTGGCCTCCGGGGCCCCTACTCCCCGTCCTCTACACGTCGTCCCCGTCCTCCATCCCCTCCCCCGCCTCCTCTTCCCGGAGCCCCCGGAACACCTCCTCCGCCGGAATGCTCCGGACCCTGCCGCTCTCCATGTCATCCATCCGCCGCTGTAGCTCTCGCCATACCTCGTCCCGCTCCTGCGGAGTGCCGTGGAAGGTGAGCTCGAAGAACACGGTTTTCAGGAAGTCGATGAGGGTGATGTCGACGGTGGTGCGGTATTCCTCGGTGTCGTCGGGGTCCCGGAAGATGAGTTCAGGGTCGTAGCGGAGGGGGAGGTGCAGCAGCCGGGTCACGGGGGTGAGGCTGACGCCGATGGGGCCCACCCGGGGCCAGTCGGGGTGCTCCTCCCAGGCTCCCTCGTACGGCTCGGCCCAGGGGCCCCATCCGTCGAAGTCCCGCCGGAGTGATCCCTCTGCGTGGACGTTGCAGACCCGGAGGAAGTCGGGCTGCCAGGGGTCGGGGTGCGACGACGACTCGGGCTCCGACGGGGGCATCAGAAAAAGGGCGGCCCTCCGCGCCTCCTCCAGCACCGGCCCAACCTGCTCCCCCAGCACCATCTCCAGGAGGGCCACATCCTCCTGGTCCACGAGGGCGAAGAGATCCCCGAGGGTGAAGTCGGGGTCCAGCGACAGCGTGTAGAAGAAGTAGGGGCTGAGCTCCTGGATGCCGGCGGGCCGCAGGGTCTCCTCTTCGGAGTACCAGCGCACCGTGATGCGGTCGGGGTGGAGTGTGAGGGAGCCCATGGCTGGTTCGCCTACCCGGCCGCAGCCGGGTCCGGGGACACACGCCCCTGCGGCCCCTGCGCCGGCGCCCCCGCTCCCGCTCCCGCTCCCGCAGACCCCGCCGACCCCGCGTCTCCCGACCCCGATCCGGATCCCCGCAGCACCTCCCGCACCTCGTCCCCGCTCAGCTCCTGCCGCTCCACCAGCGCCCGGGTCAGCCTCCGCAGCGCATCCTCCTGCTCCCGGAGCTTCTGGAGGATGGCGGCGTAGGCCTCCCGGAGGATCCGCTCGGCCTGCTCGGCGTGCCCCTGGCCGGGTTCCCGGGCCCAGAGGAGGCTGCGGTCGGGGCCGAGACCCTGCTGGGCCACCAATGACAGGGCCGACGCGGTGGCCACGGCGAGGTCGCTCCGGGTGCCGCTCCCCCCGGCTCCTCCGGTGATGCCTTCAGGGCCGAACATCACCTCCTCGGCGGCCCGTCCGGCCAGGAAGACCTCGATCCGCTCCAGCGACTCGCTCCGGGTCACCAGCACCCGGTTCGACGGGGTGCGGGCCATGAACCCCAGGGTGCCGTCGGGGCGGGGAATGACCGAGACGTAGCTGATCTCGGCGCCCCCGCTGCTGCCCAGGAACGACGCCAGGGCGTGCCCGGCCTCGTGGACCGCCACCCGCTCCAGCTCGGCCTGGCTCAGTCGCAGCGAAGTGTCGGGGTCCCGGGGGCTCCCGGTGATCTCGGCCACCAGGTCCTCAAGGCGGATGGGGCGCTGGGCCTTCCGGGCCCGCCGTGCGGCCCCCCGGACGAAGAGCTCCACATCCGCCCCGCTCAGCCCCAGCGACATTCCCGCCGCCGCCGACACGTCAAGCCCGGGATCCACCCGGGACCCGTGGAGGGTGAGGTAGTGACCGTAGATGGCCCCCAGCGCATCCACGTTGGGGTACGGGATCTGGATGACCCGGTCCAGCCGGCCGGCCCGGCGGA
>CAYQVI010000289.1:0-4327 GCA_964420725.1 uncultured Gemmatimonadaceae bacterium | reverse complement strand
GAGATCCCGGTGGGGCTCTTCCTGGCGTCCCGTGCGGGAGTGTCGCCGGAGGTGATCTTCTCCCTTCGCCGCACCCGCAATTCGTGGGCGGATCTCGCAGGACGCTACGGCCTGGGAGCCGCCGCGTTCCACGTTCCACTGAACGGCGCCTCCGCCGGTGAACTGTCGAGGGCCTATGCCGAATTCGACGCCCGCTCCCCCCGGGAATGGGATGAGGTGCAGCTCTCCGACGGAGAGATCGTCACCCTGGTGAACCTCCGGTTCCTGACGGAGTCCCTCGGAATTCCGGCATCCCGGGTCCTGGATGCCCGGGCGGGAGGGGGGAGCTGGCCGGCGGTCTATGCGGCGGTGGGGGGGCGAGGCTGCTGAAACGCCCCCGTCACGCAACCTGAACGGGGCGGATGCTGGCCAGTTCCTTCTCGAGTCCCCGGGCCGCAACCCAGAGATCGACATTGCGCTGCAGGTTGAGCCAGAATTCCGCCGACATGCCAAAGGCCCTGCCCAGCCGAAGCGCCATCTCGGGACTGACCGCCCGACGCTCCCGGAGCAGCTCGTTGATCGACTGCCGCGACACGCCCACCGCCTCCGCCAGGGTGGTCGCGGTCAGCCCGTAGTCCGGCAGGAAGTCCTCCCGCAGGATCTCGCCGGGATGAATCGGTGGGCGGTCGAAGGAGCCCGTATTCGGAATGCTCATCCTTCGTTCTCCGAGCTCAGTGGTCGTCGCAGAATTCAACATCGTACGCATCGCCCTTCTCGAACCGGAAGCAGACCCGCCACTGGTCGTTTACGGCAATGGCGTGTTGACCGGCACGATCCCCCTTGAGGGCGTGCAGACGATTGCCAGGTGGCACACGAAGGTCGTCCAACTGAGACGCCGCGTGGACGGCCTCCAGCTTGCGCAGCGCCCGGCGGGCGATGTCCGGAGGCACCCTTCGGTCCCTGCCCGAGCGGAAGAACGCCTCGGTCGAGCGGTCTGCGAAAGTCTTGATCACGTCTGAGTGTACCGTGTCACGTGACGCATGTCAATCCTGGTCGGGGTGTCGGGGTGTCAACCGCGCCCGGGAATCACGGCACCCCGTGCAAGGGTGGCCCCACTCTCGGATGCTCCACCATCTGGCATTCCCGGATGGGACTACAGAGAAGCATCGCCTCCGACCCTGGGCGCTGCCATGGCGGGACGAGTCAGTGGATCGTCGGGCGAGGTCCTGGGGGAGCCGGGCGAAATCCCTTGACTCTGGACCGGTGCCGGACGATCCATGACAGGTGGTCCCGCCTCCCGCCCGAGGTCTCCGCCGATGTCCGTTCCGCCCCGCTCCGGATCCTCCGACGATGACGGCCGTCCCCGTGCATGGGAGCTCCGTCAGGTGCGGCCGCCCTATCCGTCCGAGGAGTTGGAAGGCACCGGGAAGCCCCTTGCACCCGGCGCCCCTCTTCTCCACGTGGCCGACATCGTCACCATCGTTCGGGTCCGGGGCCTCCGCCCCTTCGCCTCCTCGGCCTGGCTCACAAGAGTGCTGGGGGCCGGCCTGCCCGGTCCAACCGTTCTGGAGGTCCTGAGCCTGCTCCCGGTGGGGGAAGGCGAGGATGAGATCGCCTTCTCACCTGGACTTCTCCCTCCCTCCCTCCCTCCCTCCCTCCCTCGCTTCGCTGGATGCCTAGCACCTCCGCTTTGGATCTCGCGGCTGACCTCGGCCGTCGGGTGGCGGGGCGGGGGGTGCGGGAGATCATCTTCGGACGAATGGAGAGCGACGCCCTCCGCCAACGACTGACGTCTGCGGTCGGGCTACTTCCCCTTCTCGGGCATTGGCTGGGGCGGTGCGCTGGGGATCCCGACTCACGCACCGTCCGTTTGGCCCTCCGGATCGTGGGGGAAGCAATGAACGATCCGGAGTCTCTCGCGATTCCGGCCATGAGCCCTCGACACGAACGGCGGCTGCTCTCAGAGGCGGGGTTTCCTCCACCCAACTGGTGGCAGCGGCTGGGCCGGATACTGCCGGGAATCCTTGCGCTGCAAGAGGCTCCCGCGCTGAGTGTGGACGCCGCGGCGCGAACCGTCGGCTTCGCAAGAGGAGTGGAGTTCGCAGACTGCACGAGGCGGACGCTTGGGGCGACTCCCAAGGAGGCTCGGACGGTTCTTGGGTGGGAAGGTGTTGTGGCTCAGGGGCTGCGAGTTGGCGGACGAGGGGGTTCGGATGCCGTGGCTGGGGTGGACGGTGCGTGACGAGGGCGTGGCCGGATTTCCCACTGACATACCGCACATCTTCACGACAGAATTCGCTTCGTCGGCTGAAACCATCACTCGGACTGGAACCTTGACGAAGGAGTTCACCATGCTACCCGCTCGAAGCTTCACGGTCCTGATCTTTCTCCTGTTCGCCGCTGGTTGCGAAGGGGGACCTTCACTACCCGAGGACGCCCCGGTCATCGTTCTCGAACTCTGGTCTTCTACCGACTATGGGGAGATCTTTGCCAAGATGCCCTGGGCCGCGGGGATGCTGAGGGCGGCCATCGAACGGCAGACGGAGACCAGGACTTGCGGTAGTGCGTCCAAAGGTCCGGATTCTTCATCGCTGGTTGGACTCCCGAGCGAACCCTGTGCCTCGGTCGACAACAGCTGGGAAGACTACTATACGTTGGTCTATCCGGCTAGCGACCGGATGAACATCTCTGCGGCCTCGTTTGTTGCGTCGCCGGCTAGGCTGAAGCATTCCATGCAATGGTCTGTCCCCGGTTTCAGCGGTAGCGCAAATTTCCCCCATTTGGGATGGACAAGTGAAACGTATGTTCATCTAAGTCAGGTGGGAGTGAGTTGCGAAATGGAGGGGTTGCTCTCAGCGTTTACCACCCACAGTGCCGCTGCCGGGTACGGGTTGTCGCCCGTTGGTTCGTCGGATTCCGATGACTGCGTGGAAATCGAGCTCTAGGTGGAATCGACGTCGTTGAACGGGTTGGGGTGGGGGGGACTCCGGTGGCTTGTTCCCATCTGGGGGCTCCTGGCACCCCCGATCGCCGCGCAGTCCGCCCCGCCCTCGGGTGAAATCGACGCTCAGGTCATCTGGACGGATACGCTCCCAGCGCGCTTCTTTTCCTCAGGCTGTGACGATCAAGGGACAGCCCTGGTCTGCGGGGGCTATACGATCCACCCGGACACTGAGCTTCCGATGGATGCTTTCCTGGTCGGCGCAGAACGACCCGTTCGTCGGATTCGGATCGAGGGGGACTGGAGGTCGCCGATTGCGGTCCGGATCGGCCCGGACGACTCTCTGAGGGTGTTCTGGGGGGTGCCCCTCGATGCATCCGACACGGAGTCACATCCATGGATCATTCGAACGGGAGTGGTCGATGAGGGGGTAGCAACCCGTGAGGCGCAGGAGATCCTGAGGGATCCGGAATGGATGGCCTGGGGGCTCACCTCAAGCGTCTCGGGCGGGCCGGCTGATGTGGTGGAAGTCGCGGTCGTGTCCACGCGTCTCGGATCGTCCTCCCTCCATCTGCTTCGGCTGAGGCAAGGGGTCGTGGTCGCCCAGGCGTCCGTCCCCCTTCGCATCGGCTTTCAGGTTCAGTCGGTACTGGGAAGTCCCGGCGAGTGGGCTCTCACGGCAGTCAAGGAGGCCGACGATCCGCCGGTCTTTCGGATCCATCATGTCACCTGGCGCGAAGGCATGCTTGAACCTGAGTTTCGAACTGTGGTGTCGCAGGTTCAGGGTCAGGTCATCATGGGAATGAGTGCTGTCCGCTGTGATGGTCGAAGCGTGATTCTGACCGAGGAAGGGGGTCTGAGTCGGCTGAGCATCATCGGGCCTTCCGAAGAAGAGATCCGCACCCTTCCAGTTCCGGAGGCGGTCCTCGGGAAGTTCTACCCGAGGTGCACGCCCGATGGGCGGATTCGTCTCTTCCGTGCAGCTCTGCTCCGGGGTGGGACAGGTGAGGCGGAGATCTTTGACCAGACCCCGGATGGTTCATGGGAGAGAGTGTTTTCTCGACCGATGCGTGGATGGGGTCAGTTCCTGCCTGGGACCGATGCATTGTCCGCGCTTCTTATCGATTGGGATGAGGCGGCCGGAAGGTCCGAATTGTCCCTTCTTCGGTTTGATGAGCCCGACGCCCGCTACTGATGGCGTCAGGAAGTCCCTGACAGATTCGCCTATGGGCTCGAACGCCGGGCGGATCCGGATATCCTGATCAGCCCCTCACCCCGCCTCCCCCCGCACCACCCGTAACCTCGCCACCCGCGCCACCCCCATCTCGTCCGTCTGCACCCCGTAGATCAGGTCCCCCACCACCCGCCGGGGGGTGAAGCGCTCGGGCATCTCCACGATCCCCAGGT
>CAYQVI010000288.1:0-4414 GCA_964420725.1 uncultured Gemmatimonadaceae bacterium | reverse complement strand
GAGGTCGATGACCTTGATCCCGGTCTCGAAGATCTCGGTCTTCGGCTCCAGATCCTTGAACTTGGGAGCCTCCCGGTGGATGGGCCACCGCACCACGTCGTCGCCCCCCTCCAGCGGCCCGGCCTCGTCCACCGGATCCCCGAGGACGTTCAGGATCCGCCCCAGCGCCGCAGCTCCCACCGGCACCGAGATGGCTGCGCCGGTATTGACCACGTCCATTCCCCGGGTGACCCCGTCGGTGGAGGACATGGCCACGGCCCGGACCTGCCCACGGCCGATGTGCTGCTGGACCTCCGCAGTCACCTTGAAGGCCTCTCCGGAGGGATCCACGCCGGAGAGTTCCAGTGCGTTGTAGATCTCAGGCAGGTGCTCCGTGTCGAACGCCACGTCCAGGACGGGCCCGATCACCTGCACCACCTTTCCGATTCTGTTGTCAGCCATTGTATGATCTCGTGTTCCAGTCAGCGGGCGAGGCACCGGTCGGGCCACCCGCAGGGGGGTTCGGCCGGAGATGGCCTTCGGTCAAGCAGGACTACTCGAGGGCGGACGCCCCCCCGACGATCTCGGCGATTTCCTGGGTGATCTGGGCCTGGCGCGCCCGGTTGTAGGAGCGCTTCAGCCCTTCGAGGATGTCACCCGCGTTGTCCGTCGCGTTCTTCATGGCGTTGCGACGGGCGCTCTGCTCCGCGGCCACGTTCTCCACCAGTCCCCGGTACACCGCATTGCGGATGTAGAGGGGGAGAAGCCTGGAGAGGATCACGTCGCCGGAGGGGGAGAGGATGAAACGGTCCGACGTGGCGGCTCCCGGCTCCGGGCGGATGGGGAGGATCTCCCTCACCACCGGAGGAGTGGACAGGGCGGAGCGGAACTCCGACCCCACCATGTAGACGGCATCCAGCTCCCCGGCGGAGAACCGGTCCCGGAGTGAAGCCACCAGCGATTCGGCCTCCTCCGGAGTCGGATAGTCGCCGAGGTCGGTCCGGGTCAACTGCATGGCCTCCTTCCGGAACCGGAAGAACGCCACTCCCTTCCTCCCCACGACGTGGAGTTCCACCTCCGTCCCCTGCCGGCGCAGCTCCGAAGAGAGGCGGATGGCCTCCTTCAGGATGTTGATGTTGAACGCCCCGGCCAGCCCACGATTTGCGGTAAGGACCAGGATCCCTGCCCGGCGAATCGTCTCCGGCTGCCTGAGGAGCGGATACCGCTCCGTGAGCTCCGGCGAGTAGAGACTGCGGACGATCTCTCCCAGGGCCTGTGCGTAGGGTCGGGCGGCATACACCCGATCCGTGGCCTTCTTCAGCTTCGAAGTGGCCACCATCTCCATGGTACGGGTGATCTTCCGGGTGTTCTCCACCGAGCGGATCCGCCCCTTGACCTCACGTGCGATTGCCACCGCGCCCGCTCCCCTTCAGGATGCCGGTTTCCGGAGCCGTCAGACCGCGCCCGCGGGCGCGTTCTCGGCCTGGAAGACCTTGTTGTATTCCGAGATCCCCGAAACGAGCTCCTGCTCCAGCTCGTCCGACATCTGCTTCTTGGTCCGCACCGCCTCCAGGAGAGCGGCGTGGTGGGCCCGGAGGTACTCGTGGAAGCCGTGCTCCCAGAGGCGCACCCGGTCCACCGGGATGTCGTCGATGTGCCCGTTGGTCACCGCATAGAGCACCGCCACCTGGTTCTCCACAGGCATCGGCTGGTACTGGGGCTGCTTCAGGATCTCCACCGTCCGCTCCCCCCGGGCGAGCTGCCGCTGGGTGGCAGCGTCCAGGTCGGATCCGAACTGGGCGAAGGCAGCCAGCTCGCGGTACTGCGCCAGATCCAGGCGGAGACGCCCACTCACCTTCTTCATGGCCTTGATCTGCGCAGCACCTCCCACACGGGACACCGAGATCCCCACGTTCACCGCAGGGCGCACCCCGGAGAAGAACAGGTCGGGCTCCAGGAAGATCTGACCGTCGGTGATGGAGATCACATTCGTGGGGATGTAGGCCGACACGTCGCCGGCCTGGGTCTCGATGATGGGGAGGGCGGTCAGCGAGCCGCCTCCCATCTCATCGGAGAGCTTCGCCGCCCGCTCCAGGAGCCGCGAGTGGAGGTAGAACACGTCCCCCGGATACGCCTCCCGGCCGGGAGGACGACGGAGCACCAGGGAGAGCTGCCGGTAGGCCTGGGCCTGCTTCGTGAGGTCGTCGTACACCACCAGCGTGGCCTTCCCCTGCCACATGAAGTACTCGGCCAGCGCCGTGGCGGAGTAGGGGGCGATGTACTGCATCGGAGCCGGATCCGCGGCGTTGGCGGCCACCACGATGGTATAGTCCAGGGCACCCCGCTCCCGGAGCGTCTCCACCACCGAGGCCACCTTACCCGCGCGCTGCCCCACCGCGCAGTAGATGCAGATCACCCCGGTATCCTTCTGGTTGATGATCGTATCCACCGCGATGGCCGTCTTTCCGGTGCCGCGGTCGCCGATGATCAGCTCCCGCTGCCCACGCCCGATGGGGATCATGGCGTCGATGGCCTTGATCCCCGTCTGCATGGGCTCACCCACCGGCTGCCGCTTCACGATCCCCGGCGCCACGATGTCGATCTGCCGCCGACCGTCCAGGTCGCCGATCTCGCCGCCGCCGTCCTGGGGATTCCCCAGGGCGTCCACCACCCGGCCCAGGTACCCAGGGCCCACGGGGATGTCCAGCACCCGGCCGGTGCGCCGGACCCGGTCTCCCTCCCGAAGCCCGGCCCAGGGCCCCAGGATCACGGCCCCGATGTTGTCCTCTTCCAGGTTGAGGGCCAGCGCGGTGACCACGTCGCCGGACTCCGACGAGATGATCTCCAGCATCTCGGAGGCCACGGCCTTCATGAGGCCGTAGATCCGGGCGATCCCGTCCTTGACCTCCAGAACCTCTCCTACCTCTTCCGCCTGGAGATCATCCTCGTAGTGCTCGATCTCCTTGAGGAGGATGCCCTTGATCTCGCTGGCGCGCAGCTGCGAATCGGAGCTGGCCATGTGTCTCCCTATCCTTCGTTTACAGGGTGCCCGGATCCCGTGTCATCGGTCCCGGTCCACATTCATCGATCGCCGCCAACGGCGGCGGGAAGTTCCGCATCCAGTAGCATGGTCCTCATCCGCTCCAGCCTCCGGCGGAGGGACCCGTCGTAGATCGTATCGCCCGCACGGATGATCACCCCGCCCAGGATGCCCGGGTCCACCCGGACGTGGGGGATGGCCTTCCGGTCCAGCAGGTCCGACAGCTTCCCGGTGAGTGACGCCAGTTCACCGGCCTCCAGGGGCCTGGAGACCGTGACATCCACATGGGTCCGCCCCAGACGCTCATCCACCAGGGCGTTGAACGCCTCTGCGATCTTCCCGAAGAGCCGCTGCCGACGCTTGTCCACCACCACAAGCATGAACTTCAGGAAGCTGGAGGGCACCCGGTCCGCGAAGGAGCGCCTGAGAACGTCCTTCTTGGCCTCCGCGTCGATCCGGGGCGTCTCCAGGAAGAGCTGGAAATTCCCATCCTCCCGGAGGGTACCCGCCAGCAGGTCCACCGCCTCGGAGAACGGCTCGAGCCCCTCGTTCCGCTCCGCCAGTTCCAGCAGGGCTTCGGCGTAGCTCCGGGCGACCGTCTCGTCTCTCACGCCCCGGCCTCCGCCTTCTGGCCCTGGACCTCATCGAGGAATCCCTCGATCATCTTCCGGTCGGCCTCGGGATCCAGTCTGTGCTGGACCAGCCGGCTGGCTGCGGCCAGAGCCAACTCAACCGACTCCCGCCGGACCGCGTCCATGGCCGCCTGCTTTTCCCGGCCAATCTCACGGCGGGCCCGCTCGATCATGGCGTCGCCCTCCGCCCGGGCCTTCTCCTCAATGTCCCGGCGGACCTGTTCCCCGGCTTCGCGGGCATCTGCCACGATCTGCTGCGACTGACGACGGGAATCCGCCAACTGCCGCTGATGTTCCTCCAGTAGTGCCTGAGCCTCTTCCCGGAGGCGGTTGGCCTCCTCCACCGACGACTGGATGTTCCGCTCCCGGGCGTCCACCGCCGCGAGGATCGGAGACCAGGCGTAGCGGGTGAGGACGAACAGCACCACACCGAACACCACGATGGTCCAGAGGCCAAGCCCCACATTCAGGCTGAACAGCCCTCCTCCCCCCTCCTCCGCCGCCAGAAGGGCGGAGGGACGGAGCAGGAGTGCCGCAGCAGGAATGGAGAGCACCCTGGTCAAATTGGTCATGGGTCGCTCACTCCCGTTCACGTGGCGATGGCCCCGGGTCCTCCCCGCCCCTGCACAGGGGATGGGAGTTTCCGGAGGGCCATCGACTCAGAGCAGCTTGTAGAGGAGGGTGATCACCAGGGCGAAGAGCCCGGCACCCTCGATGAGCGCGGCCAGGATGATGGCCGAGGTCTGGATGTTCGCGGCGGCCT
>CAYQVI010000287.1:1337-4421 GCA_964420725.1 uncultured Gemmatimonadaceae bacterium | reverse complement strand
ACCCAGGGGCTCACCCTGGACCTCACCCTGAACACCGACTTCGCCCAGGTGGAGGTGGACGACCAGCAGCTCAACCTCACCCGCTTCTCCCTCTTCTTCCCGGAGAAGCGCCCCTTCTTCCTGGAGAACGCAGGCTACTTCCAGGTGGGAACCGGTGGGTCGGAACTCTTCTTCAGCCGCCGCATCGGGATCGACCAGGGGACCCAGGTCCCCATCCGTGGTGGCGGACGGCTTTCAGGGCGGGCCGCCGGGATGAACGTCGGGCTCCTCCACATCCAGACCGGAGCCTCGGGGGTGCCGGGGCTCGACGAGGGGGACGGGGACGCCTTCTCGGTGGTCCGGGTGGCCCGTGAGCTCCCCAACCGTTCCCTGGTGGGGGCCTTCTTCGGGGACCGGAGGGGGAGGGGAGTCGACGGCGACTGGAACCGGACCTATGCGGTGGACGGACAGGTGGGGATCGGGAGCGGCCTCACCGTCTCCTCCTTCCTGGCCACCACGGACTCTCCGGACCGGGACGGGAGGGACCACGCCTTCCACCTGGGAAGTGTGTACGAGAGCCGGGAACTCCGGGTGATGGCCTCCTACCGGGAGATGGGGGAGGACTTCAATCCCGAGGTGGGGTTCGTGAACCGGAGGGACTACCGCACCTGGTCCGGCTTCGTGATGACCTACCACCGCCCGGGAGCCATCGCCTGGCTCCGGGAACTGCGGCCCCACGTCTCGTACAACACCTTCCGCAACCTGGACACCGGGTTCGAACAGTCGGCCCGGCTCCACGTGGACGTCCATGTGGAGATGGAGAACGGCGCGTTCTTCAGCCCCGCCTTCGACTGGGTCCGGGAGGGGCTGGTGAATCCCTTCACCATCGCCGACGGAGTGGTGGTGGCCCCCGGCACCTACGACGGGTGGACTGCTGCGTGGCGGTTCAACACCGACCTGAGTGCCCCCTTCTCCTTCGACGGCGGGATCGACTGGGGGGACTTCCTCTCCGGGACCAGGAAGGGCGGCTTCGGGACCGTGAGCTACCGCTACGGCTCCTCCGCCACTCTGGGGCTGCGGGTGGACCACAACCAGGTGGAGCTGCCGGAAGGGGATTTCACGGTGAACCTGGCGTCCCTCCGGGCGGGGTACTTCTTCACCCCCCGGATCTACCTCCAGTCGCTGGTGCAGTACTCCGACCAGGTGGACACCTGGTCTGCCAACGTCCGCTTCGGCTGGCTGGACACCGCCGGGACCGGCCTCTTCGTGGTGCTGAATACGGCCCAGGGCTTCAGCACCCTGGAGGGTCCCCTGGCCCGCTCCTTCATCATCAAGTACAACCGCCAGTTCAACATCTGGGGGGGGTGAGGGGGGGTGCCCCCCTGGGAGGTGCTTGCCCAGGGGGGCCCGGTGTCCCCATCGATCGCGGTGCAGCAGGGATGGGAAGGCCGACCCCTTTCGCCGGTTGATCTGTCCATCACCGGGGTCCGATTGCAGATTCCAGGACCAGCCCGATCCTCATCGTTCCGGTGGCCATGAGATCATCGACGTTGCGAACGGTGCTCGCCGGCACGGACCTGAGCGACGGTTCGGATGCGGCCGTGGCCAGTGGGGCTGCCCTTGCAGGAGCCGGTGGCGCGTCACTGCAGGTGCTCCACTGCGTGCCTCGACCCGTGCTCCCCTACTGGAGGGGCGGAATCGATGAGGAGACCCGGGGTCGCTGGTTGGATGCCGCCCGGGAGAGGCTCGGCCAGCAGCTGAACCGGGTCCTGGGAGACCAGGCCCACGCCGTCACCCCGGTGGTCCTCCTGGGCCCGCCTTCCAGGGAGATCGCCAGTCACGCCGTGGCCGCCTCCGCGGATGTGATCGTTCTGGGTCCCCATCGTCCCCGGGTCCTCCTGGACGACCTTCTGGGGACCACCGCGGATCGCGTTCTCCGCACGTCCAGCACACCGTGTCTGCTGGCGCACGTGCCTCTGACTGCTCCCGTGACACGCCTGCTGGTGGCAACCGACTTCTCCCCCCATGCGCACAGGGCTCTGGAAACGGCGCTGGACTGGTTTGCCTTCCAGGGGAAGTCCGGGGGTGATCTGTCGCCCTCCGGGCTCCATGTGGATCTCCTGCATGTCTACGACATGGGGTCACCGATCTACCGGCCTTTCAATGCGGAGGGTCTGCTGGCCCGGCAGATCGAGGAGGTACGCAGCCGGCTTCCAGAGCACACGGATGTGACCTTCCACCCCAGGACCCTTACCGCGCCTCTTGCGGCCGAGGGGCTGGCGACCGCTGTCGAGCGGTTCCCGTCGGACCTCCTGGTCCTGGGCACCCACGGTCATGGATTCATGGCCCGGGCACTGCTGGGAAGCCTTGCCTCTGCCGTGGCCCGGACCGTTCAGCATCCGCTCCTGTTCGTCCCTCCCCGCCGGAGGATCGCACCCGGCGGCGATGCGCCGGAGAACGACTAGCGACGGTCCCCGAAGCCCCGGGAAGGGACGGTTTCGCCCAGGTGGTGTCAGGGCGGGGACCGGGGCGTCCGGACCCGCGGCCTGATCCCCACAGTCCGATGGCCAGCATGCTCGCAGACTCCCTCCCCCTCTTCTACCAGATCGCCGCGCTCCTGGTGTTGGCTGCCGGTGTGGGACTCCTGGGCCTGGCCCTCCGTCAGCCCCTGATCGTCAGCTACATCGTGGTGGGACTCATTGCGGGCCCTGCGGCGTTGGGGATTGCCACGGGTGGCGAGCCCATCGACCTGCTCGCTGAGCTGGGCGTCGCCGTCCTGCTGTTCCTTGTGGGCCTCAAGCTCGACATCGGGCTGATCCGCTCCGTGGGGGCTGTGGCCGTGGCGACGGGACTGGGGCAGGTGCTGTTCACAGCCCTGGTGGGGTTCCTGATCTGCCTGGCTCTGGGGCTGCCCTGGCTGACGAGTCTCTATATCGCGGTAGCGCTGACGTTCTCGAGTACGATCATCATCGTCAAGCTCCTCTCGGACAAAGGGGAGATCGGCACCCTCCACGGTCGGATTGCCCTGGGGTTCCTTATTGTCCAGGACATCGTGGTGGTCCTGGCCATGGTGGTGCTGTCGACGCTGGGGATCGGGGCTGCCGA
>CAYQVI010000287.1:0-1237 GCA_964420725.1 uncultured Gemmatimonadaceae bacterium | reverse complement strand
GCCGTCGGGTTGGTGACCATCGTGGGGCTGGTGACCATTGCCGTCTCCGTCTACATGATCATGTACTCACAACGGCTCTACGGTTGGCTTGCCCCTGCGCTCACAGTATTCGAACGTCGTCATCCCGTCCGGGAAATGAGCCCTTCGGAGGAGTCCACCTCCCCGTCGTATGATGTCATTGTGTTCGGTCTGGGGCGCTACGGCGGTGCGATCCTCCAGTTGCTCCGTAGTCAGGACCTCCAGATCCTGGGAGTGGACTTCAACCCGGCAGCCGTGCGCCGCTGGCGCGCGGAGGGCATCGACACCGTGTACGGAGACCTGGGGGATCCCGAACTCGTGGGATCGCTCCCCCTGAAGCAGGCTCGCTGGGTGGTCTCTGCCATACCCGAACACGATGGCTCCCTGGCGGACACCGATCCCCGGGTGGCTCTCGTGCAGATCCTCCGTGCCGAGGGCTACGCCGGCCGTCTCGCCATCGCCGCCCACGGAGAGGCCAGTATCGAACGGCTCCGGGAACTGGAGGCCGATCTGGTGCTCATCCCACTTCGGGATGCTGCGGAGCGGGCTGTGGAACTGCTTCTGGGAGAGCAGCGAAAGGAGGGGATCGAGATCATCGACGCCGGGGATCAGAAGGAGCTTGCCGGTTGATCTCCTGGACCTGGCACTCTATGTCCTGAAGGGGGGAAGCGGAACGATCGCCCGCGGCATATCCCGGTGACCCACTGCGGCCCCGGCCAGGCGACCGAGCGACCCGAAGCCGCTTGACCCCCGCTGACCCCCCGCCGCACACTCCAGTCGCCCGACCCGTTTCGAGGACCCCACCCTCCCAGGGAGCCCCTCCGTGCCCATCCGCTTCGCGCCGCCCGTCTCCCGGACCTCCGCTCCCCGGGTTCTCCGGACTCCTGCAAACCCCCGCCTGCGGGGCGCCTGGCTCTTCCTTGCCCTCCTCCTCTCCACTCCGGTGGGTGCCGCCGCCCAGGCCGTCGGAACGGCGGAGTGGGAGGCCTCCCTCCAGCGCTTCGCCGACCAGGTGGCCCGGGATGTGGAAGCGGACGGGGTGGGGGGGATTGCGGTGGGGGTGGCGGTGGATGGCGACCTGGTCTGGGCCCGGGGATTCGGGTGGGCCGACCGGGATCGCCGGACACCCATGGGGACATCCGCCATCTCCCGCACCGGCTCGATTTCCAAGTCGGTGACCGCGGTCCTCCTCATGCGGCTGGTGGACCAGGGGGTGGTC
>CAYQVI010000286.1:0-4438 GCA_964420725.1 uncultured Gemmatimonadaceae bacterium | reverse complement strand
GGATCCGGGTGGACATCTCGTCGTCCAAGTACCCCCACTTCGACCTGAACTTCAATACCGGGGAGCCCGAGGGGCGGGCCACCATGAGCCGGGTGGCCCGGAACACCGTGCACCTGGACGCGGGGCGGCCCAGCCACATCGTGTTGCCGGTGGTGCCGGCCGGGGGCTGAGGGGCCACCTCCGGACGCCCTCCGCTACGTTCCGGCCGCACCCAGCCGAGCGGCAGCCACCCCCAACCGCCGGTCGCGGGTCCAGAGCCCGGCTGCGGCAACCCGGGCCGCCCCCAGGAGGTGCACATCCACCCAGCCCAGGCCGGCCCCGGCCAGTCCGGCGGAGTCCACCAGAGCCAGCGCCTCCCGGTGGTCCAGCAGTGGCGCCTCGGGGAGCCGCGCCAGGAGCCCCAGGATCTCACTCCGCTGCCGTAGGTTGCCGCAGGCGAGTTCCCCGATCACGAAGGGATGGCACAACACCTCTCCTGCCTCCAGGAGGGAGACGAGCCGGAGGTCACCGCTGCGGAGGTGCTCCACCCACACCGACGTGTCCGCGAGGATCACCCGGCCGGCTCGCCTCGCCGGCGGGAAGGCGCCCGAAGGGCGGGCTCAGTCCCCCCCAGCGCCGCCAGGCGCCGGGCACTCTCCGCCGCGATCAGGGCCCGGAGCCCCGCGTGGAGGAGGTCGGTCTTCCGCTCGATGCCCGTAAGACGCCGTGCCTCGGCCACCAGGGTGTCATCCAGGATCACAGTAGTTCTCATGCATATGAATATGGGCCTCCGATGCATACCCCGCCACCTCGAGCCACCCTCCTGCAGCCGCACCCCGGGCTCCCGGCATCGCTGCGGCGCGTCCGGCCGACACATGAAGGATCGTCACCCCGCCTGGGCGGCGGAATGATCGGATCGGCCAGGCTGCGAGCCGGGGCCGGACCGGTGTCCGGTTCCCCGCCAACGCCCCATCCGGGAACTCCCCGCGCCCTCCATGTGTTAAGGTAGACCAGTCCCCCCGCCGCTCTTTCGCACCACCTGGAGTTCTCATGCTGATCCGGATCCGCCGCCCCTCGGACGTCCCCTCCTCGGAGATCACCCCCGAGGGCGTCTACCTGAACCGACGGTCCTTCATCCGGCAGGCGGCCATGGGCACGGCAGCGCTGGGATTGGCCCCGGGAGCGCTGGCGGCCTGCTCGCCGGCGGAGGGGAACGAGGGGACGGCTGCCGCCGCAGCCAGTCCGGCTCCGTCGGCCCCCGCCACCCCCCAGGATCCCAGCTTCGCCCGCATGCGCTCCGAGCTGGACGAACGGGTGAACTCGTTCCAGGAAATCACCACCTACAACAACTTCTACGAGTTCGGCACCGGGAAGGAGGATCCGTTCGAGAATTCCGGGAGCTTCAACCCCCGCCCCTGGACCGTGGCCATCGAAGGGCACGTGAACAAGCCGGGGAACTACCAGTTGGAGGACTTCCTCTCCCCCAGCCGGATGGAGGACCGGGTCTACCGTCTCCGCTGCGTGGAGGCCTGGTCCATGGTGATCCCCTGGCGGGGGATCCCCCTGGCGGATGTGGTGCGCCGGGCGGAGCCCACCGGGAGCGCGAAGTACCTGGAGTTCACCACCATCGTCCGCCCGGACGAGATGCCGGGGCAGCGCCGTCCCATCCTGGACTGGCCCTACATCGAGGGGCTCCGGATGGATGAGGCCATGAACCCCCTCTCCATGCTGGTCACCGGGGTCTACGGGGTGGATCTCCCCAACCAGAACGGGGCTCCGCTTCGCCTCATGAGCCCCTGGAAGTACGGCTTCAAGGGGATCAAGTCCATCGTGAAGATCCGGTTCGTGGAGGAGATGCCCATGAACACCTGGCAGGTGCAGACCCCCCGGGAGTACGGCTTCTTCGCCAACGTGAACCCCAACGTGGACCACCCCCGGTGGAGCCAGGGATCGGAGCGGAGGATCGGGGAGTTCCGGCGGAGGGAGACTCTCATGTTCAACGGGTACACCGAGCAGGTGCAGCACATGTACGCGGGGATGGATCTGACCAGGTGGTACTGACCCTCCCGGGCAACTCCGCGCCCCGGTCCCCCGCCTGATGTCCGTGGACACCACATCCCCCCCCCGGACCCCCGGGGCTCCCCGATCACACCCCCCGGGGATCCTTCCCCTGAAGGTGGTGATGTGGATGGCGGCGCTGGGTCCTGCCATCTGGATGGGGCAGGCCGCCCTCACCGGAGGGCTGGGGGTGAACCCCATCGAGGAGCTCACCCACACCACCGGCATGGCTGCCCTGGTGATCCTCCTGGTCACCCTGGCGGTGACCCCGCTGCGGAGCCTCACCGGCTGGAACCCCCTCATCCAGCTCCGCAGGCCCCTGGGGCTCTTCGCTTTCTTCTACACCCTCCTCCACTTCTCCATCTGGATGGTCCTGGACCTGGGATTCCGGCTGGACTGGGTGTGGGAGGACATCGTGGAGCGCCCCTACATCACCGCCGGGTTCATCGCCTTCCTCCTCATGATCCCCCTGGCGGTGACCTCCACCCGGGGGTGGATCCGGCGGCTGGGAAAGCGCTGGACGCTCCTGCACCGGCTGGTGTATGTGTCGGCGGCGCTGGGAATCCTCCACTTCTACTGGCGGGTGAAGGCCGACGCCTGGCTCCCCGTGGCCATGGCGGGGGTGCTCCTGCTGCTCCTGGCCGCTCGGGTCCCGGGATGGCGGGCCACCTGGCTCCGGAAGAAGGAGCGCCGGGAGAAGCGGGGCCGGGAAGGCGGAGAAGCGGGAGCAGCAGTCCAGGCGGACTGACCACCGGTGGGGTGGAGGCCGAGCACCGGTGTGTCCGCTGCGTCCCTCAGGGTCTCTTCCCCCTCTCATCACCGCCGGAAGTGGCGGCCCGTCCCAGGGCCCGGGCCACCGCCGTCCGAGCGGGGATGTCCGTGCGATCCGCCAGGGTGGCGGCCCGGATCCCGGTGCCGGAGGTCACCAGACTCCAGCAGAGGCTGCACCGGAAGCAGTGCTGCTCGAAGGCCAGGACCTCCGCCTCATTCATCCGTCCCGCCACCAGGCGTGACCTTCACTCCACTCAGGGCGACACACATGTCTCCGCGTACCACCACACACCGCACCCCCCTCCTCGCCCTGGCCCTCCTCCTCCCCACCCCCGCCCTGGCGCAGGTGCCGGCGGCGTGGAGGGACACCTTCGAGTTCCACACCTTCTCCATCGTGGCCATCGATCCGGCCACCGGGGAATCGGGGGTGGCGGTGACCACCCGGAATCCCTGCGTGGGGAACGCGGTCCCCTGGGTGCGGGCGGGGGTGGGCGCCGTGGCCACCCAGGGAGGGACCCGGGTGGAGTACGGCCCCGAGGCGCTGGACCTCATGGCCCAGGGGGTGCCGGCCTCGGAGGCGCTGGAGCGACTGGTGGCAGCGGATCCGGACCGGAGCCGGCGGCAGGTGGGGGTGATCGATCTGCAGGGGCGCACCGGCCAGTGGACCGGAGATGGGCAGCGGGGCTCCGAAGCGCAGGGGGACTGGGTGGCAGAGCGGGCAGGGCCCACCTGGGCGGTCCAGGGGAATTCGCTGGTGGGGCCCGAGGTGGTGGACGCGGTGGCAGAGAGCTTCGAGGCCAGTGAGGGGTCCCGGCGGCACCTGGCGGACCGGCTCATCGAGGCGCTGAACGCCGGGCACCTGCTGGGGGGGGACGGCCGCCACGGCGAGACCCAGTCCGCCGCGGTGGTGGTGGCGGACCCCCGGCCGGGGATGTCCCGGCGCCCGGACCAGGTGACGGTGGACCTGAACATCTGCGAGGCCCCGGAGCCGCTGGAGGAACTGCGCCGGGTCTACGACACCGTCTCCGAGACGCTGGGCTTCCGCCCCCTGCAGCAGTTCATCGGCAGCGATGTGGTGCAGCTCAAGATCATGCTCCACGCGCTGGGTTTCTACCGGGAGGGCTTGGCCGCCCTGGATCCGACGGAGACGGGGGTCAACCGGTACGAACAGGAGGCGGTGGAGGCGGTGGACCGGTTCCGGGCCGCCCAGGGGTGGCAGACCACCGTGCCGGGATACGTGGATGCCCGCACGATCGAGCGGCTCTGGCTCCGGCTGGAGGAGGCGGGGGAGGCGGACGGGGTACGGGAGCGCTTCCTGGGGCTCACGCAGATCCGGCGCTGAGGGCTGGGCACCGATCCCGAACTGGATACGCAGCGGCTTCCCGCGCAGGAGGGGCCGGCGACCTCGCCGACCCCTCCATGGTATCCGGGCACCATGCCGTCCAACCAGGCACGGCTCTCCTCAAAAGTCGATGGCCAGATCCGCCGCCATGTACATCGAGGCGATGTCCTCCGGCCCTCCGATGGTGAATCCCGGCCTCAACTGCGCTCCGTCCACGCCGGCGATGCGGGCGCAGTGCCCGCACACCAGGAAGCGGCCACCCATCCCCACGAAGGTCTCCACCATCTG
>CAYQVI010000285.1:0-4462 GCA_964420725.1 uncultured Gemmatimonadaceae bacterium | reverse complement strand
GGGGTACCGCGACCGCCCAACTCCTGGACGGCCACGATGTCGGCCTCGATCCGGCGAACGGGCTCGTGATCCTGAATGCAGTGTCTAAAGTGTTCCAAATCGGGCAGTTCAACATCCTCAGCCATGCGGACGAACTCATCATCTCCCCTGCTGATCCATATCCTGTCTTCGTAGAGTAGCGTGTGGAACTGCCAGAAGCGACCCTGCTCGCCCACGCATTCAGCCGCCCGAGCGGCTGGGTATGCTCGCTCGTGGATCGTCAGTGGCCAATGTCGATAAACGAATCGCACATCGTCCGGGTACTTTGCGAGAATCGCGCTGATGTGGGGGTGCCAAACCCTCACACGCTGGACATTGATAGTCCCCAAACTCAACGATGGTAACGGCCGCGTCTTGCGGTCCGATTGACCATCCCTCTTCAGCGTAGGGCCGCCAGTTTTCGACCTGCCGATTACCAGGAGACTCTGCTGAAGTCGATGAGTGGCTGCGAAGAAAGACCAAAGTGGCAAGCAGGACAGCGGTAAGGGAGGCGACCAGGGTAGCTGCGTCCGCGAGCCTGCCCAAACCTCCATCATGCGTTCTCATCTATTGGACATCCTGTGCTAAGGCAGTCGATTGAAAGCCCCCCGCTACCCTGGACCACTCCCGGGTGCTGCGGGGGGCTTGGAGCTCAACCGCAAACGGGGGCCTAGATCGAGAAGCAGTCGAGCAAGCGCTGGCTTGGATGGCAGTAGGAAGACGGGCCACAGGTCGGACTCGACACCCCTTCGGGGCCGCAAATGTTGGAGCATTCGGCCCATGCTCCGCCCCCGCAGGAGGCAACGCAGTAGGCGAAGCACCGCGGAGACTCGACCTCTGCCGTAGCCTGCGTCGATCCGGTGAGAATCAGAATTACGGCGGACGCCAGTGAAGCGAGTACTGATGTGGCGCGGCGGGAACGTCTGGACATGTTGCCTCCTCTCCGTGGTTGCGAAAGGGCCCCTCCCGCGAGGAGGGTCTCGTGTCGGATAGCACCGACAACTCCAAACAGGTACGCGTTGCCGGGGAGCTCCAATGCGATCTCCCCGAAAACGCCGAGATCGCAGAGTTCTTTGCGAGAAGCCCGCGGATCACGCCTCCCTCGCCCCCCGCGCCGGCCTCAGATACGGACGCATGGCCCTCCCCAACAGCCCCAGCCAGAGCAGCCACCTCCACCCCACCGTGCGCCGGATCGGCCATAGGCCCACCCCCAGCGTCTTCTTCAGCGAACTGGCCAGGTTGCCATCGGTGGCATAGCCCGCCCGGAAGGCCACCCAGAGGTTCGACTCACCCTCCTCGGCCTGTTGCAGCAGAGTGCCGGCGCCCATGGCCCTGCCCAGCCGGAAGGGTGGTTGTCGGTTGGTGCTGGCCCCGTCTCTCTCGGGTCCATCCGGGTCCAGTGCCGATCGCAACCCCGCCTGGATCAGCGCCGCTGCCTCCGCGCGAGCACCTGGGGCCATCCGGGGAAGCATGCGTTGAAGACTTCCGTCCAGTTCCGGAATCGGGTCGGTGGTGCGGAGGATGAGGGAGGCAGCCTCCGCCACCTTCCACCCTTCACGGGGAACGACTGTCACCCCACCCCGCGCATGCCGACGCACCAGGGTGTCCAGGAGGGCCCGTTCGGCGTTGGCCACCCGAAGGACGAGCCCGCACCAGGGGATGGCATTCTGAACCCACTCGAGCTCTGTCATAGCATGATCGGGTCGTATCTCCCCTGGGTCGGCCACCAGGAACGCGCCTGGCTGTACCCGAAGTCCGGCCTCCAGGAGCCCATCCGAGAGACCCACTTCCCCTCCGCCCGGTAGGAGGGTTCGCAGAACCGGAATTCCCAATCCAGGAGGCGGGACGGAACGGGAGGAGGACGATCCCGCAGCGCCTCAACCCAATCCGGGACAGGGACGCCGAACGGCCCGGGGATCATCGGCGCTCACCTCCCTCTCCACCGGCTCCCCGGGGGAGCGGAATGATCGAGGAAGGAAGGAAGGAAGGAAGGAAGGAAGGACATGGCGGATCTCCTCCGGGAGCGGGGTGGACGGTGCCGACCCGGTCAGGTCGCGCAACCTTGGCCCCTTCGATCCTCACGAGCATATTCCTCGCTTCTCCCACCCGCAACGATGTTCTTCGTGCCTCACGTGGCCGCCGCATGCCCGGGATGATCAGCGACCTCCTGGGGGCGGCGGCGGCGGGGATCCGGAACCTGGTCCTCATCACCGGCGATCCCCCCACCGAGGGGCCCTACGCCGACGCCGAGGCCATCTTCGACATCGACGCCATCGGCCTCACCAACGTGGTGCGGCGCTTCAATCGCGGGCTGGATCCCGGAGGCAACCCCCTGGGTCCCCCCACCTCGTTCGTCATCGGGGTGGCCGCCAACCCCGACGCCGACGACCTGTAGGGGGCGTTGGCCCGCGCCGCTTGACGACCCGGCCCCGGGAGTTATCGTACAACGCTGAACCCATCGATGGAGGAAACGTACGATGCCTCACGTGACCGTGTCTCCGAAGTATCAGGTGGTCATCCCGAAGGAGGTCCGGGAGAAGCTCGGGATCCAGCCGGGACAGAAGGTAGAGGTGTTCGCAGTGGGTCGCCGGATGGAACTGGTTCCAGTGCAGCCCATCGAGTCATTCAGGGGGCGCTTTCCCGACCTTCCGCCGTTCGAAAGCGAGCCCGACCGGCTGTGAACGTCGTGGACTCGAGTGGCTGGATCGAATACCTGTCCGGGGGGCCGAACGCGGCCTTCTTCCGTGGACCGATCGAGGACACCCCAGCCCTTCTGGTGCCGGCGCTCAGCCTGTTCGAGGTGTACAGACACCTGTTTCGCCATGCCGGTCGTGACGACGCGCTGCAGGTGGTGGCGGCCATGCGTCAGGGCAGGATCATCGACCTGGACGATCGCCTGTCGCTGGACGCCGCGGAACTCAGTGTGGCGACGCGTCTGGCCCTGGCGGACAGCATCGTGCTGGCGACCGCCCGGGCGCACGGGGCGATGCTATGGACCCAGGATGCTGATTTCGAAGGCCTTGAAGATGTGCAGTTCAAGCGGAAGGCCTGAGGGCCGGGGGCGACCTCCCTCACCCCTCCCCGGCCTGGACTGTCTTCTGTGCGTTTGAACGATAATCCCTCACCTCCCCTCCAACCTCACCCGGTAGAGCACCAGCTTGGGCTCCACCTCCGCGTCTTCATAGGCCAGAACCAGTCCCGGATCCACGAACCGCAGGAGGTCCCCCGGCCACTCAGACCGGACCACCAGCCGCCCGGACTCCGGGGCCAGGACATCCACGACGGAGTCGAAGTACCCCTCGAACACGTCAATCTGCGGGGTCAACCCATGGGCAGCGAAGCTGGAGGACATCGCCTCCTCCCACCGTGGATCCGCGCGACGGGACACCACCCACAGAAGCCCCTCGGGGTCTTCCTGCAGGGTCGTCAGCAGAGGCTGGGGAAGCCCGCCCGGATCCGCGAATCCTGAACCTCTTCCCACGGCGGCGGGAGAACCCAGGACCCCTGCAGCGGTCCATCCATCGTGTGCCGATCGATGACGTACCCGCTGGAGACCCCGCTCCAGAACGTTCCATCCCGCGAGGGCGCCATCCGGCGAAGCTGGTCGAGGGTGCGCTCCAGTCGAACCTCCTCTGAAAGGCCCCGCCACAGCAGCCACCGCCACCCCACAGTGCACCGGATCGTCCATAGCCCCACCGCCAGCGTCTTCTTCAGCGAACTGGGCCGATTGCCATCGGAAGCCTGGCCCGCCCGGAAGGCCACCGGGGTCACCTGTCCCAGTGGGCGCCCGTGGGCGGGCGGTAACCCCAGACCGAATCTTGTCGAGAATCAAGCCGTCAGATAGTACAGTCACGCTTATGCTATCCGTGCCTATACAGGAGGCGAAGGACTTCCCCCTCTGGTTGTCCCGAACCGTGCTGAAGCCCGCCTCGGCCCTGTTCACGGAGGCCGACTTCCTCCTCCGGGAAGACCCGGCCGGCTTTTCCCATCAAGGCGGCCGACTTCCCCGAGGGCGGCCGCCCATCACAACGGCCGGACCGCCGCTATGGGCCAGCGTCCCCGTCGGCCTCGCCGTCCGCGGCTCCCGGCACCTTCAGGGGGGAGCCCCCGGCCTCCATCCACTCCCGGTACGTTCCGCTTCCGGTCGGTGAGGGTCTGCCTCGCCTACGGCGTCGCCATGGCCGCCCGTCAGCCGCTGCTGTTCAAGGGCGATGACCTCAGCCAGACGGATATGACTCCGGCGCGGTCCTGCGTGGGTGCTTGACATCACGACATCAGCACTTGATGCTTTGATGTATGAGAACAACCCTGACCATCGACGACGACGTGGCCATCGCCCTGGAGCGCATCCAGGCCCGGGAGTCCCTTACCCTCAAGGCCGCCGTGAACGAGGCGCTGAGGCGGGGGCTCCGGAGCATGGACGCCGAGCGGGAACTCCCCCGCC
>CAYQVI010000284.1:0-4471 GCA_964420725.1 uncultured Gemmatimonadaceae bacterium | reverse complement strand
GGGAACAGCCATGGTGACCTCAGTCCTCGTTCTTGAGAGCCCGCAACGCAGCCCAGCGGGAGTCGGACTCCTCGGTGGTGCAGGTACAGGACGTTTCGTTCAGATCCAGGCCGCACTGGGGGCAGAGCCCCCGGCAGTCGGAGCGGCACAACGGCCAGGCGGGCACGTTCAGGATCAGTTCCTCACGCACCACATCGGCCAGGTCGATCTCCATCGCACGATCATCGTACAGCCGGAGGCCGTCATCCTCCTCCAGCTCCTCGTCCTCCTCCTCTGCCGCCTCCCCGCCCCGGGGCACGAACAGCAGTGTCGGCTCCAGCGACACCGGCATCTCCACACGGCCGAGACACCTCCGACACTCCCCTTCCAGGCGGGTCGCGATGGTGCCCCGGAGCAGGATCTGGTCGGCGTGGCCGAGGGAGGCCCTCAACTGTACCGAAACCGGTTCGATCAAGCGCAGTGCGGTTCCCGACCAGAGTTCGGCGTCGACCGGAATGACCGCTTCCAGATCGATGGTCCGAATACGTTCCAACGCGACAAGGTCTAGCCTGAGCATAGACTCGAAAAATACAGGCGGACAACCGCTTCTGTCAACGATCCCCTCGGTTCCGGGAGGGGGGGCTCCCCTCTCCCCCCGCTCCCCCCGGGGTCATCCCTCCAGCGCCAGGAACTCGCTCCCGGAGAAGAAGAACCCGATCTCCGTCGCCGCGTTCTCGTCCGAATCGGAGGCGTGGATGGCATTCCGCTCCTTGGACTCGGCGTAGAGGCGCCGGACGGTGCCCTCGGCGGCCTCGGCGGGATCGGTGGCCCCGATGGCATCCCGGAGCTTCCGGACGGCCCCCTCGGCCTCCAGGGCCATGGGGATCACGGGCCCGGATGTCATGAAGTCCACCAGCGACCCGTAGAAGGGGCGCTCGGAGTGGACCGCATAGAAGGCCCGGGCCTGCGCCGTGGTGAGTCGGGTCATCCGGAGTGCCTTCACCGCGAATCCGGCGTCCTGCAGGTGGGCGATGATCTTTCCGGCCCGACCGGACGCCACGGCGTCCGGCTTGATGATGGCGAGGGTGCGATTCATGGCTCGACTCGATGGATGGTCAGGTGGAACTCAGCTTCCTCAGAACAGCGTCCCGGGTGAGGAATCCCACGAACTCCCCCTCCCGGATCACGGGGACCTGCGCTACATCGCGGTTCACCAACAGGTTTGCGGCCTCCAGAAGGCTCTGGTCCTCGGAGACGCACATCACGGACCGGGTCATGACCTCCCGGGCCAGGGCTGCACCGGGCGACCCGGAGCCCTCCATCCCCTCCCCGCTGACCCGCCTGGGGAGGAGGTGCTGGAGCGCCTCATGCGCAGTGATGACCCCCAGGACTTCGTAGCGCTCCCCCACCACGGGGATGGCGGGGAGTTCACGGCGCACCATCAGGTCCAGGACCTCGGACAGGGGCGTTTCCGGGAAGACCCGGTATCCCAGAGGGGTCATGGCATCCTCCACCAGGAGGCGCTCGTCCAGCTCCACCTCCATCAGCTCCCGGAGGGCCAGCACCTCTCCTGGATCCCGAGCCCGCCGGAGCCGGCGGCCCCGCTCGCCGTCCTTGAAGACCCGGATCAGCGAGGGCAGGGCCTGTACCTTCAGCGTGGAAAGGCGACGGGGGGTGAGGAGGACGAAGAGCACCTCCGCCACCCCCCCGGGCTCACGGGGCTCCAGGGAGAAGGGCTCCGGCGCCACCATCATCCCGGCCGTGAGGTCGGTCACCTTGTCGGTCCGTGCGGCCAGCAGGGCGATCCCCTCCGTCACCATCACCAGTTCACCGGCGGTTCCGGAGGCCAGGGCGTCCACCATCCCAGGAACGGTCCCTCCCCTGAGCGACTGCCCCATCTCCAGGCGGAGCAGGACCGCTTCCAGGGCGCCCCGGAGATCGGCCACCGGGCAGGGAGCCAGCACCCGGTCGGGAGTCAGGAGATCCGACGCCTTCATCATGGATCGGTCCGGGCCGAAGCCCGCCTCAACTCGCCAGGGCGTTGCGGATCAGCCCCACGATGTCCGCAGGGCGACGGGCCACTGCAATCCCGTTCTCCTCGAACACCTTCATCTTTTCGGCGGCCGTGCCGGCGGAGCCGCTGATGATGGCGCCCGCGTGACCCATCCGTCGCCCAGGAGGCGCCGTCTGCCCGGCGATGAACCCCACCACCGGGATGGAGAGGTTGGCCTTCGCCCACTCAGCGGCCTCCTGCTCATCCGTGCCCCCGATCTCACCGATCATCACGATGGCTTCCGTGACGCCGTCGGACCCGAAGGCCTCCAGGCAGTCGATGAAATTGGTTCCAATGATGGGGTCTCCCCCGATTCCCACGCAGGTGGTCTGCCCGATCCCCTGGCTGGTGAGCTGGTAGACCGCTTCGTAGGTGAGCGTCCCCGACCGGGACACCACTCCCACGGGACCCGGGGTGCAGATCTGCCCGGAGATGATCCCCACCTTGGACTGACCCGGGGTGATGAGCCCCGGGCAGTTCGGCCCCAGGAGCCGGACACCCCGGTCCTGCACGAACTGGTAGGCCCGGGTCATGTCCAGCACCGGAATCCCCTCGGTGATGGCCACCACGAAGTCCACCCCGGAATCGGCGGCCTCCATGATGGCGCCCGCTGCGAAGGCCGGAGGAACATAGATCACGGAGGTGTTGGCCCCGGTCTCCCGGACGGCCTGCTCCACCGTGTTGAAGATGGGCACGGACACACCACCGGGCCCGTCGAAGGTGGTGCCCCCCTTCCCCGGGGTCACGCCGGCCACCACCTGGGTGCCGTACTCGATCATCTGGGTGGCGTGGAAGGATCCGTCCCGCCCGGTGATGCCCTGCACCACCAGGCGCGTGGAATCGTCAATGAAGATGGCCATTCGTCTCGGCTCGTGTCGTCGTGATCAGGTCTTGGGAGCGGAAGGGAAGCCGGATCGGCTCACCCGGTCTCCGCCGCGAGTTGAACAGCCTTCTCCACCACCGCGTCCATCGACGTGAAGGCGGTGTACCCGGCCTCCTTCAGGAGCTCCAGGGCCACATGCTCGTTGGTACCGGTGAGCCGGATCACGATGGGGGTCTTGATGTCGATCCGGCGGGTGGCCTCGATGATTCCCCTGGCCACGTCGTCGCAGCGGGTGATCCCCCCGAAGATGTTGAACAGGATGGCCTTCACGTTGGGATCGGAGGTGATGATCTCCAGCGCCGCCACCACCTTTTCGGGATTCGACGAACCGCCGATGTCCAGGAAGTTGGCCGGCTCCCCGCCGTAGTACTTCACCAGGTCCATGGTGGCCATGGCCAGCCCGGCGCCGTTCACGCAGCACCCCACGTCGCCATCCAGCTTCACGAAGGAGAGGCCGGCCTCCCGGGCCCGGGTCTCCGCCCAGGGCTCCGCGGAGAGGTCGCGATAGGCCTCGATCTCCGGGTGACGGAAGAGCTCGTTGTCATCCAGGGAGATCTTGGCGTCGATGGCCTTCACCTCCCCCTCGGGGGTGACGATGAGGGGGTTGATCTCGGCCATGGAGGCCCCGGAGGCCCGGAAGGCATCGTGGAGCTGGCCCATGATCCGCGTGGCCTGCTTGATCTGCCCGGGGTCGGAATAGAGCTCGCATGCCAGCCCGTAGGCCTGGTGCGGAAGGAGCCCGTAGCGGGGGTCCACCGGAAGCTTCTTGATGGCGTCGGGATTGGTGTGGGCCACCTCCTCGATGTCCACGCCACCCTCGGCGGAGACCATGAAGAGGGGTGCCTTGGAGGCCCGGTCCACCAGGATCCCCACATAGGCCTCGGAGGCGATGTCCTCGGCAGGAGTCACCAGGACCTTGTGGACGGTGAGGCCGTTGATCTCCATCCCGAGGATCCGGGAGGCATACTCCCGGGCCTCTTCAGGGGACGAGGCGAGCTTCACACCACCGGCCTTCCCCCGTCCTCCGGAGTGCACCTGCGCCTTCACCACAACACGGCCGCCCAGCGTCCGGGCGATGGCCTCGGCCTCATCAGCGGTTTCCGCGACCTCGCCGGGAGGTACGGGGATGCCGGCCGATCGAAGGAGTTCCTTGGCCTGGTACTCGTGGATATCCATGACCCTTCCCGTTCGGGAGTTGGGGGTGGGCAGGCCGCGGGTACGGGCCTGCGGAACATCGGTTGCCGGGCATGCCCGGTCTACAGCCGGCCAAAGCTACCGCAGCCGCTCCGGCGGGAGCAACCCGCAGGGACGGCTCTCTTCGATCCGGCTCATCGTGGTCCCTCCGCATCAATCCGGCGGAGAAGGCTCCTGAGTTCGTCCAGGGCATCACCGAAGCCGGCAAAATCTCCTTCCCGGAGGCGGGCTTCCGCCCGCTCCAGCAGGGTCAGGGCCTCTGCGGGCCATCGGGCGACCCCGGGGAACGCCTCCTGGGTGGCCCCCCGCTCCGTCTCTCCGCCGGTCTCCCCCTGCGCCAGCAGGGCAATGGCTTCCGTCAG
>CAYQVI010000283.1:0-4485 GCA_964420725.1 uncultured Gemmatimonadaceae bacterium | reverse complement strand
ACTTCGTCTGGGTGGGGACCTCCATCCACCACCAGGTCATGAAGTTCACCCGGGACGGGGAGCACCTCCTCACCATCGGGGAGTTCGACCAGGTGGGGGGGAGCAATCACCGCACCCTCCTGGGAGGTGCCGCCGACTTCTTCGTGGACCCGGAGCGAAACGAGCTCTACATCGCAGACGGGTACGGGAACCGCAGGGTCGTGGTCTACGACGCCGCCACCGGGGAGTACCGCCGGCACTGGGGGGCGTACGGCAACGAGCCGGTGGATGAGGTGGAGGTGGTGCGGGGGCCCCGTGAGCCGGGGACTCCCCCTCCCTCCTTCTTCAATCTCGTCCACGGGATCGACGGCTCCAGGGATGGGCTGGTCTATGTGGCGGACCGGACCAACAGCCGCATCCAGGTCTTCACCCGGGAGGGGGAGTTCGTGGCGGAGAAGGTGCTCCGGGAGGGGGGCGGCGCCGCCTTCGACGTGGCCTTCTCCAACGATGCCGACCAGACCTTCATGTACGTGGCGGACGGCTCCGAACACCGGATCTGGATTCTCCGCCGGGGGGATCTGGAGATCGTGGGGGAGTTCGGGAGCGAGGGGACGGGCCCCGGGCAGATGGGACGCCCCCACAACATCAGCTCGGACTCCCGGGGGAATGTCTATGTGGCCGAGGCGGATCCCGGTCGGCGCTTCCAGAAGTTCACGCTGCAGGGTGGTCTGGCGGGGAACTGACGCCCCGGGGGGGGCCGGGGACCGGAACCATCAGGAGAGGGCCCGGATCTCCCGGAGAAGGAGCCGGAATGCACCCCCCTGTCGGTCCGCCACCATCAGCCCCACCTGGACGATCCGCTCCGGTTCGAGGGGGGGAGCCCCGGGAACCTCCCTCCCCCGGAACGAGGGGGTGAAGGTGGCGAAGGGTAGCTCCACCGCGCTCCACTCCCCTGCCGCTGCCACAAAGGCGCTCTGGTAGGCCACCTGGTTCATCCCCGGGGTCATCCAGAGCCGGAGACGGTACTGCCGGCCGTCCCCCAGGACCTTCAGGAGCAGGCCCCGGGAGGGCGGGATGTGGGACCAGTCCACCCGGGTGCGGACGGAGGCGAAGCCCCCTCCCTCCAGGATGACCCGGCCGTGGAAGAGGGCATCCCCCTCCGGCGTCCGCTCCATCCGGCTGGAAGACCGCCCTCCCATCACCACATCGTCCATGGACATCCAGGAGGGCGCATCGGGAGCGCCGGGATCCAGGAGTAGCGGGCTCTCACCCATTCCGGTCATCCTCCTCCCCCTCCCCCGGGGACGCGCCTCCGGGAGCGGAGAAGCGGGGCTCCTCGCCCATCCTGCCGCACATGATGTCGCACAGTTCGAAGACCCGGGGATCCGCCAGCGAGTAGAGGACGTTCACCCCGTCCCGCCGGCGGTGCACGAAGTCCAGGGAGTGGAGGAGGGAGAGGTGACGGGAGGTATTGGCCTGACCCAGGCCGGTGGCCTCCACCAGCTCGGAGACACTCCTCTCGCCATCCCGGAGGGCGTTCAGGAGGACCAGGCGGGTGGGCTCACCCAGGGCCCGGAAATGTTCTGCCACCCGGGTCATGAGCGCCCTCGTCGGAGGCGCCCCCATCAGGGTGTCTCCCCGGGCGGACGCGACACGGTGGGCGGTCGGCCCGCCGTCGTCAGCCGCGCCGGCAGACCTCCATGGGTGGCTTGAACGGACGTCGACTCCATCATCGGGGGACGCTCCCCATCCTCCGGGTGAACACCCAACAGCGAGGGCTCCAGTCGCACCAATCGCCCACACAATAGACGGAGGGCGCCCAGGGTGCAACACAGTTGCAGTCTGTCCGTGTGTATGCTTTACAGTCTCTCTGTAGCAAGTGCCCTGCCCTGGGACGCATTGAACGGCTCCACCCATCCCACAGCTCGGAATGGCCAAATTGGAACCAATCTTGCCTGGATGGTGTATTACGTAGACTGATCTCCTGTATCCTGTCGGATACGCTCACCAGGAGGACAGAATTGTCATGCAGGTGATCGGATTCCACTGCAAAGGGGCGATAGATGAAAACACATTCAAGAGTGGTTGCTCTTGGTTCAATGGCCTTACTGGGGGTCGTGGCGCTCGTGGCCCCGCCGGTATCGGCCCAGCAGGTATCCTACTCGGTCATCCCCACGTACCAGGAAGTTCGATGGGATGACGCCTTTGGCTTCGATGACCAACTCCGACTCTGGGGAGCGAGGGCATCCGTGGACTTCGGGCCCTATTTCTCCCTGCAGCCTTTCTACGCCTGGGCAGACGAGGTGGAGCCCCGGGACGGGCTGACGCCGGCCTCCGACGCACCGTCCCTCTGGGATGTGAGGACCTACGGCGCCGACATCATGGTCAACCTCGCCCGGGGATCCTTCGTTCCCTTCGTCAAGGGAGGAGGGGGTCTTCTCCGGGTGACTCCCGACGGAGGTGAGGAGAGCGACCGCATCCTTCTTCGCTATGGAGGGGGGCTGCGCTTCGGGCTGGGCGACCGGCTCGGGGCGGAGTTGACCGCAGAGAACTGGACGACCCGTCTCTCCCAGCCCTTTGTGGCCGGAGCCGTGGCGGACGACGAGTTCCCGGATGACGGAATCGTCGGGTCGTGGGTCTACGGAGCCGGGGTGAGGATTCCCCTGGGAGCAGGGTTCGAAGACAGCGGCTTCCGTGGCCTGGTTCCCGGAATCGCCATGGAGCCCTTCGCGGTCCGCACGGATTTTGCCGACGAGTTCGACCTGGGGCGGCAGTACGGCGCCGGCGTTCGGGCTGGGGTGGACTTCAACCAGAACGTGGGTCTCCGTGCCCACTACTGGCGTGGGACCGACGACGATTTCTCCGAGTTCCAGGATGTGGAGGGATACGGAGCCGAAGCCCGCTTCTCGCTGAATACCGGGCCCGGACTCTCTCCGTTCCTGGTCGGTGGGCTGGGACGGATCCGCTTCACCGAGGACTTCTTCGACGTCGAGGGTGACGACCCCGGGGATCTGGACCACCTGATTCTCGGTGGAGGTGTGGCCTTCAGCCTCGGCGACATCGTACGGGTGGACCTGGGGGCACGGAATCTCCTCATGACCCCGGGGGAGCAGTTGGAAGACGTGACCGACCCCGACGACCTCGTCTCCTCCTGGCAGTACAGCGCCGGGCTCTCCCTCCGCTTCGGGGCCGGGGCCCGCACCCGTTCCAGTGTTGCCCGCGCGGACGAGTCCGCGCAGGAGCGGGCGAACCGGATCCTCGAGGAGGAGATGGAGCGCCGGGATGCCGAGGTGGAGCGTCTGCGGGAGGAGAACCGCCGGCTGCGGGCGGGTGAGGATCCCGCCTCTGTGGAGCGCGCCAGGGTTCTGGATGGGGACACGGTCCGGGCCGGTCGCACCATGGTGATTCCTGTGCCCGAAGTGGGAGAGATCATCCTGCGCTACGGCGAGGCCTATGCGGGACAGTCCCGACAGATGACCTCGGAGGAAGCCCAGCGCGTGGAAGGAGCCGTGACCGACGCTGTGGTCAGCGGAGGGCTGGGGATGAGCCGTGACGAGCTGGCCGCCCTCATCCGGGACGCCGTGCGGCAGGAGCTGCGCGCCCTGGGGATCCAGGAAGGTGCCCGGGCGCCTGTCGTGGTGATGCCGGGGGGAGCGACGCCGACGCCCGGGGTCCAGGTCGTGGGAGAGGGCTTCCAGTGGAAGGCCGGATCGGTGGAGCCCTACTCCGGCCTGCAGTTCCGGCGGGATGTCCAGGTGCTGCTGGGAGTCCGTGCCAGCATGGGCTTCCTGAGGCCCAACGTGCCTGTTGAGGTGATTCCCGAGTTGGCCTTCGGGTTCGGTGAGGGGGACATGTCCCTCCTGCTGGGGCTGAACGGCCGTTACACCTTCGGTCTGGGCGGGGAGCGGCGCTACGAGCCGTACCTGCAGCTGGGAGCGGCACTGACCAACCAGCGGCTGCTGTCCATCAACCCGGCGTACGGACTGAAGTTCGACGTGGCGTCGGATGACCGCGGCAATCCCATCCGGATCTTCGTCGAGCACCAGGGGCTTCAGCTCTATGACGACCACCGCATCCTTGCGGGAATCGTGCTGAACCGCTGATGACGGACATGTGAGGCCGAACCGGTTCACGCCGGCTTCCGACCCACGCGGCAGCACGAAGGCCCTCCCCCGGGAAACCGGGGGAGGGCCTTTTCTGCACCCTGCCGCAAGAAGACGAGCGAGGGGGCGAAGCCTCCCTGTGCGGCTGGAAGCCTCCCCGGAGGAAAACCCCCCCGCTGCCGGTCTCCGGTGGGGCGCCCCGTCCGGGCTGGTCGACCCGGGGTAGTGCCCTACCGCTCCGCCACCGAGAAGTGGAAGTGCATCCCCGTATGCAGGTGCTCCGCGATGTGGCAGTGGATCATCCAGTCCCCGGGGTTCGACATCTCCACGAGAAGGTCCATGGTGGAACCGGTGGGGACGATGGCGGTGTCCTTCCAGACCAGGTTCTCCTGCACCACCCCGT
>CAYQVI010000282.1:0-4499 GCA_964420725.1 uncultured Gemmatimonadaceae bacterium | reverse complement strand
ACGCCCAGATGCAGCCCCGCTTCACCTGGCCGGCAGCGGTGCCGGTGGCCCGGGCCTATCTCGAGCAGCTCGTGCGGGAGAAGCGGATCCTGGATGAGCGAGCCCGGCAGGTGGAGGAGGTGCTGGGGGGGAATGCCACCGGAGCGCAGATGACCCGGGTGGTCCAGGCGCTGGAGATGGATGTGGCCCGGATCCGCGCCGGACAGTTGGGCGGCGATGCGGACAAGATGCAGGCGCTGGCCCGGACGCTGCGGGGGATTGCGGCACAGCAGTAGGAGCGTTGGAACGGAGGAGGCGGGTCTCCGCCCGTCCGGAGTGATGTGGGAGGGGGGGGCGTAGAGACGCCCCCCCCTCGTCCGTTTGGCGAGGTAGGAAGGAGAGACGGATGAGGCAGTACAATTACCAGGCGACGGAGGAGACGGTGGAAGCGCTGCGCCTCCTCCGGAGTCCATGGATGGGGCTCCGGATCGACCGCCATGCCCTCACGGTGCGGCTGGAGGACGGCAGAACGGTGCGGATCGCCGTGGAGGAGGCGAACGTCGAGGCAGACTTCGAGGCGGCCCGGCTCCGTGCCGACCTCCTGGGGGAGGCGCCGGTGGTCGACGCCGGTCCAGGGGACTTCTCCGAGGGGGGAAACGATGTGGTGCTCCTCTCCGGAGCCACCTGGGTGGGGGGAGAGGCCACCCCGGCGGACGACGGGAATGGGGCCGCCCTGGGAGACGGCGGCGGCGGGGTCCTCTTCAGCGGGAGCCTGATGCAGATCGACGAATCGGCCACGGCCGTCTGCGTTACCACGGATGCCATGGTGGTGGCCACCCCGGCCGGTAGCGGACTCCTGGTCCGCACCGGGGTGAAGCCGGGGACGGTGGATGTGATCGACGACGCCGCAGAGATCGCCCGCTTCCTCCGGAGCCGGGGGTACAGCGAGGACTGAAGGGGATCACCCCATCTGCTGCAGCGGCTCCCGTCCCCGCCACACATCCCAGGCCAGCGGGCCGGCGACCTCGTCGGAGATCGGCATCCCCCCCGCCTTCAGCGCCAGCTTGATCTGCCCGTGGTGATACCCTTCGTGGAAGATCAGGAACTGGATCAGGACCACGGGATGGGCGAAATGGAGATCCAGCGGCCGCCCTGCGGTGACCCGCCCCTCCACCGCCGCCCGGACGACCCTGCCGCTCTCCTCCAGCATCCCCAGGACTTCGTCGGCGCCCGCGACCTCCACCCATTCGCCCTCCGGCATCCGCCCGGTGTGCTCCGGCACCTCCTCGGCCACGGACACCATCCGCTCGTGGTGCATGTGGGTGAACATCTCCCCCACGGAAGGGCTCCCGGGGAGGGCCCGGGCGGCGAAGCCTCGCTCAGAAATCACCCCTGCCAGGTTCATCAGCACCCGGTTGTGGCGGTCCCAGCCGTCCAGCACGGCGGCAAGGACGGGGGCGTCCAGCTCACGGGACATGGGATGTCGCTCCTTGTTCATGTGGGAGGACCGAGGACGGCCCCCTTGCTTCGACCCTGGTCGTCGTGGACGCCGCCGGATCGACAGCGGGGCCTACCCCCCACCCCCATCACCCCGCCCTCCACCCCGTTCCCAGGTACTCCCGGCGGAACTGGTGGTGGGCAGCCGCCTGCTGAGGGGAGCCAAGGGAATGGGTGGTGCCCGCCACCACCCACACCACCTCGTCGGCCAGGGCGAAGAGCTCGTTCACCTCGTGCCCGGTGACCACCACGGCGCACCCGGATTCCCGGAGGGTCAGGAGCCCTAGGGTCACCAGGGGGAGGTCCTTCGGGGCGACGCCGGCAAAAGGCTCGTCCATGAGCAGACACAGGGGACGCCGGAGCAGCGCCATGGCCAGGGTGGCCCGCTGCCGCTCCCCGCCGGACATCTCCCGGGGGCGGCGGTCCAGGAGGTCGCTCAGGCGCATGGATTCAAGGACCTCGGTCCGGTTTCGCCCCCCTCCCCACACCCTCTCCACCGCATCCAGTTGCTCCCGGAGGGTGAACAGCTCCGTGAGGGCGGAGTCCTGCGCGGAGTAGAAGAGCCCGTCTCCGGCCAATCGAGCCAGGGCGGGCGCCGGAACCCAGCTCCCCCGGAAGAGGATCCGGCCGTGATCCGCCCGAAGCCGTCCGGAGGCGATGCGCAGGAGCGTGGACTTCCCCGAGCCGTTTCGCCCCATCGGGGCGGTGACCCGCTCCGCCCGGGCCCGGACCCCCGCCGACCGGAGCACAGCCTTGCCCCGGAACGACTTCCCCACGCCGTCGGCCTCCAGCACCACCTGGGGCACCCCTTCCACCGGGTTCACGGAACCACCATCTCCACCAGCAGGACCAGGGGGGTGGCCATGACCCCGATGGTCCACCCCGGGATGCCCAGATTCCCCAGGAAGAGGTCCTCGGCCCGCCGCCGGGCATCCAGCCACACCGCCGCCCCCACGACCCCCGCCAGCACGATCCCCACGGGGCCGGCCGTCTCCGCAGCGCCTCCGAAGGCCAGCGCCAGCCGCACGGCCATCCATACCACCAGCCCCCGGAGCAGGTAGGCATTCCGGAAGGGGGCGAGGGTGGCGAGGAGGAGGAGGGTGCGGAGCTTCGTCACCCCTTCTCCAACCGGAAGGCCACCGAGTAGGGCCGGGTCTTCATGCTTTCCAGTTCCCGGGGGGAGCCCGCCAGGTGATGGCGGTCCACAGTGATCCGGGGCTCCTCGAAGCGGGTCACCCGGAAGCCCGCGCCGGTGAAGGCCTTCCAGTAGTCCGAGAGGGGGCGGTGGAACCAGATGAACTTTTCCGTGAAATGCGCCCAGGGGGGATCCACCACCCGTTGCCGCTCGAAGTAGGTCTGCTCCCACCGGTAGCTGCTCCCGCCCCCGGGATACTCCGTACGTCGACTCTGGGGGAAGCAGGGATGGGAGAAGATCACCACCGCTGCCCCGCCGGGACGCAGCACCCGGTGGAACGCGTCCACCGTCTCCTGCAGGAGGGGCACATCCATGAGGACGTAGTTCGACACCACCAGGTCGAAACGATCGTCCTCCAGCGTGGCCAGCGCAGACACCGAATCCACCCGCAGATCCAGTTCCGGGGCGTGTTCCTTCGCGATGGCCACCATGCCGTCCGACAGGTCCACTCCCACCACCCGGGCACCGGCCGAATGTAGCTTCCGGGACAGGTATCCGGTCCCGCAGCCGGCATCCAGGACGTCCCGCCCCCGCACCTCCCCCAGGAAGTCCCAGAGGACCGGATCGGAGTTGAGCCGGCGATTCCGGTCGCCGTCCTCCCCCACCTGCGTCTCCCAGTCGGGGGCGACGCGGTTCCAGAAGTCCTTCACCTCGGCCAGGGGGTCTGGAGACTGGACTTCAGGCGACCGTTCGGTGCTCATTCCTGCCCCCTGTACCTGGGATGGTGCTTCAGCGTCTTCAGGGCCGTCTTGTGATCGGCGAGGGCGGCCTGCCGGGCGCGGTGATCGGTCTTCCTGGCCTGGTACTCGGCCTCCGCCTCCAGCTTCCGGTAGCTGGCCAGACGCTCCGGATCCAGGTGGCCCCCCTCCTCTGCCTCCCGCACGGCGCACCCCGGCTCCGTCTCGTGCCGGCAATCCCCGAAGCGACAACGCCGGGCCAGCTCCGCGATTTCGGGAAACGCCTGCTCCAGCCCCTCCCCCAGCTCCCACACCCGCAGCTCCCGGATCCCCGGGGTGTCCATCAGCAGGGCACCACCGGGGATAAGGTACAGCTCCCGGCGGGTGGTGGTGTGGCGCCCCTTCAGGTCGGTCTCCCTCACCGGTGCCGTGGCCGTCCGATCCTCCCCGGAGAGGAGGTTCACCAGAGTGGACTTGCCGGCGCCGGAGGGCCCCAGTAGCACCACGGTGGAGCCCGGGGCCAGCGCGGCCCGGAGGGTCTCCACGGCCGCCGGATCGGCGCTGCTCACCGTCCGCACCGGGGCACCCGTCGCCACCACCACTGCCTCCGCCAGAACGCCCTCCACATCCGCACAGAGATCGGCCTTGGTGAGGATGATCTCGGGAATCGCCCCGCTCTCCCATGCGACGGCCAGGTAGCGCTCCAGCCGCCGGGGGTTCAGGGGGGCGTCCAGACCGTGCACGATCCAGACGCGGTCCACATTGGACGCCAGGACCTGCGGGGATGACCCCGTTCCCGCCGCGCCCCGGGAGAATGCGGTCCGACGGGGGAGCACAGCGCGGACCGACCACGGGTCCGGGGGCAGGGGGCCGGGTTCCACCACGATCCAGTCCCCAACCACGGGGAGCGCGGGCAGACGAAGGCCCTGGCTGACCCTGGCCAGGGCGGCCCCACCCTCCATCTGGATGGCCCAGCGGTCCCGCTCCTGCCCTACCACCCGGGCGGGGACGCCGTGTTCGCCCAGGGCGTCGAGCGTCCGGCCCCAACCGTCATCCCATCCCCATCCGGTCAGCACGAGCCTCACAGCCGCACCATCCGCTCCTCCATCAGCCCCACCAGGTTTCCGTCCTGATCCCGGAGGAAGCCGATC
>CAYQVI010000281.1:0-4506 GCA_964420725.1 uncultured Gemmatimonadaceae bacterium | reverse complement strand
AGGGGGTCGGGAGGGGTGGGGAGCCCCGCTGCACTGCCTACGGTTGGATCGTCCACCTGTACATCCCGGTCCGGATGGGTGCGTAGATCTCGGCGCGTGTGGAACGGCCCTTCAAGCGAGACTAGGACCGCGTCCGGAGAAGGACAACCTTCGGGTGTGACCCGATGGCTGGGCACGGGGGAAGTGGGCACCCCAAGGACTCGACGCCATCGCTGCCTTGATCCCATGCCAGTTCCGGTCCAGCTTTCGCCGATGGACTTCCCCCCCTCCCTCGACGGCGTCCCCCTCCGGGAGCGGCACATCTCCGTGCAGGGGGTGTCGCTCCGGGTGGTGGAGGCGGGGCCGGAGGACGGGCCCCTGGTCATCCTCCTCCACGGGTTCCCGGAGTTCTGGTACGGGTGGCGTCGGCAGATTCCGGCGCTGGCCCGGGCGGGCTACCGGGTCATGGCTCCGGACCAGCGGGGGTACGGGGGAAGCGGGAAGCCCCCTGGCGTGGCCGCCTACAGGGTGGAGACGCTGGCGCTGGACGTGGTGGGGCTGATCGGGGCGGCCGGGGTGGAGCGGGCGCATGCCGTGGTGGGACACGACTGGGGGGCGGCCGTGGCGTGGTGGGTGGGGATCGCCCACCCGGAACGGCTACAGCGGCTGGTGATCCTGAACGTCCCCCACCCCTCCCGGTCGGTGATGAAGGCGGCGCTCCGGAGGCGGCCGACGCAGCTCCTCAAGAGCTGGTACATCTTCGCATTCCAGCTTCCCGGAATCCCGGAATGGCTCCTGGGGCGGCACCGGGGGCACCTGCTGGCGGGGAACCTCCGGGGAAAGGATCCATCCTCCTTCACGAAGGACGACCGGGAGCGCTACCGCGAGGCCTGGGCCCAGCCGGGAGCCCTCACCGGGATGCTGAACTGGTACCGGGCCATGCTGCGCCACCCCCCTCGCGCCCCCGGCTCCAACCGGGTCACCGTCCCCACCCTCATCCTCTGGGGGGAACAGGACCGCTACCTCTCGAAGGAGCTGGCCCCCCTGAGCCTGGCGAAGTGCGACCGGGGGCGGCTGGTGAGCTTCCCCGACGCCACCCACTGGCTGCAGCACGACGAGGCGGAAGGGGTGAACCGGGAGCTGCTGGGGTTCCTGGGGGAGGGGGTGGGCGGCGCGGAAGGGGGCTGATCCCGGGGACCCCGGCCCGGTCCCGGACGGTCCTCAGCGGGGCTCCCCAGAATCCTCCGCCCGAGCCAGCGCCACCACCAGACTGTCCCCGAGCATCGTGATGTTGCTGGAGAGGAACTGGAGCCGCCCCAGGCCCTCCCGGTACCAGCCGTACTTTGGGCGCAGGGCACCATCGGGCGCGTAGAACTCGTCGGAGTCCAGCCCCAGGTTGGGAATCAGGACCGTTTCCGAGAGGGCCCGGAGTTGGGCAAGCTGTTCGAACCCCGCGTTCACTTCGTTGTAGAAGCGAGAGAGGTCGTAGACCGTGGCCACGTCGAAGAGGTCCAGGGCGGAAGACTGCAGCGCCACCTGCCACATGTAGCTGTCCACACGCAGCGCTTCCAGGAGGGGGGTCAGAGGCGGGCGCTCTCCGGCCGCCACGGCGGCGTCGAATCCGGCCAACTGGCCCGGCATCACCGCCGCCACCCGGCGGGTGTTCACCGTTACCCCCTCGATCTCCCGGACCAGCGCCGCCTGCAACTGGACCCGACGGACCCCAGCGTCCCGACGGTCCTCGTGCTCCGAAAGCGCAAAGGCGGCGTAGACGCCGATGAAGACCACGAGGAGCTCAAGGCCAAGGCGGGCGAGGAACCGGGGAAGCGGGATCTCGGCACCGGGCTTTCCGGAACGGAACCATCGGGGCATGGGACTGGCCGGGCTGGAGGAAGTGTGACGGCAGGAACTTGCTCGGCCCACGCTTCCCACGCCAGACGATCCGGTGGATCCGCGGGGGGGCCTCGCTTCCCGGGCAACCCACCCACCTTGTCGCCCCGGGAAGGCACATCTACCTTCGCGCCGACCGGGCCGCCTGCCCGGTCTCCACCCTCCCCCCCGCGCCCATGACACCGGACGCCCCGGACCGCCCCCCCCAGGACCTCCCCTCCCTGGCCTTCCGGGAAGCCACCCGGGAGGACCTTCCATATCTGGTCCGGCTCCTGGCGCACGACCCGCTGGGGGCGCTCCGGGAGGCCCCTGGGAGCGGCGTCTCGCCGGCCTACGAGGCGGCGTTCCAGGCCATCGCCTCGGACCCCAGCCACCAGTTGCTGATGGTGGAGGTGGAGGGGACCATGGCAGGGTTCCTACAGCTCTCCTTCCTGCCCCACCTCACCTACGAAGGGGGGTTGCGGGCGCAGGTGGAGGGGGTACGGGTGGACGAGGCGTTCCGGTCCCGGGGATTGGGGGAGGCGCTCTTCGGCGAGGCGATCCGGAGGGCCCGGGAGCGGGGGTGCCACCTGGTGCAGCTCACCACCGACCTCCGGCGCCCCGACGCCCTGCGCTTCTACGAGCGACTGGGCTTCCAGGCCACGCATCATGGGATGAAGCTCCATCTGCCCCGGGAGGACGACCCCGACGGCGGCGGGTGACGGATGGTGCGGCGGGGGGCGCTTCCCTCCTCAGCCCGGCGTCCAGCGGGAGTGGCCCCAGATCACCCGGCCGTCCCGGGTTTGCCGCCCCAGGGTGGGATAGCCGGGCGGGGGGATCAGGACATTCCCATAGACGGGTCGCACCACGGTCCGCGCTCCCGGGAGGTGGGCGATGTCCACCATCTCCGGGAGGGAGAAGAAGGCAAACTCCCCCAGCGAGGCCGCCAGCCAGTTTTCCAGGGCCCCCTCCCCGGGGGCGAAGGGGGTGTGGAAGGCGGCGGACCGGCAGTGCCCGCCGAAGGCGTGGTAGTCGTCCGCACCCCACCCGGCGAAGTGCAGGAACTCTCCCCAGGGCCGGTGGAGGAGCGGGTCCAGGATCCGGTTCCACTCTCCGACGTCGCCTCCTGCATCCTGGATGAGCTTTCCCACCTCCTCCATTGCCCCGTCCTCCTCCGGCGTCCGGGCCAGCATCCAGTGGGAGAGGAAGTGGGCCACCGGAGCCCGGAGCTCCGAGACGATGATCGCGGGGTGCTCCCCGGACCCGCCCCCCAGCACCAGGTGCTCCGGGGAGCAGCCGAAGTCGTACGCATCCAGACTCCCCTGCACCTCCGCAAGGGGGCGGTACAGGGGGATTCCGCCGAAGTAGCCCAGGAACTCGTGGTCGAAGGTGTCGATGTAGCTCATGGGCCGGTGGCTTCCAGGGGCGAACAGGAGAGGCGCCGGAGCTCCGGTCCGTGCGCGGCCCGGGCCCTCCTCGGGCGAGGGGCGAGGATACCAGCTTCCGTCGGTCCCGGCCACCGGCTCCGGCACATCCACACCACCCGGCCCCCGGGCACCGTAGGGCCTCCGGGGTGCACCTCCGAGGCCACCGGATGATCCGATTCCTCCCCGTCCTTCGATCTCCGGGGTGGACCGTGCCGATCCCCGGCGGTTCCCAGGAGAACCGCGGGAGGAGCCCTGCATGCGTCGAGTCCAGTTGCGAAGGGGGGAAGTGGGGGTGAACAATGGGCAGGTCCGGCGGCCATCCCGGCACCGGCACCGGCCCCCGCTCTGTCCCTCCATGCCTTCCGACTTCGATACCCTGGCCCTCCTCCGGGCCCGCAGCGCCGGCGATGAGTCGGTGCTGGATGCCCTCTTCGCGCGGATGTACGGCGAGCTGAGGGAGATTGCCCGGAGGCGCCTGGGTTCCTTTCGCCCCGGGGACACATTGAATACCACGGCGCTGGTGAACGAGGCCTATCTGAAGCTGGTGGACCAGGGGAAGGCGGAACCCCAGGACCGGACCCACTTCCTTGCGTTGGCCTCAAGGGCCATGCGCTTCATCCTGGTGGACCACGCCCGGACCCGGAGCGCTGTCAAGCGGGGGGGAGGAGCCCGGCCGGTGTCGCTGGATGACATCCAGTTGGCGGGGGATGAGCGGGCGGACGACCTTCTGCAGCTGGATGAGGCGTTGAAGGCGCTGGCGGAGGCCGACGAGCGACTGGCCCAGGTGGTGGAACTCCGCTTCTTCGGGGGGCTGAGCCACGAGGAGATCGCCCAGGCCACGGGGCGATCCGTGCCCACGGTGAAGCGGGACTGGACCCGGGCCCGGGTCTGGCTCCTCCGGACCATGAACGAGGGCGCATGATCGATCCGAAGCGCTTCCGCCAGGTGGACGACCTCTTCGATGAAGCGCTGCAGCTCCCGGAAGAGGCCCGGGAGGCCTTCCTCCGGGAGGCGTGCCGGGGGGACGAGGCGCTCCTGGACGAGGTGCGCTCCCTCCTGGCCAGCGTCACCTCCTCGGAGTCCCGGCTGGGGGAGAACGTGGCGGAGTTCGCGCCCCCCCTGATCTCCAGTCTCACCGGCCCCGGCGAGGCGGAGGAGCCCCCCCTCCCCCCCGGGGAGATGCTGGGGGCGTGGCGGATCGTCCGGGAGGTGGGCCGGGGGGGGATGGGGG
>CAYQVI010000280.1:0-4525 GCA_964420725.1 uncultured Gemmatimonadaceae bacterium | reverse complement strand
CTTCGCCCCGGCTCCGGGGAGACCGATCTCTTCATCCGCCCCGGCTTCACCTTCCGGGTGGTGGACGGGCTCATCACCAACTTCCACCTCCCCCGCTCCACCCTCCTCATGCTGGTGGCGGGGATGGCGGGGTACCGGCGGATCATGGACGCCTACGCCGAAGCCATCGCCCAGGGGTACCGCTTCTATTCCTACGGAGACGCCATGGCGATCCTCCCCCGGGAGGGTTCCCCGGACGACGGGTGATCCGCTCCTTCCCCCGGGTCCCCCCTTCGCTACCTTTCCCCCCCATGTCCTTCTCCTTCGAGCTCCACGCCACCGACGGCCCCGCCCGGGCCGGGACCTTCCACACCCCCCACGGCCCCATCGCCACCCCGGCCTTCATGCCGGTGGGGACGCTGGGGAATGTGAAGACCGTCACGCCGGATGAACTCCAGGGGGTGGGGGCCTCCATGATCCTGGCCAATACCTACCATCTCTACCTCCGGCCGGGGCACGAACTGGTGCGGGAGTTGGGGGGGCTCCACGCCTTCATGCGGTGGGACGGTCCCATCCTCACCGACTCCGGGGGGTTCCAGGTCTTCTCCCTGGGGAAGATCCGGGAGATCCAGGATGACGGCGTGGTCTTCCAGAGCCACATCGACGGATCGAAGCACCTCTTCACGCCGGAAGGGGTGATGGAGATCCAGCAGGCACTGGGAGCCGATGTGATCATGGCCTTCGACGAGTGCCCCCCGGGGGGCTCGGACCGGAGTGTGGTGATGCGGGCCAACGAACGCACCCTCCGGTGGCTGGAGCGGTGCCGTGTCCGGTTCGACGAGCTCCGGGACCAGGCGGCAGACGCCTCGGGCGCCCTCTCTCCCCCCGTGCAGTCGCTCTTCCCCATCGTGCAGGGGAACATCTACCCCGACCTCCGGCTGGACTCCCTCCGGGGGATCCTGGGGATGGGGGAGTGGGATGGGGTGGCCATCGGGGGGCTCAGCGTGGGGGAGCCGAAGCCCGCCACCTACGACACCCTGGCCGCTCTCCACCCCCACATGCCGGCGGACCGCCCCCGGTACCTGATGGGGGTGGGGTACCCCGACGACCTGGTGGAGGCGGTGGCCCGGGGGTGCGACATGTTCGACTGCGTGGCCCCTACCCGGAACGCCCGGCATGGAACGGCGTGGACCAGCGATGGCCAGGTGAACCTGAAGGCCCGGCGTTTCGACCGGGACCGAGGCCCCATCGACGAAGGGTGCGACTGCGCCACCTGCACCCGCTTCGATCGGGCCTATCTCCGCCACCTGGTGGCCTGCGGCGAGGCGCTGGGGCATCGCTTGATCACGGTCCACAACCTCCGGTTCCTCACTGGACTGATGGAACGGGCCCGGGAGAACATCCAGAAGGGCCGCTTCGCCGGGTGGAGTGCGGCGTGGCTGGAACGGTACCGTTCGAACGGGTAGGTTTCTACATGTGATTGGCCACCGGCCGGAAGGCGCCCACACACGGGCCACCGGTCCACCATTCCCTTCGGCTGGACAACAATCGACGTGACCGAACTCACCCTGGGACTCCTGGCAGCCCCCCGGGACGGTGCCAACGGCGCCATCGTCCTCGTGATCCAGATGCTGGCCATCTTCGGGATCTTCTACTTCCTCCTCATCCGCCCCCAGCGGAAGGAGCAGGAGCGGCACCGGCAGATGATCGAGGCGGTGGGGAAGGGGGCTGAGATCATCACCTCCGGGGGGGTCATCGGAGAGGTGGTGGAGGCCGCCGCCGACCGGCTGACCATCGAGTCCGCCGGAAGCCGCCTGGTGGTGGAGCGGGGCCGGATCGCCCGGGTGATCAGTGGCCCTGGCGCCCCTGCCCTGGCTCCGGTGGAGACGAAGGCCGAGGGGGATGACAAGAAGCCCGCCGCAGGGGGCCGGGGCGGCCAGCGCGGGTCCACGAAGGGGGGCCGCCGATAGGGCGGAGGGAGGAGAGTCCAATGCCGATCCGACCCATCGAACTGCTGGGCAGCCCGGTGCTGCGGCAGGAGGCCTCGGAGATCGAGACCTTCGACGAGTCCCTGCAGGGGCTGGTGCGGGACATGTTCGAGACCATGTACCACGCCGAAGGGGTGGGTCTGGCAGGGCCGCAGGTGGGGATCTCGTCCCGGATCCTGGTCATCGACACCCGGAACGAGGAGGACCCCACGGCCGGGCGCTTCGCCCTGGTGAATCCCCGGATCGTGGAGGCCTCCCGGGCCACGGAGCGGGGGACCGAAGGATGCCTCAGCATCCCCGGGGTGGACGAACTGGTGGAGCGGGCGGTGGTGGTGGTGGTGGAGGCGCAGGACACGGCCGGCCGGCCGGTGCGGATGGAGGCAGAGGGGTTCCTGGCCCGGGTGCTCCAGCACGAGATCGACCACCTGGACGGGGTCCTCTTCATCGACCGCCTGAGCCCCCTGAAGCGGGAGTTCCTCCTGAAGCGCTACCGGAAGCTGCTGGCGGAGGAGGCGGAAGCGTCATGACGTTCCCGTGAGGATCCTCTTCTGGGGCACGCCCGCCTTCGCCCTCCCTTCCCTCAGGGCCCTTTCCGAGGAGGGGCATCATGTGGTGGCGGTGGTGACCCAGCCCGATCGCCCCGCCGGCCGGGGGCGTCGCCTCACACCCTCTCCGGTGAAGGCCCTGGCCCAGGAGGAGGGGATCCCCGTGCTCACCCCTGAGCGCCCCCGGGGGGACGCCTTCCTGGAGGAGCTCCGGGCCCTGAAGCCGGAGATCTCGGTGGTGGTGGCCTACGGGCATATCCTCCGCCCCGAGGTGCTGGATCTCCCCCCCCTGGGGTCGGTGAACATCCACGCCTCCCTCCTCCCGGAACTGCGGGGCGCGGCCCCCATCAACTGGGCGGTGGCCCGGGGGCACGCGGAGACGGGGGTGACCATCATGCAGATGACCCCCGGGATGGACGAGGGCCCCATCCTCCTTCAGGTGGATACCGCCATCGGGGACGAGGAGAGCGCCTCGGAGCTCTACGACCGCCTGTCGGAGCTGGGGGCCGCTGCCATCGTGGAGGCGATGGCCATGATGTCCGCCGGCCTCATCGAGCCCCGGGAGCAGGACCACGAGGCCGCTACCTATGCCCCGAAGTTGGATCGGGAGACCGCCCGGGTGGACTGGACCCTGGAGGCCCCCCGGGTGTCGCACTGGATCCGGGGAATGGACTCCGTCCCCGGTGCCTGGAGCACCCTGGACGACGAGCCGTTGAAGCTGTTCCGGTCCCGGGTGGCGGAGCCTTCCGATGAGGACCGGCTCCGGGAGGGGGAAGCGGCACCGGGAACCATCGTGGGGGCCGACCCCCGGGAGGGGCTGCAGGTGGCCTGTGGCTCCGGAACCGTGGTCATCCGTGAGGTGCAGCCCCAGGGGCGCCGGCGGATGGAGGCGGGGGCCTGGATGGCCGGTCAGGACGTGGTGGTGGGGCGTCGCTTCCGGTGATCCCCCGGCTCCACCTCGTCACCGATGACGGGGTGCTGGAGAGACCGGAGTTCCCGGCGCAGGCGGCGGTGCTCCTGGACCACCTGGCCCGACGGCGGGGGGGAGCGGACGAGGACCCGGGGGTCGCCCTCCACCTCCGGGGGCCCCGGAGCAGCGGAGCCCGGCTCTTCCACCTCGCCACCCTCCTCCTTCCCCGGGCCCGGGAGGCCGGGGTCCTCCTCCTGGTGAACGACCGGGTGGATGTGGCGCTGGCCGCCGGGGCGGATGGAGTACAACTGGGGACCCGGTCGCTCACCCCGGATGCGGTCCGGCGGATCCTCCCCCCGGTCTCGCTGGTGGGGGCCTCGGTCCACGGTCTGGAGGAGGTCCGGGCCCTGGGCGCCTCCCTTCCCGACTTCCTCCTGGTGGGGGCCATCTACCCCACCCGGTCCCACCCCGGGGACGCGCCCGGGGGGGTGGGGAGACTCCGGGAGGTGGCGGTGGTAGCGGCGGGGGTTCCGCTGGTGGCCATCGGGGGAGTCACCCCGGAGCGGGTGGCGGAGCTCCGGGGGGCGGGGGCCCACGGGGTGGCGGTGCTGGGGGCGGTCTGGATGCACCCCGACCCGCTGGCGGGGCTGCGGCGCTTCCTCGACCTTCCGGGGTAGCAGGGGTCCGGAGTGGGACTCAGTCATGGAATGGAGCGACGGATGGACAACAGCGGGACGAGCACGGCCCCCGGTACGGAGGCCTTCGAGATCATCGTCAACGGGAAGTCCCGGTCCGTGGAGGCCGGGGCCACGGTGGCGTCGCTCCTGGACGTCCTGGGCCTCAAGCCCGGGATGATCGTGGTGGAGCACAACAGGGAGATCCTCCCCCGGGACGGGTACGGTCAGGCGTCGCTGGCCCCGGGGGATCGGCTGGAACTGGTGCACTTCGTGGGAGGGGGCTGATGGAGCCGGGAGTCGCGGTGCCGGAGTTGGTGGATCCACCCCTGCGGGTAGGGGACCAGGAGTTCTCCTCCCGCCTGATGGTGGGGACGGGGAAGTACCGGGACAACGAGACCATGATCCGGGCGATCCGGGCCAGCGGGG
>CAYQVI010000279.1:0-4583 GCA_964420725.1 uncultured Gemmatimonadaceae bacterium | reverse complement strand
GGCGGTGGTGACCAGGAGGATCCAGCCGAATCCGGAGAACACCCGGGGGAAGGCCATCCCCGGGGCGTGGCGAAGAAAGGCCCATCCCGCCAGGGCGCGAACCCCCATCTCGGCGTGGTGGGCTCCCGCCGAACCGGCGAAGCCCAGGAGGAAGCGGGATGCCGTCTGGGGACGGGCCACCAGAGCCAGCGCCAGCCCCACCAGGAAGAGCCCCGTCCCCAGGACCAGCGTCAGCGCGATTCCATCCAGCACTGCGGGGGCCTCCAGGTGTGCGCGGGCCGACAGGGGCGGCCCTCCCCATCCGGAGGGGAAGGGGGTCCCGTCCGGGCCTCAAGCTGGGCTGGCAGGGGCCAGGGAGGAAGGGCGGGTCCGGAGGGAGGCCGCGGACGGCGGAGGGAGGGAGGCCGCAGACGCCGATGGCGGAAGGCGTTGCGGGCGGGAGCCCCGTGGAGGTCCCTCGCCCCTCAGCGTTTCGTCTTCCGCTCCATCCAGCGCCCGGTGAGCACCACCCCGGTAACGCTCAGCGCCGTCCCCCCGGCCATGAGGAAGAGGACCAGGATATCCCAGAGGGGGCGATTGCCGTCCAGCCCCGGGAAGTCGAAGGAGTGCAGCCCGTGATAGATCCACCGGTTCAGGCGGGAGCGCCGCTCGTACCGGTGGGCCACCCCCCCGGTGGCAGGATCCAGGTAGAACCAGCTCCCCTGGGGATCGTCCACCTCCACCCGGAGGGCCGGGAAGCGCACCGGACTGTAACGGGAATAATAGTAGGCATCGGGGCCCTCCAGGGGGGTGACGGCGGTGATGGAAGCGGTGGGTCGCATCCGCTCCACCCCCGCCACCAGGAGTTCCCGGGGGAAGCGCTCCAGGATCACCGGGGGACCGGAAGCCAGCGGCTCTCCCGGCGCCGTCCCTCCGGCCACCGTCCCTCCGGCCACCGTTTCTCCAGGCAGCGTCTCTCCGGGCCCCGTCCCTTCCGGGGTCGTCCCTTGCGGCACCGCTCCTCCCGCCGCCACCCCCGCCGCAACCACCCGCGTGGTGGCCCAGTCCTGGTGCGCCACCCAGTAGGGCTCCCCCCCCAGCATGACTCCCCGCAACAGGCGCACCGGCGGCCCTCCCGCCTCCCGGAGCCGATCCAGGACCTCCCCCGGCGGGCGCACGAAGGCCTCCGGATCCAGCTCCCCACCCTGCCACGCCAGCCGCTCCTCCTGCGTCAGCCCGGTTTCGGGGCTCCAGTTCATGGGCGTCATGGAGAGCAGCCCGCTGAAGACCCAGGTGAAGGTCACCAGCCCGAAGAGGAACCCCAGGTAGTGGTGCCAGCGGAACCAGCGCTCCCGGTAGGGCGTGAGGCGAAGGGCCCCCCCGGGTCGGGCCCGGGCCTGCCGCCAGCGCACAAACCCCAGCACCAGCCCCGCCAGGCTCATGATCACCCCCAGAAAGGAGGTCCAGATCACCACCTGCCGCCACACCGGGCGCCGGACGATGAGATCCCTGGGGTAGATCCAGTGGGGGATGGGGCCCAGCCACCCCCAGAAGCGCTCCATCCGGTCGTGGCGCTGCACCACATCGCCGGTGGTCCCCGACACGTAGACCCGGGTGCCCCGTCCATCATCCAGATACACCCGCTGGATGGGCATGTGGGGGAGGTAGAAGCTCCGGGGGGTCCACTGGTCCAGCCGCTCGGTGGCCACCACCCGCTCCACCGGACCGCCCCCCCCTTCCCACGCCATGGCCAGCCGCCCCGCCAGCGCCGGGTCCTCCACCCGGAAGGGGGTTCCGTCGTCGGCATGCACCGAGCGCCGCTCGCCGTCTGGGAGCTGGAAGACCCACACCCCCCGCCCCAGGGCGAAGCGGAGATGGAAGGAGTCCGGGGCCGCCGCCAGCCCTGCGGCACGGGCCGCCTCCCCCGGCGACAGGAGCGGCCCCACCTCCGTCGGGAAGGGCTCCCCCCGGTCGATCCGGTCCTTCCACCCCACCTCGGGGAAGCCGGCGTACATCATGACGAAGCCGGAGAGGAACCAGACCAGGAAGAGGAGGGAGAAGGTGACCCCCAGCCACCGGTGCACCCGCACCACCCAGTGGCGGCGGGTCCATCCGGCCATCCCACGGCGGCCGACCGGACCCGCCCCCGAACCGGGAGCCCCCCCTCCCTCCTCCTCCCCGACCAGCAAGCCGGAGGGGTCCACCTCGCCCACCCCCCCGCTCACAGCTCCCAGTTCACCCGGACCAGAAGGTTCCGGGGCGCGCCGGGATAGAGCTGAAATCCGTTGATGGCGGTGGTGAAGAACTCACCGTCCAGCAGGTTGTTCACGTTCACCCCCAGGGTGGCGGCGCCCAGCCGATACGAGAGGGCCCCGTTCACCACCGTGTAGGCGGGGAGGAGGACCGCATTGTCCGGCCCGGCCCAGTTGTCCCCCACCAGGTTGCCTCCCAGCGAGAGGGTGAGCCCCCGGAGTGGTCCGCTCCGGAGGTTGTAGTCTCCCCAGAGGTGGGCCTGGTGATCCGGGGCATACTGGATCCGGTTCCCGGTGAAGTTCCCGAAGCTGGTGTAGACGGCGTCGGTGTAGCTGTAGCCGCCGCTCACCTGGAAGCCCGCCCCGGAGTCCCAGCGGGCGTCCACCTCGATCCCCTGGGACTCCGCTTCTCCGGCCTGGCTGAAGCGCCCCTGCCCCAGCCCCACGATGGCGTCCTCCTTCCGGATCTGGTAGGCGGCCAGCGTCAGGGAGAAGCGGTCCGTGGGGTCGTACCGCACCCCGGCCTCCGCCTGCCACCCCGTCTCCGGATCCAGCGGGGTCCCATCCACCGGAATCTGCCGGGGCTGCTTGAAGAAGGTGGAGTATCCGCTGAACACCGACAGCGTGGGGGCCGGGAGCCAGACCGCCCCCAGGCGGAAGGTCACCGGGGAGTGGCTCCGCTGGGTGGGGGTGCCGGTGGAGGGCTGGGTCCGGGAGGTGGGGAGGATGTCGGTGCGGTAGAGACCATCTACGAGGTCCAGGCGAACTCCTGCCAGGAGGCGGAAGCTGTCATCGAACTCCACGAACTCCTGCAGATACAGGCCGTGGATGGTCTCCTCGGTGACGAAGAGGATGTCCTCCTCGATGGTCACTGCCGGCTGATCGTCCCGGGGGCGGAAGAGGTCCACCACCGTGGCCTCCCCCAGACTCCGGTCCCGGGGGCGGGTGCGGTCGATGCGGTTGAAGGCGTACCCCCCCAGGGTGCGGAACCGGAGACCGTCCCGCTCCCCCTGGTGGGTCAGCTCCACCACCCCCTGGAGGGGACGCACCCGGGTGTCGAACTGGAACCACTCCCGGTACACCTGGTTCCCCGGCTGGACCTCCAGGTATTCGGTGGAGAGGTACAGGTAGTCATCCCACGCGTGGGAGGCCTGCGCCCGCAGCGAGAGCGACGGACGGAAGGTCCGGGACCAGTTGGCCTGGAGATCCAGGCGCTCGTAGTCCATGAAGTCCTGGCCGGAGTTGTAGCGGGTATCCCTGGCCACCCCCACGGGCACCACCCCGTTCACGGTGGGGAGCCCCGCATCCAGCCGGTAGTCGTCCTTCATGGCCCCCAGCTGCACCCCCACCTCGTCCCGGGGAGAAGGAGTCCAGCGGAGGGCCAGATGCGCGGTGCTCCGGGTGGAGCCCGATCCCCGCCACCCCTCCTCCTCGGAGAGCCCGGCGTCGAAGCGGTACTGGAGCGACTCCGTCACCGGCCCGGTGGCCCCCACGGCGGTGCGCCGGGTCCCGAAGCTCCCCAACCCTGCGGAGAGCTCGTAGGCCGGGGTGAAGGAGGGCTGCTTCCGGAGGATGTTGATCACCCCTCCCAGCGCCGAGTGCCCGTAGAGCACCGAGGCCGGGCCCTTCAGCACCTCCACCCGGTCCACCGTGGAGAGGTTCGACATGGGGGCGCTCTCCGAGATGTTGTGCCGCTCGTCCCGCACCCCGTCCACCAGCAGCACGAAGTCCTGGAAGCCCCGGATGTTGTAGTGGTGGAATCCCCCGTACGTCTCGATGGGGCGGACCCCGGTGACGTTCCCCAACGCCGTAAGCATGTTGTCCACCCCCTGCATCTGGAGGAGGGCGGCGTCCACCGTCCCCACCGAGAGGGGAAGCTCCCGGAGGGGCGCCGGAACCCCCACCGTGCGTGAGGGAGAACGAGACGCCTCCACCGTGATCCCGTCCAGCGCATTCACCGTGAGATCCACCAGGACGGTGATCCGGGTCACGGATTCCCCCCCTTCCACCGAGATGTCCCGGCGGGTGGTGGCCACCCCCAGCCCGCTCACCAGGAGGGTCTGGCGCCCAGCAGGCACCCCCTGGATCCGGAAGGAACCGTCCGCCGCCGAGAAGACGCCGAGCCCGGTGCCCTCCAACTGGATGTTGAGCCCCTCCACCGGCTGGCCATCCCCAGAAGCCCGGACCGAACCCTGGATGGAGCCGGTGGTCTGGGCGGCTCCCCCGGATGCGGAGAGAGCGAAGGCAACGACAAGAGCCGCAAGACGCACGTGAAGCCGAACCTTCATCGACCTTCTCCTGGCCTGTGGGTGGGGCTGCACGGGAGAACGTCTCCCCCGGAGGCCCCCCATG
>CAYQVI010000278.1:0-4630 GCA_964420725.1 uncultured Gemmatimonadaceae bacterium | reverse complement strand
AGCCCTTGGCTACCCGGAAGATCTTCTTCTTGCGCTTGTTCCGCGCCGGAGCGCTGGTTGCCCGGGGCATCCTCTACCTCCTCCGATCAGGAGCCGGGGAGGAGGCGCTTGAGGCGCCCCTCATCGGCTTTGGAGGCCACGGTGCTCTGCCGCAGCCGCCGCTTCCTCTTGGTGGTCTTCTTGGTCAGGATGTGGCTCTTGTTGGCCCGCATCCGGGAGAACTTGCCCCCGCCCGTGCGCTTCACCCGCTTCGCCGTGGCGCGGTTGGTCTTCATCTTCGGCATGTCTGGCTCCTACTCGGGACGCGCCGCCAGGGGCGCGAGCACCATCGTCATCGTCCGACCTTCCCGCAGTGGCTGCATCTCCACCTTGGAAAGGTCCTGAAGGTCATGCGTGACCCGCTGCAGCACTTCCAGCCCGATCTCCGGGTGGGACATCTGCCGCCCCCGGAACATCATCGTGAGCTTCACCTTGTTCCCCTCCTCGAGGAACCGGCGGGCGTGGCGGATCTTGAAATCGTAATCGTGATCCTCGATCCCCGGCCTGAACTTCACTTCCTTCAACTGGGTGTTGTGCTGCTTCTTCTTGGCCTCCCGGGCCTTCCGGGCAGCCTCATACTTGAACTTCCCGTAGTCCATCAACCGACATACGGGCGGCCGGGCATCCGGGGCGACCTCTACAAGGTCCAGCCCCTTTTCGGCGGCCCGTTCCCGGGCCTCCTCGATGGAGATGATCCCGACCTGCTCCCCTTCGTCGTCGATCAGACGAATCGGGCTGATCCGAATCTGCTCGTTGATACGGACCTTCTGCTCCTTGATGGCCCTGCCTCCTCTGGAGTGACTCCCTGACCGTCCAGCCGCCCGGGGGCGGCACGGCCAGATATGGCACGAGCCCGGCGATGAGGCCGGGCCCGAAACGGAAACGCCGCCTGGATATGCCTCCGGCAGCGCCCTGTCGAGCCCGTCGGAGCCTTGCTCCGCGCGGAGGGGGGGAAGAGCGAGAAGCCCCCACTTTCCTGATTATCCCGTATAATCACGGCGGCGGGGGCACCGGTCAAGGGTGACTCCCCTCCGCCTCCTGTCAGACCCCCGCGCCCCGACGCTCCCGGATCTCCTCCACCAGCCGGGTCACGAAGTCCCCCCGGCTCACCACCTCCTGCTTCACACCCGCTCCACGCCGCCGGACGGCCACGGTCCCCGCCTCCGCCTCACGCTCCCCCACCACACCCAGGTAGGGGATCTTCTCCAGCTCTCCGGCCCGGATCCGGGAGCCCAGCGTCTCCCGGGCGGCCAGCTCCGCACGGACCCCGGCGTCCTGGAGCTGCCGTACCAGTTCGGCCGCGCTCTCCTCCCAGTGCTCCGAGACGGGGAGGATGCGGGCCTGCACGGGGGCCAGCCAGAGGGGGAAGTCCCCGGCATAGTGCTCGATGAGCCCCCCCACGAAGCGCTCCATGGAGCCCACGAGTACCCGGTGGAGCATGACCGGCCGGTGGGGCTGGTTGTCCTCCCCCACGTACTCCAGTTCGAAGCGCTCGGGGAGGTTGAAGTCCAGCTGCACCGTGGGCCCCTGCCACTTCCGGCCGATGGCGTCGATGAGCTTGAAGTCCAGTTTGGGCCCGTAGAAGGCCCCACCGCCATGGTCGTACGTGTACGCCTGTCCCCGGGCGTCCAGCACATCGGCCAGCGTCTGCTCGGCCTTCTCCCACACCTCGGGATCCCCCAGCGCCTTCTCGGGGCGGGTGGCCAGCTCCACGGTGTAGGGGTAGCCGAAGGTGGTGAGCATCTCGTCCACCAGGTCCAGGAGCCCCTCGATCTCCCCTGGCACCTGCTCCGGCGTGCAGAACACGTGGGCGTCGTCCTGGGTGAAGCCCCGGACCCGGAGCATCCCGTGGAGCACGCCGCTCCGCTCGTAGCGGTAGACCGTCCCGAACTCCGCATAGCGGATGGGGAGGTCCCGGTACGACCGGGGGTGGCTCTCGTAGATGGCGATGTGCCCCGGGCAGTTCATGGGCTTGGGGCGGTAGCGGGCCCCCTCCACCTCCATCGCCCCGAACATCCCGTCCTTGTAGTTCATCAGGTGCCCCGAGATCTCGAAGAGCTTCTCGGACATGATGTGGGGCGTGTAGACGATGTCGTAGCCGTGGCGCCGGATCAGGTCCTGCTCGTAGCGCTCGATCTCGCTCCGGATGATCCCGCCCTTGGGATGCCAGAGGATGAGCCCCTGCCCCACCCGCTGGTCGGTGGAGAAGAGGTCCAGCTCCTTCCCCAGCACCCGGTGGTCCCGGCGCTTCGCCTCCTCCAGCCGGTGGAGATGCTCCTCCAAGGCCTTCTCGTTGAAGAAGGCGGTGCCGTAGATCCGCTGGAGCATCTGCCGGCGCTCGTCGCCCCGCCAGTAGGCCCCGGCAAAGGAGAGGAGCTTGAGGTGCTTCAGACGCCCCGTGGAAGGGACATGGGGGCCCCGGCAGAGATCCAGGAAGGGGCCGTTCCGGTACACCGTGATGACCTCGTCCTCCCCCAGCTCCTCCAGCCGCTCCAGCTTCAGCGGGTCGTCCCGGAACAGCTCCCGGGCCTCCTCCCGCGTGACCCGGCGCCGTTCGAAGGGCTGGTCCTCCTCCATCACCGCCCGCATGGCCTCCTCGATCCGCTCCAGGTCCTCGGGAACGAAGGGCTGCGGCACCTCGAAGTCGTAATAGAACCCCTCCTCGATGGCGGGTCCGAAGCCGATCCCGGCGCCGGGGTGGAGCCGCCGCACCGCCGTGGCCATGACGTGGGCTGCCGAGTGCCGGAGCACCGCCAGCGCCTCAGGATCCCGCTCGGTGAGGATGCGGAGCGAGACGTCGGCCTCCAGGGGGCGCATCAGGTCCACCGTCTCGCCCTCCACCACGGCGGCCAGGGCGGCCTTCGCAAGGCCGGGGCCGATGGCGGCGGCCACATCCTTCGAGGTGGCTCCCCGGGGAAGCTGGAGGATGCGCCCGTCGGGGAGGGTGACCTGGATCTGTGGGTCGGACATGGGATGACTTCGGGGTCCGGTGGGCCGTGGGGCCGTGGGATCGGGCTGCCGAGGGGCAACGGGGACGAAAGGTATTCCCGGACGGGAAGCGGGGGCAACGAGGAGGGCGGGCCGGGGCGGACCTTGCCGCCCCCCCGGCACCGGTCCGCAGGTCACCCCGCGGCGCCCCTCCCGTTCAGGATCTCCCCCAGTTCACGCTCCAGGATGGGCTTCGACACCAACCCCACCATCTCGAAGAGGGGCTCTCCATCCTGGAAGAAGACCAGGGTGGGGATCGACCGGATCTCGAAGGAGGCGGCGAGTTCCTGGGCCTCGTCCACGTTCACCTTCACCACCCGGACCCCCTGGTCGGCCCACTCCAGGGAGATCTCCCCCAGGATGGGCTCCATCATCTTGCAGGGCCCGCACCAGGGCGCCCAGAAGTCCACCACGGCGATCCCGGGCTGATGGATGATGGGGTCGAAGTCGTGGTCGCGGGCGTGGAGGATGGGGTACTCCGCCGCAGGCCTCTTCCGGCCGAAAAACATGGGGGCCTCCTGGGTCAGGGTCGGGACGAAAGCTAGCGCCATTCTACAGCCCCGGGGTACGGGGTCCACCGGGCGTCTTGCCTCCGGTGCTGCCCCATGGTAGCCTGCCCCGCCGCCCGGAACGGGCGGATCGAGTCCCGTTCCCCCAGGTCCGGCCTGCAAGCCAATGAGTGGATCCATGACCCCTGGTACACCCCTTCAGGATCTCAGTGTCCCGGTGGAAGCGCTCACCATGCCGTTGGCCAGGGAGCTGAATCACGCGCTCCTGCAGGTCTATGCATATATCCAACCGCCATATAGCCTGAGCGAGGACGAGAGCTATCAGGTGGACCTGACCCGGCCCAGGCTGACCATCCTGTACGGCGGAGAGGCGGCCTTCGAAGCCCCGGTGCAGGTGCTGGGGAGTTGGAACCGGGAGGATGGGAGCTGGCTCTGGCCCCGGGCGAATTCCTCGCTCCAACCGGAGGCCTTCGAACCGCTCTTCGCCAGGCTCTCGGGTCTGGAAGGCGCAGGCCCGTTGCTGGAGGTGGACCGCTTCGCCCTTGCCGAACCCCTGACCTTCCCCCTGGCTGCGTGGCTGGCCCGGGAGTCCGGTTGCTTCGGCGCCTACCCGGCGCTCTTCGAGGACGGACTCTACGTGTTCCTGGCCCTGGAAGAGCCGGTGGGAGTGAACGGCTACAGCGTGAAGCACCTGAGCTGCTGCTTCTGCTACCGGGACAGTAACGCCAGCGAGAAGTTCATCCCGGTGGGAGAGCATCTCGGCCTCTGCAGCGACTGCATCCGGAACTTCGCGGAGGTGGCCCTCCTGGACTTCCCCGGCGTGGACCTGGATACCGTGGCGGGCATCATGGAGTCGGACGATGGGGCGCCGGACACCCATCCCACCACCCCATGCGTGGCCTGCGGGTACGACGGCAAGCGGATCTTCGGGAGCGAGGCGAGTCTCTGCTACCAGTGCCTGGCCGCTTGCGGCGCAGCCATCGGCGTTTCGTAACCCCTCTTCCCGAGTGGATTCCCTCCCGCCCCCCCCACGGTCCCGGGTCGGGGCCGGAGGAGAAGAACGAAGGGGCCCGGGCGCTTTCGCGCCCGGGCCC
>CAYQVI010000277.1:0-4631 GCA_964420725.1 uncultured Gemmatimonadaceae bacterium | reverse complement strand
CCTGCCGCCAGCGCCCGGGCGTAGTCCACCGTGTGCATCCCGGAGCCCAGCGCCGTGCGCACCTTCCGCATGGCGATGTCGTAGCTCCGGGCGGAGGCCCCGTCCATGCGGCGCAGGGCGATGGGGATCCCGTCGGCGTCGCTGATGACGATGGTGAGTGTCCAGTTGTTGGCCCGGGCCTCCGCCTCGGCGGCGTCCATGGCCACTTCGGCCTGCTGGTGGGTGATCCGGGGCGCCGGGGCGGGCTGCTGGGCCTGGAGGGCGGCGGGGGCCAGGGAGGCCAGGCTGGCCAGGAGGATGCCGGCGCGGGCGAGGGCGAAGGGAGTCATGGCGGGGCTCCAGGTCGAGGGGGACAAACCAGTGAAGCAGGGGCAGCGGGGGATACCCGGAGGAGGGCGCAGGGGTTCGGGGGGTGGGAAGGGACACACCCTTCTCCCGGTGGACGCCCAGGTGGCGCTGCTCTGGGGCGCCCTGACTCGGAGGCTTCGCCGGACAGGACAGCTCATCGGCAGCAACGACCTCTGGATCGCCGCCACCAGCCTCCGGCACGGGCTCCCTCTGGTCACCGCCGACGCCGGCCATTTCGGACGGATCGAGGGGCTGGAGGTGGTGGGGTACCGGTAGGCTGCTCAGTCCTCTTCGAGAAGCCAGGAGCTGGCAGAGGCCCAGGTCGCCCGGCGGGGAAGGGCCGTCCTGGGCGGGGCGTGGTCCATGGTCAGGAGGAGTCCCTCGGCCCGGGGATGCGCGGCCAGCCCTTCCTCGAGGCCCCGGAGCTCCCGTGCAAGCGTCTCCGGGCTTCCCGTGTCCGCTGCCACCTGTACGACCAGCGGGCTTGATCCAGGCCGCGTCGCGAAGAAATCCACCTCGCCCTCCGGGGTCCGGAGGTACTCCACCGTCCAGGAGCGCCGCTCCAGCTCCAGGAGGACCACCGTCTCCAGGGCGTGCCCCCGATTCCCCCTGCCACTGCGCTCGAAGAGGGGAATGAGACCAGGGTCCACCGGGTAGACCTTCCTGGGGTTCACCATCCGCTGTCGTTCGGAGGCGGAGTGCATCCAGAGGGTCCGGATCATGAAGGCATCGGTGAGATGATCGAGGTACTCGTGCAGGGTGTCCTTCCCCACCGGTATGCCCTGGGATTTCAGGGCGCCGAAGAGTTTGCTGATGCTGAATGAGCTGGCGGGGTTGGACAGGAGATGGCGCTGCAACCACAGGAGGGCGGTGGGATTGGAAACCGCGTGGCGTTCGATCACATCCCGCAGGGTCATCACATCGACGTAGCCCCTGAGGAGAGCCCACCGGTCCCGGGGTTCCAGCCCCTGTGCCTCCGGGAAGCCTCCGGCGTCCAGGTAGTTCCGGAGGCGAGCATCGATGCTGGATCTGGAGCCGGCGTCCATGGTGTTCCACGGGCGGTCCGGTTCGTCCCCGGTGTGCCGGAGTGATTCCCGGAAGGAAAAGGGGTGCACAAGGACCTCGATTCCCCGGCCCCGCAGCGACGTGGCAACCTCCCGGCTCAGGAGCTTGGCAGACGACCCGGACACGAGCAGATCCATCCGCTCGGTGTCCAGGAGCCGGCGCACGAAGCGCTCCCATCCTGGTACCACCTGGATCTCGTCCAGGCAGAGGGTGACCCGGCCGGTGCCCCTGAGTCCGGGATGGCGCCGGAAGTACTCCTCCAGCACCCAATCCAGATCATCGGTGCCCATCCCCGTGAGGCGGTCGTCCTCGAGGCCCAGCAGGAGGAGTGCCTCCCTTGGCACGCCCTCCTCCAGACGGCGGGCGAGTTGCTGCCGGAGAAAGGTGGTCTTCCCCGCGCGGCGGACCCCGATGACAGCGACTGCCTTGCCGGGGATCGCCGGGATCCGGACATCCCGACGGGTGCTTCCTTCCAGGGGGGCCGAAAGGGCATCGGAGAGCCGTTGCTCAAGGGCGAATCGGACAGTTGTCATTTGCATCATGTCAATTTAGGTGCTTTTTATCCTTTCAAGAAGGTCAATGCAGGATGTCGTCCCCCCGGTCCCGAACGAGGGTGCTCCTGGGGTCCCAACCAGAGCCCCCCCGCTTGTGCGCCGCACCCCCCTTTCTTATACTCGATACATCTTGTAATGACAAGCAGCGTGGGCGCACCTCTCCGCGCTCCCCTGCGACGTCATCCAGCCCGGAGACCTCCCATGCTCTTCCGCCAGTACTTCGAGCCCAAGCTCGCCCAGTACGCCTACCTGGTGGGCTGTCAGCAGACCCAGGAAGCGCTCCTCATCGACCCCCTCCGGGACATCGACCGGTACGTGGAGGCCGCCGAGGCCGAGGGGCTCACCATCACCGCGGTGGCGGAGACCCACATCCACGCCGACTTCCTCTCCGGCGCCCGGGAGTTCGCGGAGCGCTACGGGACGAAGCTCTACCTCTCGGACGAGGGAGCCGGGGAGGGGTGGGCCTCCAACTGGGCGAAGGAGAGCAGCTACGACGTCACCTTCCTCCGGGACGGGGACCGCTTCACCATCGGCAACATCGACGTCACCGCGGTCCACACCCCGGGGCACACCCCGGAGCATGTGAGCTACGTGGTGGTGGACCGGGGGGGCGGCGCGTCGACCCCCATCGGGATCGCCACCGGCGACTTCGTCTTCGTGGGAGACCTGGGGCGCCCGGACCTGCTGGAGCAGGCCGCCGGGATGCACGGGGTCCAGGAGGACTCGGCCCGGACCCTCTTCAATTCCCTGCCGAAGTTCCGGGAGCTGGGGGATGAGCTGCAGGTCTGGCCCGCCCACGGCGCCGGCTCCACCTGCGGGAAGGCGCTGGGAGCCGTCCCCACCACCACAGTGGGGTACGAGCGGCGCTACAACGCCTCGCTGGCTGCCGCCGCCCAGGGAGAGGACGCCTTCGTGGACGCCATCCTCTCCGGGCAGCCGGAGCCCCAGATGTACTTCGCCCGGATGAAGCGGGACAACCGGGACGGGGTCCCTGTGCTGGGAGGTCTTCCCCAGCCCCGGCACCTCACCGTGCGGGAGTTCGCCCAGCATGTGGACGGGCGGCAGACGCTGGTGGTGGACACCCGCCTGGACCGCTCCGGAATGATGGCCAAGCACGTTCCCGGCGCCCTCTACGCCCCCATGAACAAGAGCTTCAACACGGTGGTGGGGTCGCTGGTCACCGACGAGACCACGGCGCTGCTCCTGGTGGTGGAGGAGAGCCACCTGGACGAGGCGGTGCGGGACCTGGTGCGGATCGGCTACGACGCCGTTGTGTGCTACATCACCCCCGACGGGCTGGAGCGGTACTTCGAGGAGGGGGGGGACTTCGCCACCATCCAGGAGGTGAACTTCCAGGAGCTGGAGGCGGCCCGTCAGGACCCGGGGGTGGCGGTGCTGGATGTGCGCTTCGCCAGCGAGTTCGACGGGGCCCATGTGCCGGGGGCGGTGAACGCCTCCTACACCCGGCTTCCGGCCTACCTGGACAGCCGGGTCCCGAAGGGGAAGACCCTCTACGTGCACTGCATGTCCGGAGCCCGTTCGGCGGCGGCCAGCGCCTTCCTGGCCCGGGAGGGCTACGACGTGCGCTACGTGAACGGCTCCTTCCCGGAGTACGCCCGGACCCACGAGACCGCCAGCCGGGAGGCGGGGGCCGCGGCCCTCTCCTGAGCCGTGGATCGTGAGCCGCCGACCGCGAGGCGCCGCGGATGATCTCCGTCCTGCTGGGCGCGGTGGCCATCGGCCTGGTCCTGGGGCTCCTGGGCTCCGGAGGGTCGATCCTCACGGTGCCGGTGCTGGTCTACCTGGCCCACGAGCCCGACAAGGTGGCCATTGCCGAGAGCCTGGCCATCGTGGGGGGGATCGCCCTGGTGGGGGCGGTCCCCTACGCCCGGCGGAAGCAGGTGGACTGGCACAGCGTCCTCTACTTCGGGGTGCCGGGGATCGTGGGGACGTATGGCGGGGCCGCCGCCGCCCGGTGGGTGCCGGGGGCGGTGCAGTTGGCCCTCTTCGCGGTGGTGATGATGCTGGCGGCCATCCCCATGCTCCGGGGGGGGAAGGAGGCGGAGGAGGAGGCCCTACCCCGGGAGCGTCAGGCGCTCTGGAAGGTGGCGGGAGAGGGGCTGGCGGTGGGTGTGCTCACCGGGCTGGTGGGGGTGGGAGGGGGGTTCCTCATCGTTCCCGCCCTGGTCCTTCTGGGAGGGCTCCCCATGCGGCTGGCGGTGGGAACCAGCCTCCTGATCATCGCCGCCAAGAGCGCCGCGGGCTTCTGGAAGTACACCGACGTGCTGGCGGAGGTGGGGCAGCAGGTGGACTGGAGCCTCATCGGCCTCTTCACTGCGGTGGGGATCGGGGGCTCCTTCCTGGGGAGCGCCTTCAGCCAGCGGGTCCCCCAGGCCCATCTCAAGCGGGGCTTCGCCGTCTTCCTGGTGGTGATGGGGGGCTTCATCCTGGTCCGGGAGGGGCCCAAGGCGCTCCGGGGTGGGGATGAAGTGGTGGCGGTGCCCACCAGCGCGGTGACTGGCCCTGCCGGGAACGACCTCATGCGAAACCCTTCATCCACACGGAGCGACGACTCACCATGAGTACCCACATCCCCCAGCGGATCCAGGTCCCGGACGAGGCCTACCAGGCTCTGGCCGAAGCGCTGACCAGCGACGACAGCCC
>CAYQVI010000276.1:0-4669 GCA_964420725.1 uncultured Gemmatimonadaceae bacterium | reverse complement strand
TGCTCCTGGCTCACCGTGGGCTCCCGGAGGAGTCGGGTGCCCTGCGCCTCGGCCACTCCGGGGAGGAGGGCGAAGAGGGCCAGGAGGAGGAGGGAAGGAGCGGGGACGCGGGGGCGCGGGAATCGTAGCGCTCGGAGCGTAGACGAAGAGGTCATGGTCGCCGGCATCAGCGGAGGAAGCGAGGGGCGTGCAGGAGGTGCAGACCCCCCTCGGGCAAGGTGTCCTGGGAAAGGCGGCGGCGGAAGGGGAGATGGCGCCGCGGGTGGAGCTCAGAGCAGGCGGACAAACCCACCGTACCCAGCCAGCACCTGGTCCCGTGTCACGAGGATCAGAGGCTCCACCAGCGCCTGGGCCACAAGCAGCCGATCGAAGGGGTCGCGGTGGAGCGGAGGCAGCGTCGCCACCCGGGCGGCATGAACACCCGTGACATCCAGGAGATCGAAGCCCGAGGGCTGGACCGCTGCAAGAACCTCCTGCGGATCGGCGTCCAGCTTCCCCAGCCCGGCCTTGATTGCCACCTCCCAGATCGACGCCGAACTCACGAACACCTGAGCGGTATCCAGGTCCCTGCGGAAGGCCTGAGGCAGCCTGGAGGGGGCCGCCAGGGCCCAGAGCAGGATGTGGGTATCGAGGAGGAGGCGCATCCTTCAGCCGCGTTCGAATGAGGCGAGCACCTCCTCCGGAAGCGGCGCGTCGAAATCCTCGGGAACCTGCAGCCGTCCCTCCAGGAGGCCGAGAACCTTCCCCTTTGGCGAGGGGGCAAGCGGAACCAGACGCGCCACCGCCCTTCCGGCGCGGGCGATGATCACTTCCCCGCCCTCGGCCACCTCGTCCACGAGCCGTGAGAGGTGGGTCTTTGCTTCGTGGATATTCACCGATCGCGCCATGGGGCTCCCCCGTGAAGTCTGGTCAAACTTAGTCCAGTCACCTCAGGCGATCAACGCCCCAGCCCCGCCCTCACCGCATCCACGGCCAGGAGTGCACACCGGATGCGCACAGGGAACTTCTGCACCCCTTCCAGCGCCCGGAGATCTCCCAGGGAGCGGTCCCGGGCGGCGCCGGCATCTCCCTTCATGAGATCCGTGAAGCGGTCCGCCAGCGCCAGCGCCTCCTCCGGCGTCTTCCCCTTGAGGAGCCCGGTGAACATGGAGATGGAGGCCTGGGAGATGGAGCACCCCTGTCCCGAGAAGCGGGCGTCCACGATCTGCCCCTCCGCCACGTGGAGCGTCAGGCGTACCTCGTCGCCGCAGGTGGGGTTGTGGACGTGGGCGCTGTGGGTGGGGTCATCCAGCTCCCCCCGGTTCCGGGGGTTCCGGTAGTGCTCCAGGATGAGCTGCTGGTAGAGGGAGCCCAGGTTCACCGCCCCTCTGGAGCCACCGGCACCGCCCTCGCTCCCGGTCATCCGAAGATCGCCTGCACCGAATGCACCGCTTCGATGAGCCGGTCCACCTCTTCCGGGGTGTTGTACAGGTAGAAGGAGGCCCGGGCGGTGGCGGGGACCCCGTACCGCTTCATCACCAACTGGGCGCAGTGGTGTCCCGCCCGGATGGCCACCCCTTCCGCATCCAGGATGGTGGAGATGTCGTGGGGGTGGGCGCTCTCCATGGTGAAGGGGACCACGCTGCAGCGCCGGGCGGGATCCGAGGGGCCGAAGACCTTCACCCCGGGGATGGACTGCAGCCCAGCCACGGCCGCCTCCACCAGCGCCGCCTCGTGAAGCAGCGCCCCCTCCCGGTCCACCCCCATCAGGTACTCCGCCGCCGCCGCCATCCCGATGGCCCCGGCGATGTTGGGGGTACCGGCTTCGAAGCGGTGGGGGACACCGGCCCAGCTGCTCCCCTCCTTCGACACCAGGGAGATCATCTCCCCGCCCCCCTGCCAGGGATCCATCTCCTCCAGCAGCGAGCGACGGGCCCAGAGCACCCCGATCCCGGTGGGGCCACACATCTTGTGTGCTGAACACGCATAGACGTCGCACCCCAGCGCCTGCACATCCACCGGGAGGTGTGCCGCCCCCTGGGCCCCGTCCACCACGAAGAGGGCGCCGGCGGCCTTCACCTGCCGGGCGATCTCCTGGATGGGGTTCAGGGTGCCCAGGGCGTTGGAGATGTGATTCAGCGCCACCACCCGGGTCCGCTCCGTCAGCAGCTCCGGAAGGAGGTCCAGGCGAAGCTCCCCCTGGTCGTCCAGCTCCAGGTAGCGGACGGTGGCCCCGGTGCGGGCGGCCAGCATCTGCCATGGGACCAGGTTGGAATGGTGCTCCATCTCCGACAGGAGGATCTCGTCCCCCTTCCCCACATTCCGGTTCCCCCACGCCGATGCGATGAGGTTGATCCCCTCGGTGGTCCCCCGGGTCCAGATGACCTCCGACGGCTCCGCAGCCCCCAGGAAGCGGGCCATGGTGGCCCGTGCCGCCTCGAAGGCATCGGTGGCCCGCCGGGAGAGCTCATGGATCCCCCGATGGACGTTGGCGTTGTCATTCCGGTAGTAGTGGACGATGGCGTCCAGCACCACCTCGGGCTTCTGGGTGGTGGCGGCGTTGTCCAGGTAGACCAGGGAGCGCCCGTTCACCTCCTGCCGGAGGGCGGGGAAGTGGGCCCGGGCGGACTCCACCTCGAAGGGGGGGAGGGCGGTGGCCAGGGTCATGGAAGCTGCACGTGGATGGCGTCGTCCCGGATCTCCACCGGGTACACCGGGACTCCCCGGACGGCGGGGAACCGCTTCGCCTTTCCGGTGCAGACGTCGAACTGCGCCCCATGGTGCACGCACTCCAGGACGGTGCCCTGCAGTTCCCCGTCGTGGAGGGGGAAGTCGGCGTGGGAGCAGCGGTCCCGGAGGGCGTAGACCGCTCCCTCCACACGGGCCAGCACCAGCCGCTCGCCCCCCGCCTCCACCCCCAGCAACGTCCCCTCGGCCAGCTCCGCCTCGGCGGCCACCCGATGCCACTCAGCCATGGTGCGCCAGCTTCTCCTCGATCACCCGGGTGACCTTGGTGGCCACTCCCCCCAGGGGGAGCCGCCCCAGCACCTCACCCAGGAAGCCCAGCACCACGAGACGCTCCGCCTGGATCCGGCTGAGCCCCCGGCTCATCAGGTAGAAGAGGGCCTCCGCATCCAACTGCCCCACGGTGGCGCCGTGGGAGCACTTCACGTCGTCCGCCTCGATCTCCAGGTTCGGGAGGGAGTCGGAGCGGGCCTCATCGGAGAGGAGGAGATTCCGGTTGGTCTGATAGGCATCCGTGCGCTGCGCCCCCTTGTGCACCCGGATGATCCCCCGGAACACCGTCCGGGAGGTGCCGTCCAGCGCCCCCTTGTAGAGGAGGTCGCTGTTGGTATGGGGGGAGATGTGGTCCTGCCGCGTATTGTGGTCGAAGTGCTGGTCGCCGTCGGCAAAGTAGAGCCCCAGCATGTCGGAGTTGGCTCCAGGTCCCAGGAGCTGGGCGCTGAGATCCACCCGGGCCACCGAGGCCCCCAGCGTCACGTTGAGCGTGTCCAGCGTGGAGTCCCGGTAGGCCAGGGTCCGCTGCGCCGACTGCTGGAAGGCGTTCTTCCCCAGCCGCTGCACCGACACGTACTGCACCTGGGCCCCGTCCCGGGCGATGACCTCCACACCGGACGAGGTCAGGGTCTGGGCCTTCAGGTCGTCCGAGAGGAGCTCATCCACGTACGAGACCCGGCTGTGGGGCTCCGCCACGATGAGGGTCCGGTTGAAGACCGCCGCCCCCGAGCGGGAGATCCACCGGGTGACCCGGATGGGGAGCTCCAGCTGTACGCCCTTCGGGACGTGGAGGAAGACCCCGTCGGTCCAGAGGGCAGCGTTCAGCGCCGGGAACTTCCCCTCCTCGGGGGGGAGCGCCTCCACCGCGAGGTGCTTCCGAACCAGTTCGCCATGCTCCTCCACCGCCCGGTGGAGCGACATGAGGATCACCCCCTGACGGGCCAGCTCCTCCTCCAGGTCCGCCCGCACCACCTGGCCGTCCACCAACACCAGGTGACCGGAGGCCGCCTCGTCCTCATCCATGGCCTCCTGGAGGCGGACGGGGAGGGTCTCCTTGAGCTCGTCCAGCTCCACCCCGCCGTCCCCCTGCAGGGTGAGGGAGTCCAGCTTGAGCACCCGGGAGAGGTCGGTGTAGCGCCACTCCTCCAGACGGGTGGTGGGCATGGGCGTCCTCTCGTACACGGACCAGGCATGGGCCCTGCGCTCCCTGAGCCACTGGGGCTCGCCGGATCCCTGGGCCTCCACTGCCTCCCGGTTCAGCGCCTGGGTGACCCCCTCCACAATGCCGTCCAGCGGCATCTCCACAGCGACCCCTTCCGTCATCCGACCGACCCCTCCATCTCCAGCTCGATGAGCCGGTTCAGTTCAACCGCGTACTCCAGGGGGAGCTCCTTGGCGATGGGCTCGATGAAGCCCCGGACGATGAGGGCCATGGCCTCCTCCTCGGACATGCCGCGGCTCATGAGGTAGAAGAGCTGCTCCTCCCCCACCTTCGACACCGACGCCTCGTGACCGACGTTGGCGTCCTTCTCCTCGATCTCGATGTACGGATAGGTGTCCGTCCGGGAGGTGTCGTTGATGAGGAGGGCGTCGCACTCCACGTTGGAGCGGGCGTGATGGGCCCCCTCGTACACCTTGGCCAGTCCCCGGTAGGTGGACCGCCCGGTCCCCT
>CAYQVI010000275.1:0-4674 GCA_964420725.1 uncultured Gemmatimonadaceae bacterium | reverse complement strand
ACCCGTCGCTGTAGTACCGGGACGCCCCCCGCCACCCCAGCATGGGGTTCTCCTCGCCGGGTTCGAACTGCCGCCCCCCGATGAGATCGGCGTATTCGTTGGTCTTGAAATCGCTCATCCGGACAATCACCGGGTCCGGGTACCGGGACGCCGCAATGGTGGCGATCCCCCGGGACAGGTGCTCCACGAAGTAGTCCTCCCGGCTGGGGAAGGGGCGGCACAGTTCGTCGATCCGCCGCCGGGCCTCATCGTCCTCCAGCATGTCGTATCGGGTGAGCGCCAGGGGGTGCACCTGGATCACGTTGTTGATGAGGTACTCCATCCGGGCCAACCCCACCCCCTGGACGGGGAGCCGCCACCACCGCATGGCGGCGGCGGGTTCCGCCACGTTCAGCAGGATGTGGGTCCGGGTCTGTGGGAGGTCCCCCAACTCCACCACCACCTCGTCCCACTCCAGGCGCCCCTGGTAGACCACCCCCTGGTCCCCCCCGGCGCAGGAGACGGTGACCTCCTGCTCTTCCCGGAGGGTCTCCATGGCCCCGGTGGCCCCCACAAGGGCGGGAATCCCCAGTTCGCGGCTGACGATGGCGGCGTGGGAGGTCCGTCCCCCCAGCTCCGTGACGATGGCCGCGGCCCGCTTCATCACCGGGACCCAGTCCGGATCGGTGCGCCGGGTCACCAGGACCCCTCCGTCCTTGAACTCCCCGATGGAGGCAGCGTCCTCGATCCGCTGGACCGGTCCCGCGGCGATGCGCTGGCCGATGGCCAGCCCCTCCACCAGTCGCTCCCCCTCGTCCCTCAGGCGGAAGCTCCGGAGAGGGGCCTCCTGCTTCCCGGCATGCACCGTCTCCGGGCGTGCCTGGACGATGAAGATCTCTCCCGATTCCCCGTCCTTCGCCCACTCCACATCCAGGGGGCGGCCGTAGTGCTCCTCCAGCGTCACGCCCCATCGGGCCAGGCGCAGGATCTCCTCCCCGGAGAGGACGAAGGTGCCCCGCTCCTCCTGGCTGGTCTCCACCTCCACCACCGGTTCGGCTCCTCCGGAGGACTGCACCACCTTCACCTGCTTCGCACCCAGGGTCTTCCCGATGAGGGGATCGATCCCGTCCCGGTCCAGGAAGGGTTTGAAGAGGGTGAACTGGTCCGGGTTGACCCGTCCCTGCACCACACTCTCCCCCAGCCCCCAGGCCCCGTTGATGACGATGACGTGGGGGAAGCCGGACTCGGTATCCAGGGTGAACATGACCCCCGCCGCCGAGAGGTCCGACCGCACCATCTTCTGGATTCCCACGGAGACCGCCACCGCCATGTGATCGAACCCCTTCTCCTCCCGGTAGACGATTCCACGATCCGTGAAGAGGGAGGCGTAGCAGCGGCGGCAGACGTCCAGGAGCGCCTCCTCCCCGGTGATGTTCAGGAAGGACTCGAGCTGCCCTGCGAAGCTGGCATCGGGAAGGTCCTCCGCAGTGGCGCTGGACCGCACCGCCACATCCACGTCGGTGGCTCCGTAGCGGCGCCCCAGTTCCCGGTAGGCCTCCCGGATGGCCCCGGCGATGTGGTCGGGGAAGCTCCCCCCCAGGATGAGCTCCCGGATCTGGCTTCCCGCCTGCGAAAGGGGGCGGGAGCCGGCCTGGAACTCCCCCACCAGGGTCCGGATCCCCTCCTCCAGCCCGTTGGCCCGGATGAATTCCCGGTAGGCATCGGCCGTGGTGGCAAAGCCACCGGGGACCCGGATCCCCCGTTCGCCCAGGCTCCGGACCATCTCCCCCAGGGAGGCGTTCTTCCCTCCCACGATGGAAGTGTCTCCGGATCCCACATCCTCGAACCAACGAACCTGAGTCCCTTCCCGTGCATCCATCGGACTCCTCCTGATGAGGGGGGTCAACGAACTGGAAACCATGGGTGGGGAGGACCGGTCTGCAGGATCTCTGCCGGATCGATCCTTGCTGCCCCGAAGGGCGTCGGCGCCCCTCCACGACCCCAGACCGGAGATCCATGACGGAGTCCAGCAGCCAGGAGAGGTCCAGCAGCAAGGAGAACCCTCTCGCCCGGGAGATCGGCACCCCCCTCCTTACAATCTATGGACTTGGCACGATCCTGGGGGCTGGCATCTACGTCATCATCGGGGAAGTGGCCGGGGCCGCTGGATTCCTGGTCCCCCTGGCCTTCCTCCTGGCGGCGGCGGTGGCGGGGCTCCGGAGCCTGGCCAACCTCACCAGCGCCATCGTCCTGGCCCTGTTCGCCACGGTGAATGCCTCTCTCATCGTCCTCAAGCGACGCGGACAGCCGGACGGGGTTCCGGATATCCCCCGCTGGATCCCGTGGTGCGGCGCTCTCATCAGCGGGGGGGCGGTGGTGGCGCAGCTCCTGGTGGACGGCGTGGGGGGGTGAGGGAAGGCTCCCGGGTGGTTCCTATCCTCCCTGGAGTTCCTACAGGGAGGCCGGTAAGGGCGACCAGGGGGGGGCGAAGGAGCGAGCCCCGTCCGCCACCGCAATTCCCTTGTCCCATGGGGATCATGGGCCGGCCGGAAGGGGTGTGGGGCACCTGGCACACGCGTTGCCCAGGATCGGCATGGAAGACCGGTGGTGTGTTGGCTCAACAACCCGCCGGCCCAGCCCAGGCGATTCCGGAGTTCCTCCATGGCGGCCGACATCATTGCCTTCTCCCACTCCCGCTGGGACTTCGTGTACCAGCGGCCGCGACACCTCCTGGGGCACCTCGCCCGGGGGCGACGGGTCTTCTATTTCGAGGAGCCCGTGCCCACTTCCGGGGGGAAACCCTTCCTGGAGTGCGAGTCTCCGGAGGAGAACGTGGTGGTGTGTCGCCCCCACCTCCCCGGTCCGGCGGGAGCCTTTGCCCCCTCGTCCCACCGGGTGCTCCGGGGACTTCTCGCCGACCTGATCCTCGACCATTCGATCCGGGAGTGGGTGGCCTGGTTCTACACGCCGATGGCCCTTCCCGTCATCCATGGGTTGGAGCCACGGGGAATCCTCTACGACTGCATGGACGATCTCTCGGCCTTCAAGGACGCTCCGGCGGAGCTGCCCCGACTGGAAGACACCCTCCTGGAGCGAGCGGACCTGGTGCTCACCGGGGGACGGAGCCTGTACCGGGCAAAGAAGGATCGAAACCCGAACGTCCACTGCTTTCCTGGCAGCGTGGACCGGGAGCACTTCCGGCCCCGCCCCGATCGGGAGGACCCTCCCACTCAGGCCTCCATCCCCCGGCCGCGGCTGGGATATTTCGGGCTGATCGACGAACGGCTGGATTTCGAGCTCCTGGCTGCGGTGGCGGACGATCGCCCCGACTGGCAGATCATCATGGTGGGCCCTGTGGTGAGGATCGACCCCGGGAGGCTTCCCCTCCGCCAGAACATCCACTGGATGGGGATGCAGCCCTACGAGCGCCTCCCGGACTTCGTGGCCGGTTGGGATGTCTGCCTGCTCCCTCTGGCGCCGGGTCCCTCTACGCGCTTCGTGAGCCCCACGCGGACGCTGGAGTATCTGGCCGCAGAGCGTCCCGTGGTGAGCACGCCCATCATGGATGTGGCCACCGACTTCGGGGATGTGGTGGGGGTGGCCGCCACCCCCGAGGAGTTCGTCCTGCTCTGCCAGGAGGCGCTGGATCGCCCCCCTGCGGAGCGGGCCGTGGAGATCATGCAGATGCGACGGATCCTGGACGGCACCTCCTGGGAGAGCACCGCCGAGGGTGTGGAGGCGCTCCTCCTGGAGGTGGAGCGTGGGGAGAGCCCTCCCCGCCGGTCCGATGGAGATGACCCAGGGGGAGGACGGTCCTCCAGGACTGCGGTCCCCATCAGACCATAGTGTCCTCGTCCTCCTCTTCATCTCCCGGATCCACCCGGGCCCGACGGGAGGGCAGGTCCTCGTACACATCCACCTCGGGGGTGGCGGGGCGGTAGACCGGATCCACGGCCACCCCGTCCTTGTCCTCCACGAAGCCGGACTGCTCCCCGGGGGATGGTCGGGAGGGACGGAAGGGCCCCCGGTTGGCGTCGTCCGCCTCCAGGGCCAGGTCCTCGCTGGAGGGCTCCGGGCGGGCCCTGTCGTCCTCCGCCGCGGGTGCCTCCCCCCGGTCCCCTTGCAGCCTGTAGCGATCCTCGCCCTCGCCGGGTTCCAGGTCGTCCTCCTCCCGGTCCCGGCGGGGAGGCGGCGTGGGGTCCACCTCCGCGTCGGCGGGGAAGTCCGCCTCCAGATCCTCCCGGGGAACGGGCTCCAGGTCGGGGTCCGGGACCCGGGGGCGGTCCGTCCCTCCCGAGCCGACGAAGGAGGGGGGGTCGCTGGCGGGGAAGGACTCGACCGCAGCCTCGTCGATCTCCTCCTCCTGCTGTCGACGGGCATCCTCCCGGGGGGCGGTCCGGGCCGTTTCCCGGTCCTCGGCGTCGAACCCCGGGGCCTCCCCGGGGTCGGCAGCTCCCGGTGGGGTGTCTTGCGAAGGGCGCCTGCTCATGATGCCTCCAGGTGGAACGGGCCGTGGGTCTCGTCCCTGCCAGGGGTGCAAGCCGCGGTCCACCGGCCCAACCCTCCATCGTCCCGGCCCGGGGGGGAATGGCCCTCCGTCGGGCCCACCGGAGCCTTTCCTTCTTACAACGACTGAGCAGATTGGGGGCACCCGGGGCCACGACGGTCCGCCGCCCATCCCGGAGGGAGCCACCC
>CAYQVI010000274.1:0-4686 GCA_964420725.1 uncultured Gemmatimonadaceae bacterium | reverse complement strand
CCACCCACATGGAGCTCGGCCCCCCCCAGCGTCTCCGGGTCGAACCCCTGGATCAAGCCGGCCACATGGAAGGGGGCGGCCACCGGGACTCCGTCCAGGAGGACCAGCTTCTGCTCGGTGGCGGACCCCCGCATGAAGAGCATGTCCCCGGGCTCCTCCGGATCCCCAGGCGACCCCGACACCCGTCCCGCCGCCCGGGCCAGCCCCGCTTCAGCCAGACCGGATACGGCGTCGGCGGCCCCCATCCCCACCCGGGCCGCTCCCGGGGGCGCCCCCCTGGGATCCTCCGGGTCTCCGGCAACAGGGGGACGGGCGGGGTCCACCAGCACCGTCACCGGCTCCAGGGGGAGGGGGGCACTCCGGAGTTCCAGATCCAGCGAGACGCTCCCCCCGGGAGGCACATGGACCTCCAGCACCAGGGGCTCGAATCCCACCCGGGTGACCCGGATCTCCCCCCGCCCCGAAACGAGCCCCTCCAGCCGGTACACCGCCATCCCGTCGGCCACCGTCCGACGCTGATTTCCCCCCCTCCACTCCACCACCGCGTGGGGGAGGAGCACCCGGCTCCCCCGATCCTCTCCCCGGACGACACCCGTCACGGTGCCCGGAGGGAGTTGGGGCCGGGGAGGGGGCTCCTGGGCCAGGGTCAGGACGAGAAGGGCGGCGGCCAACATGGGGAGCTCAGCGCGGCGGGGAAGAGGAGGGGGAGTCCACCACGAACACCACCGTGTCTCCCCGTTGAAGGCCGTTGGGCCCCAGCAGTTCCGGGTTCATGGCGCTCCCGGAGAGGTAGCGCTCCCCATTCCCCCACACCGCCAGGCTCCGGAGCGTCCGGGGCACATCGATCCGGACCCCCCCGGAACCCACCACCACATGGACCCTCCCGGGGGCGGTCTCGAACCGGGCTCCATCCAGCGCCCGGACCCCCACCGTCCCCCCCTCCATCCACTCGAGGCGCACCTCCTCTCCGGCGGGAAGACCGGCCAGGTCGATCCGGACACTTCCATTCTCCGGTGCCACGAAGACCGCCACCTCACCGACCCCGGATCCCATGGACACTGCGGCGGTGGCCTCCGGCGCTTCGGCTGCCGGGGTTCCCCGTCCTTCCACCCACTTCCGCAGGGGAGAGCCGGGAATGGTGGAGGCTCCCACCCCCACGGCCCCCACCACCAGCGCCGCCGCCAGCCGCATCCACCCCGGAAGGCGGGGTGCCCCCCCCGGACGCCTCCGCTCGGGAGCGGGCAGGAGGGGGGAGGGGGAAGGAGCGGCGGGAGCCCGGGATACCGGACCCGGGGTCGCCCCCACCCGGGCCAGCACCGAGGCCAACGCACCGTTGGCATGGGGCACCCCGGCGGGGAGGAGGGCCAGGGCGCCGGAGGTCACCGTGGCCGCCTGGTCCAGTCCGGCCAGGGCCAGGGAACAGGGGGCGCACTCCTCCAGGTGCTGCTGGACGGCGGCGGCCTCCCCCGGGGGGAGCTCGCGGTCCAGGTGTGCACGGAGTGTGCCCTCGTCCAGGTGCTGCGTCATGGCCCGCCTTCCTCCTCGAACATCGTGGTGAATCGCTTCTGTGCCCGCGCCAGGAGGGTGCCGATGGAGCCGGGGGCCACCCCCACCACCTCCGCCATCTCCCGGTAGGAGAACCCCTCCTCCCGCATCAGGAGCAGCTCCCGGTCCCGGCCATCCAGCTTCTCCAGGATCCGCCGCACCCTCCACACCGTCCGGTCCCGTTCCACGCCGTCCTCCGGGTCCGGGGCCTCCCAGGGGAGCACCGGATTCTCCTCCAGCAGCCGGGCCCTGTTCCGTACCGCCCGGCCCCGATCCTGGATCAGCCGCGTGGCCACCCGGAAGAGCCAGACCCGGAGTGCCGGCACCGGCCCCGCCACCCCGTTCCGGTGCAGCCGCACGAAGGCCTCCTGCGCCATGTCCTCTGCCACATCCGGGTCCCCCGCCAGCCGATGGCAGTAGCGAAGGAGGGAAGGGTAGACCTGGTGGAAGAGCTGTTCGAACTCCACGTCAACCGGGGCAGGAGGAGGCCGCGTCCTGGAGGAGGAACGGACGGGGAGCGGGGAACGTGACAGCCATCCCGCTCTCCCCGGTACGGTGGCGGGAGGGCGGCTCCCGGGAAAGGAGGAGGGACGCTCCCGGAAGGGGAGCCGGGTCCGTGACTCCGGCCGGGGCAGGCGCCGGGTGGGGGGGTGGCTCCGGGCGGGGAAGGACCCGGATGCCGGCGATGGCAACCGGGGAGGCCTCCTGCCGTGGGGCCCTCGGGGACATAGGTTGTGGGGCACCCCTCAACACTTCCGGGTCCTCCCCGGTCTGGGAATCCATGGCCCCTGCATCGCCTCCACGATCCGTCCTGCTCCTCCTGGGGCTCCTGGTCCTCCTTCTGGCTCCCTCCCCTGCGGCGGGACAGGGGGGGCTGGGGCGGGAGTTCTTCGAATGGGTGCTCCCCCACGCCACCGAGTACTCGGAGGAGAAGGAGGGGAGTCCCCCCGTCTTCCGGGGCTACACCGTGGATGAGGCGGGGAACCGGACGCTGGTGGGGTACGCCTTCTTCACCTCCGACGTCCCTCCGGAGGAGCTGGGATACAACGGCCCCATCGAGGTCCTGGTGGGGATGGACCTGTCCGGGACCCTCACCGGCGTTGTGGTCACCCACTACAACGAGTCGCTCCAGCAGACCCGGGGCGACTTCCTCTTCCGGCGTGGATTCCAGGAGCAGTTCGCCGGGAAGTCCATCCGGGACGCCTTCCGGGTCCGGCGGGATGTGGACGGGATCTCCGGCGCCACCATCACGGTGAGCGCCATGTCCATCGGGATCCGGAACGCCGCCCGGCGGGTGGCGTCGGTCTACCTCACCCCCCGGACCACCCCCGGAAGCCCCCTCACCCCTGCATCCATGGCCGCGATGGGGTGGCAGGAGCTGGTGGCCGGGGGGCTGGTGGCGCAGGTGCAGGTGACCAGTCGCCGGATGGCCGCCATGGAGGTCTCCCTTGTGCCGCTCCCCGCCCCCGCCGTGGGGGTGGCCCTCCTGGGGGACTCGGTGTTCAACGCCGCCCGGGCGCGGCTGGGGGGGGAGGACGACCCCCGGGACCTCTACCTGTTGGGGGTGGACGGGGCCTTCTCGGAGCTCTTCCGGCCCCAGGTCCTGTCCCTGGTGCAGGGGGAGGACACCACCCGGGTGGCCTCCGGGGAGGCCGCCATGATGGGTGCACCCCGGCAGGGAGGTCTCGCAGGGCAGCTCCGGCAGGTGGGGCTGGTGCGGGTGGGGGGCCCGTTCGATCCCAGCCGCCCCTTCACCATGGTCTTCGACCTCCGCCCGGGGCTGGATCTGGTGCAGGCGGAGCATGGCGGCTGGGGAAGCCTCCTGGCCAGGCCGGCAGTGGCGGCGGCACCGGAGCCGGAGGGGAGTGTGGCCCCCCCGCCGGCGGGGGGTGCCGTGGGGGGAGGGACGGCAGAGGGACCCGGGGCGATCCCGGGGGGGTCACCGGGGGGAGCCGCCCTCCCGGACCCTCCGTCCGCGGCGGGGGATTCCGGGAGCGCGGAGGCGGTGTCCAGGACGGAAGAGCCCGCCACACCCGTCGCCGACGGATCTCCCGTGGCGGAAGCCACCCCGGACGAGGGGGAGGTGGCGCCAGCGACCGTCGAAGAGGCCCGGAGTCCCCCAGACACCCCACCGGGGGCTGGGGCCAGCACCGACGGCCCGGCGTCGGGGATGGAGGAGGATGGCGCTGCGGGGGTTGAGGTGGAGAGCGTCGGCGACGCCCTCCCCGGTGCCGCCGGGACGGAGGGCGCAGGAGCCATCGACCCGTCCTGGATGGACTACGACGAGGTGGAGGAGGAGACGGCGCTGGCCCGGACGCTGGCAGGGACCTCATGGCTCCGGTTCGGGCTCATGGCGGCCCTCCTGGGGCTGACGGTGGCGGCCTTCGTCACCAAGGGTCCGGGGCTCCGGGCGGTGACCCTGGTGGCCACCGTGGTTCTCCTGGGGTTCAGCGGGGGCTTCCTCTCGGTCTCCCACATCACCAGCGCCATCAAGGTGGGCCCGGGGGTCTTCCTGAATGACCTCCCCCTCCTCCTCCTGGTGCTCTTCACGGTGGTCACCACCCTCCTCTGGGGGCGGGTCTTCTGCGGCTTCCTCTGTCCCTTCGGGGCGCTCCAGGATGCCCTGGAGAAGGTGGTGCCCCGGCGCTTCCGCCGGGAGTTCCCCACCTGGCTCCACCGCCGGGCGCTGAAGGGGAAGTACGGGATCCTGGCCCTCATCCTCATCCCTGCGGCCGCAGGGAGCCAGGTGAGCATCTTCCAGTACTTCGAGCCCTTCGGGACGGTCTTCTTCTTCAGCACGTCGCTCCTCCTCTGGAGCATCGCCGGAGCGATCCTCCTGGCCTCGGCGGTGGTCCCCCGCTTCTACTGCCGGTACGCCTGCCCGCTGGGAGCCGCCCTGGCCCTGGGCTCCCTGGCGGCTCCCTTCCGGATCCCCCGGGTGGAGCAGTGCACGGTCTGCCGCGTCTGCGAGAACGCCTGCCCCACGGGGGCCATCGAGAAGGAGCGCGTCGACTTCAAGGAGTGCGTGCGCTGCAACGTCTGTGAGCAGAAGCTGCTGGAGCGGGCAGGGGTCTGTCGCCACGAGATGGGGCAGGTGCGGGAGCGGCTGATCCAGATCCGCACCGCAGCACCGGCGGGGGG
>CAYQVI010000273.1:0-4809 GCA_964420725.1 uncultured Gemmatimonadaceae bacterium | reverse complement strand
TCCCCTGGGACTCCAGCAGCGTCACCTTCACCCGGGACGTGGCCCCCATCCTCCAGGCCAGTTGCCAGATCTGCCACCAGCGGGGCGGGATCGGGCCCATGACGCTGCAGAGCTACGCGGATGCCCGGCGCTGGGCCCCCCTCATCAAGTCGTCGGTGCAGGATCGGCGGATGCCCCCCTACCATTACGACACCCACGTGGGGATCCAGGAGCTGCAGAACGACTGGCGGCTTTCGGAGGACGAGATCCGGACCCTGGTGGCGTGGGTGGATGCCCGGGCCCCGGAGGGGGATCCCGGGGACCTTCCGCCCCCGGTGGAGCTCCCCCCGGCCGGTGTGTATCTCATGGCGGAGCGCTTCGGCGCGCCGGACCTGGTGATCAAGGCCGATCCCTACACCGTGCCCGCCATGGGGCAGGACCGGTGGTGGCGTCCCCTGAGCCCCAGCGGAATCACCGAGGACCGGTGCATCAAGGCCATTGAGACGAAGCCCTCGGTGGCGGGACGGGCGGTGGCGCACCACGCCAACTCCACCTTCGTGCCGGGGACCTCCACGGCGGAGGCGGACATCGTGGGGGGCGGAGGTCCGGGAAGTGTGCGGCTCTCGGAGTACGCCCTGGGGAAGATCGGGGAGGTGATCCCCTCGGACGCCTGCCGCATCGCCCCGGCGGGGGCCAATGTGCGCTGGGACATCCACTACTACCCCAACGGCAACGAGGTGGTGGATGACCAGATGGAGGTGGGGCTCTGGTTCCACGGACCGGAGGTGACCCCGCAGACCCACTACCGGCAGACGCTGGGGCTCTACTCCCTCCAGAGCGGCACCGGGGATTTCGAGATCGAACCCCACGGCACCCTCATGACCCAGGGCTACCACCGCTTCGACACCCCGGTGCGGATCGACAGCTGGCAGCCCCACGGGCACCTGCGGCTGGTGGCCAAGCGTCTGGAGGTGCTCCTCCCCAGCGGCCGGAAGGAGACGCTGAGCATGGTCTCCAACTGGGACGCCGGGTGGCACCACAGCCACGTGTACCAGGAGCACGTGGCCCCGCTGCTCCCCGCCGGGTCCACCATCATCAACACGGCGTGGTACGACAATTCCGCCAACAACCGGAACAACCCGGACCCGGACCAGTGGGTGGGGGTGGGGGACCGCACCGCGGACGAGATGTCCCACGCCTGGATCGCGGTGACGCACCTGGACGAGGCAGGGTATCAGCGGCTGGCAGCGGAGCGGGAGCGAGGCGCCGCCAGGTCCGGTGCGGAGGGAGGGGAGGGGCGCTGAGCAGGGGGAGCCCTTGAGGTGCGATCATGTGAGCGTTAATGTTCGCTCACGCGAACAGACACGTTCCGCCCCCTGAGACCTCCGGAGTCCACCATGGCCGTTCCCGCACCCCCCTACCGGGTCGCAGGTACCGAGGTCCGGCGCATCGCCTCCTTCCTGGGGCTGGGCGCCGAGGTCTCCGACCGGATGGAGCTGGCGGACCTCGTGGCCCACGGACTCCCCGCCGCCTCGGCGGAAGCGGTCCACGAGGCGATGGGGTCCTCCGCCTTCGCATCGGTGGTTCCCGCCCCCACCTATCGGCGGGCCCGGCGCAGCGGGCAGCCCCTCTCGCGGGAGACCAGCGAGAAGTTGTACGAGTTCGCCCGGGTGATGGAGCTGGTCCTCCGGATCCACCGGGGAGACGAGGCCGCCGCCCACCGCTTCCTGCAGCGTCCCCACGCCATGCTGGGTGGACGGACCCCGCTGGAGGTGGCCACCTCCAGCTCCGCCGGGGCCGACGCGGTCATGGAGCTGCTCCAGCGGGCGGACGCTGGGTTCGTGGCGTGACCGGGGTCCGGCGCCTCCGGGCGTCGCTCACCCTCCACCGCATCGGTGACCCCCAGGGCCGCTTCGAGATCTGGAGCGACGCCGGCGCGCGGCTCCACTCCGGCCGCTGGCACCAGGCCGGGGATCCGGTGATCTACACGTCGGAGCACTACTCCACTGCCATGCTGGAGAAGCTGGCCTGGTTCCAGGGGGAGATCCCTGCAGGACAGCACCGCATCGAGATCCAGGTCCCCCGGGGCGCCTCCTACGAGGTCTTCGCCGACCACCAGGCTCCCCGTTGGCGGGAACCCGACGACCCCGGCGCCCTTCAGTTCGGGCACAGCTGGGCCCGGGAGGGGAGGTCCCTCCTGCTCTTCGTCCCCAGCGCCGTGGCTCCCATCGAGCGGAACGTGCTGGTGAACAGCGCCCATCCGGACTTTCCGGGGCTCACGCCCGGGCTGGAGACCCCCGTTTGGTGGGACCGCCGCCTCTTCGGGGGGTAGCGGGGGGCCGCCTCGGCGCCCACACTGAGCCCCGGCCCGCTCCACACTCCACCTCCCCGCCGCCGGAGGCGTCGTGTCCCGCACCAGCCCCCTGACCCACCTCCTGACGGTCGTCCTCCTGGGGCTCTTCGTGTCCCCCCTCCAGGCCCGCCAGCAGGACCGACTCCCCCTCTCCCCGGCTCCCGCCACCGGACAGGGGGTGGCCCCCTTCTTCGACGGCTGGTACGCCAACCCCGACGGGAGCCACACCCTCTCCTTCGGCTTCATGAACCGGAACACCGACGAGGTGGTGGATATTCCCATCGGCCCCGACAACCGGCTGGAGCCGGCGGAGTTCGACGGGGTGCAGGCCACCCACTTCCCCCCGGTGCGCTACAGCGCCTTCGGGGGCCGACGGGAGCGGGGGGCATTCGCGGTGCGGGTCCCGGCAGGGTTCCAGGGGGACGTGGTCTGGACGCTGAAGCACAACGGCTACACCTACACCGTTCCCGGGCGGACCACGGCGTCGCCGTACGAGCTGTCGTACACCCCCCAGGCGGCGGGATCGCTGATGCCGGTGGTGCGCTTCGCCCCGGATGGTCCACCCTCCGTCGGCCGGGAGGGGGTGACCGCCGGCCCCCTTCAGGCCCGCCCGGGGGTGCCGCTGGAGATCCCCATCTGGATGGAGGACCGGGGGGAGCGGGGCCCCATTCCCACCGCCATGACCTGGTTCAAGTACCAGGGCCCCGGCGACGTGGAATTCGAGCCCCGGACGGCCCGGACCGCCCCCGGCGGAGGGATGGCGACGGTGCAGGTCCGCTTCTCGGCTCCGGGGGAGTACATGCTCCGGGTGCGGGTGGACAATTTCGGCATCACCGACAGCGCCCCGGGGCAGCAGTGCTGCTGGACCAACGGGTACGTCCGGGTTGTGGTGGCGCCGGACTGAGGAGGGCTCAGCGATGCCGGCCCCCGTCCACGGAGGAGGGCCAGCGTCCGCGGCGGTGACCGCGGGTGGGACGATGGGCCCGGCCTCTCCCCTTCAGCGGGGCGGCGGTATGCTGATGTGCACCGCCGGCCCATGGAGCCCTTCGCAGAAGGGAACCAGCGCGGTCCCTCCCACCACCATCCCCGGCACCCGGATGGGGATCTGCATCCCCGGGTGGCCCCGGTGCCCCGGCTGGGTGGCGGCCTGGATCATGACCTGGGCCTCCCGCGCCCAGTGCTCCCGGAGCCACGCCAACTCACTCCGCTGCCCCGGGTCCAGCAGCGCCAGCGTGGCCCTCCGGGCACCCAGCAGGCTCTGCATCCGCTCCCGGTCCAGCGCGGCCTGACGGTCCAGCAGCGGGAGCAGCTCCCCGTCCCCACCTCCCGCCTCCATCCGGGCCTGCCACTCCCCCCACACCACCTCCCGATCCCGGGCGTGCCGGACCTCTCCGGCGCACACCTCCAGGGCCAGGGGGCGGAGCGCCTCCACCTGTCCGGCAGCGAGTTCCAGGAAGCCCCCGTGGGCGAGGACCATCTGCGGACCCTCCAGGAGGAGACCCAGCAGGGGATCCGCCGGCGCCGCGACGGTGGCGCCCCCACCGTGGTCATGCGGCTGTCCGGAGAGGGACTGTCCCCAGAGCGGGAGCAGGGCCAGGGCGCACGCCAGCACGGGAGCCGGGCGGACCCCCGGCGGAAGCCGCCCCCTGAAGGAGTGTGCCACGGGAGCGACCGGTCGCATCACCCACTCCTGGTCGGTGGACGTCGGGGAGGAGAATGGGGCCCGTCCCAGGGGGGGACGGCGTGCCTTCCAGGGAAGCTATCCGCGCACGCGGCCCACGGCGAACGCCCCACCCCCCATTCTCCAGACTGGCTTTCCACCTCCGTCCGTCGCATTCTGGTCCCGTTCCACCCGATGCTGCAACCATCGTCCACCGGGTCCGGAGTCCCAGACATGCGGAATGTGCTCAAGGGAGGACTTCTCCTCCCCGCTCTCTTCCTGGCGCTGGCCGTGGCGCACCCCCTGGCCGGCCAGGCCATCCCCGCACCCGATCGGGGGCCCGACGAAGGTGAAGGTCCCTTCGAGCGGCTGATCATCCGGGGTGCCATCGTCATCGACGGCGCCGGGGCGCCCCCCAGCGGCCCCACCGACATCGTCATCGAGGGGAACCGGATCGTGGAGGTCCGGACCGTGGGCTACCCCGGAGTCCCCATCGACGAGAGCCGGCGCCCCACCGGGGCCACCCGGGAGATCGACGCCCACGGGCACTACGTCCTGCCAGGCTTTGTGGACCTCCACGTGCACTCCGGCGGCCCCTCGAAGAACCCCGAGGTGGAGTACGCCTACAAGCTCTGGCTGGCCCACGGCATCACCACCGTCCGGGGGGTGGCCCTCAACGAGTTCTGGCACGCCCTGAGCGAGCAGCAGCGGAGCGCCCGGAACGAGATCGTGGCTCCCCGGATCGTGAACTACCAGGGGCCCGGCACCGGGTGGCAGGAGAACCCCATCGTCACCCCGGAGCAGGCCCGGGCCTGGG
>CAYQVI010000272.1:0-4816 GCA_964420725.1 uncultured Gemmatimonadaceae bacterium | reverse complement strand
GGCCGGTTGTCGATGGCGCTGGGGAGGCGGAAACCGTGCTCCACCAGGACCTCCTTCCGGGCCCGGTCCCCCCGGTGCATCCCCGTGATCTGGGGAAGGGTCACGTGGGACTCGTCGGCGATGAGGAGGAAGTCCTGCGGGAAGTAGTCGATGAGGCAGGCGGGGCGCTCCCCGATGTTCCGACCACTCATGTAGCGGGAGTAGTTCTCGATCCCCGGGCAGGTCCCGATCTCCAGCATCATCTCGATGTCGAAGTTCGTCCGGGACTCCAGCCGCTGCGCCTCCAGGAGCTTCCCCGCGGACCGGTAGAGTTCGAGCTGGGCGGTCAACTCCTCCCGGATCAGCGGCACCGCCTGCTCGATGGTCCGGCGGTGGGTCACGTAGTGGCTGGCCGGATAGATGGCCGTCCGCTCCAGGACGGCGATGGTCTCCCCGGTGAGGGGCTCGAAGCGGGAGATCCGCTCCACCTCGTCCCCCCAGAACTCGATCCGCACCCCCTGCTCCTCGTACGACGGGAGGATCTCCACCGTATCCCCCCGGACCCGGAAGGTCCCCCGCTCGAAGGCGAAGTCGTTCCGCTTGTACTGGACGTCCACCAGCTTCCGGAGGAGGGTCTGCCGGGGAATGGTCTCCCCCTGCTTCACCTCCACCATGAGCCCCCGGTAGTCCTTCGGGTTCCCCAGGCCGTAGATGCATGAGACCGAGGAGACCACCACCACGTCCTCCCGCTCGATGAGGGAGGACGTGGCCCGGAGGCGGAGGCGATCCAGGTCCTCGTTGATGGAGGAGTCCTTCTCGATGTAGGTGTCCGTGGAGGGGACGTAGGCCTCGGGCTGGTAGTAGTCGTAGTAGGAGACGAAATACTCTACCGCGTTCGACGGGAGAAGCTGCTTCAACTCCCCGTAGAGCTGTGCCGCCAACGTCTTGTTGTGGGACATCACCAGCGCCGGTCGGCCATGGTTGGCGATGACGTGGGCCATGGTGAGGGTCTTCCCGGTGCCGGTGGCTCCCAGGAGGGTCTGGAAGCGGTCCCCACGGGTGAGCCCCTCCCCCAGCTCGACGATGGCGCGGGGTTGGTCGCCCTTCGGCTCGAAGGGGGCCTCGATCTGGAAGCGGGGCATGGCGGATCTGGTCCGGAAGGCGGAGGGCCCGGGGCTGGAACGGAACGACCCGATCAAGTTCAGGGGAGCGGGGGTCGATAACAAGGTCGGCGGCACCTCCGTGCCATGTAGTTCTACTTCCCTAGCGGCTTGAATGGAATGTCTTCGCCCCCCCCGGAAGCCTCCCGACCGGACGATCTGTTGCACCAGGGCCACCTGAAGACGGACCGGGCCCTGGGGGGGATCCTCCTGGCCCACCTCCCCTTCGGCGTCCTCCTGGCAGGAATCACCGGGACGTGGGTCTCCGGGGTCCTGGTGGGGGGCATCCTCTCCGGAGGTGTCTTCCTCCTGGGGCGGACCCGGCCGGGGCTCTTCTCCACACGGGTGGTCATCGCCCTGGCACTGATGGGATGGTCCGCCATCCTGATCCACCAGTCCCGGGGGATGATCGAGATGCACTTCCACATCTTCGCCTCCCTGGCCTTCCTCCTGGCCTACCGGGACTGGCGGGTGGTGGTGGCCGCCGCCACGGCGGTGGCAGTGCACCACGTCACCTTCCACCTCCTGCAGCAGGGGGGGACGGGGGTCTTCGTCTTCCCGGCGGACTCCGCACACCACGGGGGGCAGGGCTTCCTGATCCTGGGGCTACACGCCCTCTTCGTGGTGCTGGAGGCCTCGGTACTGGTCTGGCTCTCCAGGGGACTGGCGCAGGAGGCCCGGTCGGCCTCGGCCATCCTGGTCTGCGCCTCCCGGATCGCCCGGGGGGACATCCAGGTCAAGGTGGAGGCCGATTCCCCCATGGCCTCGGCCTTCGGGGGCGCCGTCCAGACCCTGCGAACGCTGGTCACCGGGATCGGGGGGGTGGTGACGGCGGTGGAAGGCGGAGATCTCAACCGGCGGATCTCCATGGAAGGGTTCGAGGGAGCCTTCGCCGAGGTGGCCCGGGGGGTGAACCGCACGGTGGAGTCGCTGCAGGCCACCCAGGCGCGAATGGCCTCCTCCCAGGCCCAGGTCCAGGCCTTCCTGGACGATCTGGCCCAGGCGTGCAGGGCGCTGGGGGAGGGGGACCTCACCCACCGGATGCCCACCGGCTCCCGGGAGGAGTTGGCCCGGATGGCGGGGGAGTTGAACGGCGCCGTCCAGCAGTTGGCGGAGGCGATGATGGCCTTCCGCCTTGCGGGAGGGGAGGTGTCCGAGGCCGCCGTCCGGATCCAGGAGAACTCCGATGCCCTCTCCATGCGGGCAGGGGATCAGGCCTCCCGGCTGGGGGTGGTGGCGGAGGAGCTCAGGGAGGTGGCCGGTGCCGCGGAGACCACCTCCACCCGCATGGGGGAGGTCCGGGGTCTGGTGGTGGCCACCCGGGAGCACTCCAGGGAGGGGGTGAAGGCCATGGCCAACCTCCGGTCGGCGGTCCAGGACATCGAGACGTCCAGCCACGAGAGCCGCCGGATCGTCCGCACCATCGACGAGATCGCCTTCCAGACGAATCTGCTGGCGCTGAACGCTGCGGTGGAAGCGGCCCGGGCGGGGGATGCCGGTCAGGGGTTTGCGGTGGTGGCGGAAGAGGTCCGGGCCCTCTCCATGCGGAGCGCCGAGGCGGCCCGTCAGACGGCGGAGCTCATCAATCGCTCGGTGGAGCAGAGCGCCCTGGGGTCCAGCGCGGCCGAACTGGCGGCCCGCTCCCTGGAGTCCATCCGGGACGGGGTCTCGGAGGCTACGGATCTGGTGGAGGAGGCGGCCGCCATGGCGAAAGTGCAGAGGGACCGGGCGGTGGAGCTGCGGGAGGCGGTGTCCGGGGTGGAGGGCCTCACCCGGGACCTGGCCGCCGGCACCGAGGACTCGGCGGAGATGACCCGGGAGGTGTCAGCGCAGGCGGCGGAGATGATGGCCCGCCTCCGCACCTTCCGGATTCCGGGGGCGGCTGCAACGACCCCTTCGACACGGAGGTGGACTCGGGCCCCGACCCCCGCCTGAGGGGGGAAGGAGGCTCCCTCACCTTCCCGGCGCGGAAGGGGGGGGAGGGGCCAGGGAAGGCAACCAGACCGGGCTCCCGGGGTCCCGGGGGCTCAGCGGGGCGGAAGGTCCTCCTCGCTGAGGCTCTCCCGCCGGGACACGTCCAGTACCCCCCGGGTCCGGCGGATCGCTGCCACCACCTTCCGGAGGTGGGCCAGGTCCTGCACCTCCACAACGAACTCTCCCACCATCCCCTCGTCGGTCCCCCGGATATCCGCGTGGCGGATGTTCGTCCCCGTATCGGAGATGGCCTTGGCGATGTCCGAGAGGAGCCCCTGCCGATCGGTGCCCCGGGTGGAGAGCCGGACGAAGAAGCGGTCCCCCTGCTCGGCGGTCCACTCGATCTCCACCCGCCGCTCCGTCTCCTGCGCCAGGTTCAGGACGTTGGGGCAGTCCTTCCGGTGGATGGAGATCCCACGCCCCACCGTGATGTACCCGATGACGTCGTCCCCGGGGACCGGCTGGCAGCACTGGGAATAGCGCACCATGACGTTGTCCAGCCCCTGGATGCGGACCCCCTTGGGAGCCCGCCGGACCCGGGCGGCGATCCGCTCCAGGGGGGTGGGACCCCGGTCGGGGTGGGGCTCCTCCAGCGCCGGATGCAGCGCCTTCACCACGGCCCGGGCTCCCAGTTCCCCCTGGGCCAGCGCCGCATGCACATGGTCGAAGTCCGGCTGCCCCAGCTCCGCCGCCGCCACCTCCATGGCCTTCTCCGACACCTTCGGGAGCCGGAGCTTCTTCACCTCCCGCTCCAGGATCTCACGGCCGAGGCGCACCGACGCCTCGAATTCCTCCCGCTTGATCCACTGCCGGATCCGCTGTCGGGCCCGGGTGGTCTTCACGAACGCCAGCCAGTCCCGACTGGGAAGCTGCCGGGAGTTGGTGATGATCTCCACCGTGTCCCCGTTCCGGAGCTGCCGGGACAACGGCGCGATGCGCCCATTCACCTTGGCGCCGGCGCAGTGCATTCCCACCTCGGTATGCACCGCGAAGGCGAAGTCGATGGGGGAGGCCCCCACCGGGAGCTGCTTCACCTCCCCCTTCGGGGTGAAGACGAAGATCTCCCCCTGGAAGAGATCCATCCGGAGGAATTCCATGAACTCCTCCGGCTCGCTGGCATCCTGCTGCCACTCCAGCACCTGCCGGAACCAGGTGAGGGCCTCGTCCACATCGTTGGCCTTGGCGGTCTTCCCCCGCTCCTTGTACTTCCAGTGGGCCGCGATCCCCAGCTCCGCCGTGCGGTGCATCTCCTCCGTACGGATCTGGATCTCGTACCTCCGTCCCCCCGGCCCGAAGACCGTGGTGTGGATGGAGCGGTACATGTTGGACTTGGGCGTGGCGATGTAGTCGTGGAACCGCTCCTGGATGGGGGTCCAGCGGCTGTGGATCACCCCCAGCGCCGCGTAGCAGTTCTGGATGGTGTCGGTGATGACCCGCATGGCCATGAGATCGTAGATCTCGTCGTACGGCACCCCCCGGTTCTCCATCTTCCTGTGGATGGACCAGAGGTGCTTGGGACGCCCGGTGACCTCTGCCGGGATCCCCCCCTCCGCCAGTGCCTCCTCCAGGGGGCGCTTCACCTCCAGGATGTGCCGCTCCCGCTCCTTCCGCCGCTCCTGGATCTTCCGGGTGAGCTCGTCGTAGTCCTCCGGCTCCAGGAACTTGAAGGCCAGATCCTCCAGCTCCCACTTGATCTCCGCCAT
>CAYQVI010000271.1:0-4851 GCA_964420725.1 uncultured Gemmatimonadaceae bacterium | reverse complement strand
GGAACGTTGTGGTCGATGGCGGCGTTCTGGGCGGCGTTCAGCACCCAGGAGGTCTTTCCCATGGAGGGGCGGGCGGCCACGATGGCCAGATCTCCGCTGTGCAGCCCCGCCGTCATCCGGTCCAGGTCCTTGAACCCGGTGGGGACCCCGATGACCGGCCCACCGGATTCCTGGAGCTGCTCGATCCGCTCGAAGGTCTCCCGGAGGATCTGCTTGATCCGGACGAAGCCTCCCCGGTCGTGGCTCTGGGCCACCTGGAAGATCTTCTGCTCCGCCAGGTCCAGGATCTCGTCCACCGGCCGGTCGGTCTGATCGTAGACGTCCCGGATGATCTCGGAGGAGGCGTCAATGAGGCGCCGCAGGAGCGCCTTCGACTGGACGATCCTGGCGTGGTACTGGATGTTGGCGGCGGTGGGGACGGCGTCCAGCAGCTCCGCCAGGTAGGGAATCCCTCCGGAGGAGTCCAGCTCCCCGGAGTTCCGGAGCTCATCCCCCACCGTGATGACGTCGGCGGCGGAGCCCCGGGCGAAGAGCCTGGAGACGGCCCGGAAGATCCGCCGATGGGCCTCCCGGAAGAACATCGTGTCGTCGATGATCTCCACGACCCGGCTCACCGCCTCGGGGTCGTTCAGGAGACCACCCAGGACCGCCACCTCCGCCTCCATGGAGATGGGAGGGGGACGGTCGTAGGTGGCCGCCGGCGCAGGGGGTCCGGAGACGTCGGCGAATGACACGGCGTGGCGTCCTTCAGCTGCGGGTAGTGGACTGTAGAGCGACGGGAGCCTGCCGGAGGGCAGACGGGAACTCAGGGCCCGGCCATCACCGACCGGAGGAGCTGGAGGTCGTCCCAGGTGGCCCGGGTCCATCCGGAGTTCCGGAGGAGCGCCGCGGGGTGGTAGGTGACCACCACCGGCGTTCCCTCATAACTGTACACCGACCCCCTCAGCTTTCCCAGGGGGCGCTCCTCGCCGGTGACCCATTGGGCGGCAAAGGTCCCCACCGCCAGGATGACCTCCGGCCGCACCAGCGACAGCTGGCTCTTCAGCCAGGGGGTGCAGCAGGCGATCTCGTCCGGAAGCGGGTTCCGGTTCCCCGGGGGCCGGCACTTGAGGACGTTGCAGATGTAGGCGTTCTCCTTCCTGGAGATCCCCACCGAGGCCAGGAGGAGATCCAGGAGCCGACCGGCGGCCCCCACGAACGGGAGCCCCGTCTCGTCCTCGTTCTGCCCCGGGGCCTCTCCGAGGATGAGCACCCGGGGGTCGGGGACGCCGTCGGAGAAGACCACCTGTGTGCGGGTTTCCGAGAGCCGGCAGCGGGTGCACCCCAGCGCCAGTTCCCGGACCTGATCCAGGTCGGCGGGGAGGACCATGGGGAGGGGTTCGGGGGAGCTCCCCGAGGCGGCGGGGGACGCCGGTGGGACGGCGGCGTCGGCCCCGGAACGGGAAGGCCGTTCCCCCTGCGGCTGGAGAAGGGACCGGCCCGGAGGCGGATCCATCGGGGAGGTTCCCCCGGGAGCGGTGGTGTGCCCGGGCTCTCCGGGGGCTCCGGAGGGGGCCGGGTGCCCTGACCCCCGCCGCCGGCCCTCCTTCACAGCGGCCCCCACATCCCGGCGGGAGAGCTGGTCCAGGATCAGGATCCCCTCTCCCCGCTCCATCCGCTGGTGGAGGAGACGGGCCACCTGGGAGGCCGGCGAGGGCTCCGGCGCCGGAGGGCCGTCGCCCGGAGTGGCTCCGGGAGTCACTCGCCCTCCCTGCCCCCCGAGCTCTCCCCGGTGAGGAGGGCCACCGCCCGCTCCAGGATCAGCTCCGCCACCTCATCCTTGGGGAGGAGCCCCAGCGACTCCGCCGTTCCATCCCGCCCGAGCAGGGTCACCCGGTTGGTGGGAGCCTCGAACCCCGACTCCGGGTCCCCTGCGGCGTTCGCCACGATGAGGTCGAACCCCTTCCGGTCCAGCTTTCCCCGGGCGTTCTCGATGAGATCCTCCGTCTCCAGGGCGAAGCCCACGGTGACGGAACCCACCCGGCGCAGGGACTGCGTCTCCAGGGCGATGTCGGGGTTGGGGATGAGACGGATCGTGTCCAGCTCTCCCGGGCGGCTCCGCTTCAGCTTGTGGTCGCTGGGGTCTTCGGGGCGGAAGTCCGCCACCGCGGCGGCGAACACGGAGAGGTCGGTCTCCGGGAGGGAGCGGGCCACGGCCTCGTGCATCTGGGCGGTGGTCTCCACCCGCACCACCTCCACCCCGATCGGATCCGGAAGGCTGGTGGGGCCGCTCACCAGCGTCACCCGGGCGCCTCGTCGCCAGGCCGCTGCAGCCACCGCGTGCCCCATCCGCCCGGAGGAGCGGTTCCCGATGAAGCGCACCGGATCGATGGGCTCCCGGGTGGGGCCGGAGGTGACCAGGACGGATCTCCCGGCCAGGGGACCGCTCCCGGCCAGCGCCCGGCCGATGTGCTCGATGATCTCGTGGGGCTCCAGCATCCGCCCCGCGCCGGAGCCCTCCCCGGCGGCCAGCGGCCCGACCCCCGGTCCGGCCATGCGGATCCCTGTCTGAGAGCGGAGGAGCTCCACATTGGCCGCCACCCGGGGGTGCGCCCACATCCCGTCGTTCATGGCGGGACAGAGCACCACGGGAGCCCGGGTAGCCAGCAGCGTGGTGGTGATCAGGTCGTCGGCCCGACCGGAGGCGGCCCGGGCCAGGAAGTCCGCCGTGGCAGGGGCCACGCAGACCACGTCCGCCTCCTGCCCCAGACGCACGTGGAGCGCGGCCCCGTCGGCCTCGAAGACTTCGGTGTGGGGGGGACGACCGGTGACTCCCTCGAAGAGGAGGGGGCGGACGAAGTGCTGGGCTCCCCGGGAGAGGAGGACATCCACCACGGCACCAAGCCGGGTGAGATCCCTGGCGAGCTGAACCGACTTGTAGCAGGCGATGCCCCCCGTCACACCCAGGACCACCCGACGACCGGCCCAGGGGAGCCGTGGATGGAGGGGGGCCTTCACCCGGTCAGTCCTCCCGACGGCGACGCTTCACCAGGCTGAACTCGATCTGACCGGAGGTCAGCGCCTCGAGGGCCCGGGTGGTGAGCTTCTTCTCTTCTCCCAGGGGCATGGTCTCCCGGGGGAGGGAGTTCAGTTCCCGGGTGTACTTCGCCGAGACCAGGACGCCCAGATACTTGCTCTGCGTGTGCTCCGCCACTTCGGCGGGGGTGAAGACCCTCATGGTACAACCTCCAGGTTGTGATCTCCGGCCGCGGGCACCCACCCTCCCGCTTTCCCGTACAGCGACCCTGAACATCGCACGAAAGGGCTCCGCTGAGAACGGGTACCCTGTCATCCCTCCCTCAGGTCCTGCTGGCCTCCCTCTCCAGGACCAGGTCGATCTCGTCTCGGATCCGCCGGACATCGCCGTCCAGCTCCACGGCCCGGGAGGGGCGGAAGCGCTCCACCTCCACGATGGCCCGGACCTCCGCCACCGCCCGGTCCAGCTCGTCGTTTACCACCACATAGTCGAACTCGGAGACCCGGGCCAGCTCCTGATGGGACGCCCTGAGGCGCCGGAGCACCTCCGGCGTGGCCTCCGTGGCCCGCCCCATGAGTCGGTCCGCCAGCGCCCCGGCCGAGGGGGGGAAGACGAAGATGAGGACCGCCCCGGGGACCTGCTCCCGGATCTGCCGGGCTCCCTGGACGTCGATGTCCAGCACCACATGGTCCCCCCGGGCCGCCGCCTCTTCCAGGTTCCGACGGGGGGTGCCGTACAGATTGCCGTGCACGGTGGCCCACTCGGCGAACTCCCCGGCTTCGATCATCTGCCGGAAGGTGGCCTCCTCCACGAAGTCGTAGGCCCGCCCCTTCTCCTCGCTCCCGCGGGGGGGCCTGGTGGTGGCGGAGACCGAGAAGACGAAGCGCCCTGGACCCGCCACCAGCGCCTGGGCGATGGTGGTCTTTCCGGTCCCGCTGGGGGCTGCCAGGACGACGGGAAAGGCCCGGGAGGTGAGATGGCTCACTCGATGTTCTCCAACTGCTCCCGCACCCGCTCCACCTCCTCCTTCAGCGACAGAGCCAGGTGGGAAAGGACCGCGTCATTGGCCTTGGATCCAATGGTGTTGGCCTCCCTGTTCATCTCCTGCACCAGGAAGCCGAGGCGCTTCCCCGCCGGCTCCCCGGTCCCGGCCATGGCCTCCCCGAACGCCTCGTTGTGGGCCCGGAAGCGCACGATCTCCTCCGCCACGTCCCACCGCTCCGCCATGTGGGCCACCTCCCGGGCCAGCCGGTCCTCATCCACCCCCACCCCCTCTGAGAGGATGCGGATGGCCTCCCGGAGCCGGTCCCTCTCGGCGATCAACCGCACCGGGGCACGGGCCGCCACCTGGTCCAGGAGTGCGTCCAGCGCCGCCAGACGCTCCTGGAGATCCGCCTGGAGACGGCCTCCCTCGGCTTCCCGCATGGACACCACACCCCGGGCCGCCTCTTCCACCGCCGACTGCAGTACCTCGGAAGGGACCTCGGGGCGGGTGGTGGTCTCCGGGTCCGGAGCCCGGAAGATCTCGCCGAACCGGGCCAGGAGGGGGAGGTCCACCGGGCCCTGGATTCCCAGCTCATCCCGGAGCCGGTTCAGCGCCTGCTGGTACTGGCGGGCCCGCTCCACATCCACCTCCACCGGAGGGGCGCCTCCACCCGGTCGCTCCAGCGTCACGGTGACCCGGGCGTGGCCCCTGGCCAGGAAGGGCCGGATCCACTGGAGGATCTCGCCCTCGTAGCGGTCCATCCCGTGGGGCGTCTTGATCTGCCCGTTCAGGAATCGGTGGTTCACGGTCCGGATCTCCACCCGGAGGCGGCCGGCCTCCGTGTCCCGCT
>CAYQVI010000270.1:0-4868 GCA_964420725.1 uncultured Gemmatimonadaceae bacterium | reverse complement strand
TCCTCGTACTCCCGGAGCGGCGCTCCCGTGTCCGGATCCAGCAACTGTCCCCCCGGATGGATGGACCCCGGCTCCCCCAGGAAGGGGATCTCCAGAGCGGTGCCCCGCCACCGCAGGTGGTCCCGGAGCCTGTGACCCCCCTCGGAGAAGAGCTCCCGGACCCTCTCCTCCTGGATCAGCCGGATCACATCGTTGCGGGTGGGTCCGTCGGCGGCCGTGACCCCCGGGATCCCCGCCCGCTGGTGGAGGTCGTCCAGGATGGCCCTGGCCTCGTCCAGCCGGTCGGTCATGGCATAGGCCTCCGCCATGAAGAGCCGGGCCTCGGCCCACCGGGCCAGCGTCACCGGATCGGAGAACGAGTTGGCCTTGGTATGGCGGAAGTGCCGGGTGAAGAAGTCGAAGCCCAGCGTGCCGTCCCACTGGATGTCCATCCGGGGATCCGGTTCTCCCTTCCAGCGGAAGTCCCGGAAGTTGGGGGCGATGGTGGCGTGCTTCTGCCCCGGAGGATCTGCCGGCCCCCCGTTGATGGCGGTGTACTGGCGGTTCTGCCGGTCGCCGGAGCTGTTGTCCCGGGTCACCTGGAAGAGGAAGCCCTCCGGGACCTGGGCGGCATCCGCAAGGACTCCGGCGTAGTCCTCCAGCGTCAGCCGGGCCCGGGCCCGCCCCACCAGCGCCAGGTTCCTCAGGTCATTCCGCCCCGCCTGGGTGGCCAGGGTGATGGCCTCGGTGAACTGCTCCTCCGCCAGGGCCGCCAGCGCCCGGGAGTCCAGCACCTGGTCGGCGCCATCCAGCGGCGTCCCGCAGAACCCCTCGCTGAAGGCGATGAGGGGCCACGCCCCCCAGGCCCGGATGGTGGCCAGGAATTCCGTCTTCCGGGGGACCTCCGCATCGGGGAAGGAGGCGATCCGGTCGTAGTTGCTGTTGGCCTGCACCCTGGCCCCGTGGAGGGGTGTGTGGAGCCCGTAGTTGCTCCCGCACCCCGCCGTGGACATGGCGGTGAAGGTGGCGGGGATGTCCCTGAGCCCCCACCGGGCCATGGTGGAGTTGCCGGAGCTGGCCACCCACTGGTCCGAGTGGTGGGCCGCCGCAGTGACGTAGTTGTCCCAGGCGCACTCCACGTCGGCAATCACCGACTGCACCAGCACCCCCGCCAGCCGGGGGTCGTTCAGGGCGGACTCGGAGACCCGCCCCGGGAGTTCCACCTCCAGCAGGGTGCCGGTGTCGCAGGCGGTGAGTCCCACCGCCAGGGCTCCTGCCAGGAGTGCGGCGAAGCGCGTGCCGGACCCCCGGTTCCCCGGGGACCGTCGGGTGGATCGGAGCATCCTGTCGTCCTTCGTCGAAGTGCCGTCCATGGAACGCATCGGGTCGAACCTCCTCTCTGGCCGGCGCATCAGAAGGTCGCCCGGATGGTGACCAGGAATCGCTTGATGGGGGGCCACGCCTCCTGCACGTAGGCGTGCAGCCCTCCGGGGTCGTTTCCGGCAGAGCCGGTGTCCCGCTGCTCCGGATCCCGGATGGGATATCCGAAGACCTCCTCCGTGGCCTGCCAGACCGTCCAGAGGTTGTGGGCCGACACGTTCACGGCCAACTGGTCGGCCCCCACCCGAGCCGCCATCGTGGAGGGAAGGGTGTAGCTGGCCGAGATCCGCCGGAGCTTGGCGAAGCTGGCGTCGATGAGCCCGGCCTGGTTGATCCCCTCGGAGCCCAGCGCCTCGTAGCCCAGGAGGATCGGGTCTTCCCGCTCCTGGATCGCCCGGGTGACCTTGAAGAAGAGAGCCCCCCCGGCCGCCGTGCCGTTCACCATGGTGTGTCCGCCCTGGTAGTCCACCTGGGCGAAGAGCTGGAGGTTGCCGAAGAGGGTGAGGGTGGCTCCCAGGGAGCCCTCACGGGTGGGGATGGGGGCACCCCGGTAGATGAAGGGCGCCTCCGCGCAGGGCACCGCCGACCCGCCGCCCCGGGAGAGGCGGGGGGTCCCGGGAATCACGCTTCCCCCTTCGCAGAGGACGTTGGTCCCCCGGGCCGCCGCCCCGGATCCGGTGATGTCGGCGGACACCACCTTCTTCAGGAAGATGCTCCCCAGGGGGAAGCCCTCCACGTAGTACTGGCCGGCCCACCCGGTGGTGGGGTTGGAGCCGTTCAGGATCTGGGGGGGGAGCCCCCCCAGACTCACCAGTTCGTTGCTGTTGGTGGACAGGTTCAGGTTCATGTCCAGCGCCCACCGGTCGCTCCGGGCCACGGCGGCGTTGATCCCCACCTCCAGCCCGCTGTTCTTCACCTCCCCGATGTTCTGGAACTGGGTCCCGGGGAAGCCCACCGACGGGCGCACCGGGACCTGGATGATGGCGTCCCGCCGGACCTGGTCGTAGTACGTCACCTCAAGGCCGAAGCGGTCGTCCAGGAAGCCGGCATCGAAGCCCACCTCCAGCTCCTCCCCCACCTCGGGTTCCAGATCCGGATTGCCGATGCTGGAGGGGCGCAGGGTGGAGGCCCCCCCGGCTCCGGTGGCCGGCTGGTAGGTCCGCAGCGCGGCGAAGACGTCGGGCTGCTGTCCGGCCTGACCCCACGCCCCCCTCAGGCGCAGCTGGCTCACCAGCTGGCTGTCTTCAAGGAAGCCCTCTTCGGAGAGGACCCAGCTTCCGCTCACCTTCGGATAGAGGACGAAGTCGAAGTTCTCCCCGAAGGCGGAGTTGTCGTCCCCTCGCACGGCGCCTGTGAGGAAGAGCCTGTTCTTCCAGGAGAACTGCTGCTGGATATAGGCGCCGAAGGTCTTGTTCTCGACGAAGTCCTCCTGGGCCGTCTTCTGGGAGCCGGCGGTGACCGTCTCCAGGGTGGCCACCGGGAAGATGGCCCCCCGGGCATAGATCCAATCCAACTGCTTCTGGTAGTACTGGACGCCGGACGAGGTCTGGGAGGCCACGTCCGCAGTGAGTTCCAGATCCGCGGTGAGGGAGTAGTCCGCCGTGATGTACTGGGAGCTCTGGCGCTGCGCCGTCTTCGACCCCCGGGGCTGGCCGTGTCCGGGGCCGTTGATGGGGCGGTAGAGCTCGGTGTTGTTGGTCTCGGTCCAGTCGCCGCCCCACTTCAACCGCTGGGTGAGCCACTCGAAGGGGCGGTGTGTCACGGTGACGTTGTAGGTGGTGCGGTTCACGGTCTGGAACCCCTCCACCGAGTCCGCCAGCACCTCCGGGAGGTAGCCGATGTACCCCCGGGAGGGCCCCGTGACCTGGTTGTTGGCCGTGGACCCCTCCTCGCACCCTCCGAAGCAGGACCAGAGGATGGCGGTGGTGATGGGCTGGTTGGCCGACGCCGACTGGAGCTTGGAGCGCACCCCGCCGATGCCGAACTGGACGTCCAGGTCCGAGCGGGGGGTCCAGTTCACATTGGCCCGCCCCCGGAGCTGGTTCTGCCAGTTGTAGTCCACGATCCCCTCGTCCCGGTCCCAGTCCCCGGAGAAGAAGTACCGGAGATCGTCGGTGCCTCCGCTGACGCTGGCGGCGTACCCCTGGGCCTGGCCGGTCTGGAACCAGGTCCTCCCCGTGCGGATCCGGTCTTCACGGAGGGGGCTGAAGGCGGTGACCTCACCTGCGGTGCAGGTTCCTGAGGTTCCCTGGCAGCGGAAGTACGTGGCGGGGAAGTAGGTCTCCGGATCGGGGATCCAGTTGGCCCCCTGCTTGATGGTGAGGGAGAGGCTGGGGGCACCCTGGGAGCCCCGCTTCGTGATGATGTTGATCACCCCGTTGGACGCCTCCGTGCCATAGAGGGTGGCGGCCGCTGGTCCCTTGATGACCTCCACCGACTCGATGTCCTCCGGGTTGATGTCGTTCAGGCGGGAGGGGGGCACACTCCCGTCGATGCCGACGCCTCCCACGCCACCCCCCTGATCCTGGTTGTCCCCGTTCACCCGCACCCCGTCGATGTAGACCAGGGGCTGGGAGTTCAGGGAGATGGAGCTGGCCCCCCGGATGCGGATGTTGGCCCCTCCGCCGATCTCGCCCCCTCCCACGCCGACATTCATCCCGGGCACCGCGCCACTCAGGAGCGACTCCACGTCGGCGGGGGGGGCCAGGCGGGTGATCTCCGCCGCCTGCACCCGACCCACCGTATTCCCCAGGGCACGGGCCTGCTGGGCCCCGGCGGTGCCGGTGACCACGATGGCATCCAGCTCCACCGCCCGGCTCTCCAGCCGGATCACCAGGTCGGTGGTTCCCCGGGCCACCTCGCCGCGCCAGCTCCGGTAGCCGATCATCATCGCTTCCAGGGTGACGGTGGCCTGCTGGAGCCCCCGGATCATGAAGCTCCCGTTGGTCTGGGTGAGCCCCCCGAGCTGCGTTCCCACGATCACCACCTGTACGCCGGCCAGCGGCTGGCTGGTGGTGGCATCCAGGACCCGTCCCACCACCTGGTCCTGGGCGGCGGCGTGGGCCGGGATCCCCAGCGCAAGTCCGCCCAGGGCCAGGAGGAGGAAGGGTGCCCAGCGGCTTCGCCTGGGAGGGGGGCGGTGGATGGGTGGCGGGAGACGTCGGATGCACTCGGACATGAGGAGCTCCTTCGATGAAACGGGATGCGGCGCGGGATGCGCCCCGGAGGGATCCGCGGGACCGTGGAAGGGCGGGGCCACGGGTGCTTTCAAGCCACGGATCGGGCCGTACGGCGCAACGTTACGTTACGGCATAGAACGTTGCAACAGAAAAATGACGGAGGTGGCCCGGTACCCCCCCGGCCCCCCCCGGAGGGACACTCTGGTGCCTGCATCGCCGGCCCCATTGCCCCCACGCCACCGGGGGTGTCAGCTTGGGCTCAGACCGGACGCCCACCCCCTTCCTCCCCCCTGGAACGAACCGTTGTCGGATCCCGCCGAACCCCCCGCG
>CAYQVI010000269.1:0-4891 GCA_964420725.1 uncultured Gemmatimonadaceae bacterium | reverse complement strand
GGGAGTACGTGGCCGGGGCCATCCTCCTGGGGGCCGCCCCCTGCACGGCCATGGTGTTCGTGTGGAGCTACCTCACCCGGGGAGACCCGGCGTACACGCTGGTGCAGGTGGCGCTGAACGACCTGATCATGCTCTTCGCCTTCGCACCCATCGTGCTCCTCCTGCTGGGGCTGGGGGACATCACGGTGCCGTGGGATACGGTGGCCCTCTCGGTGGTGCTCTACATCGTCATTCCGCTGGCAGCGGGGTGGGCCAGCCGGGTCTGGCTCATCCGCTCCCGGGGCGAAACCTGGTTCCGCACCGTCTTCCTGCGGCGCCTGGGCCCCTTCACCATGATCGGGCTTCTCATGACCCTGGTCCTCCTCTTCTCCTTCCAGGGCGAGGTGATCCTCAACAACCCCCTCCACATCGCACTCATCGCCGTTCCCCTGATCCTCCAGACCCTCTTCATCTTCGGGGTCGCGTACGGCTGGGCACGGCTCTGGAAGGTGCGGCACTCCGTGGCGGCACCGGCGGCCCTCATCGGCGCCAGCAACTTCTTCGAACTGGCCGTGGCCTCCGCCATCGTCCTCTTCGGCTTGAATTCCGGGGCTGCCCTGGCGACGGTTGTAGGGGTGCTGGTGGAGGTTCCGGTGATGCTCCTCCTGGTCCGCTTCGCCAACTCGACCCGGGGGAGCTTCCCTGATCCCCCGGCACCCCTCGTGTCCGTTCCCCCGATGGAGGTGACGCCATGAGCACGCCTGTGGACGCTGTGGATGCCCCCCGCCCCACCCCCCCGGACCACCCCTTTGCCCACGTCCTGGTAGCGGTGGACCTGTCCCCCGCCGGACTCCGCCTTCTCCTCCACCTGGACTCCCTCCGCTCCCTGGGGGTCCGGCGCCTGACCCTCGTGTACGTCACCGGGCCCGCCATCGTGGAGCAGTCCCGGAAGGAGCTGGAGGGCTATGCCGGGATGGCCCGGAGCCAGGGCTTCCAGGTGGAGGTGGCCACCCCCCTGGGGCTCCCGGCGGAGGGAATCCTGGAGACCGCCTCGGAGCTGGATTGCACCGCCATCCTGTTGGGAACCCGGAGCCACTCGGCGGTGCGCCACGCCTTCCTGGGCAACGTGGCGCTGGAGGTCATGCAGAAGTCCCGGCTTCCGGTGCTGCTCCAGCCCCTCCCGGTGCACGATGAAGCCGCCCCCGCACGGGGCCGGGAGATCCGGAGCCTGCTGCTGGCCACCGACTTCTCGGATGCGGCGGCTCCGGCTACGAGGCTGGCGGAGCGGCTGGCCCTGGAGCACGGGTTCCCGGTGGACCTGGTGCACGCCCTGGAAGGGGGCACCGGCGAGGAGCGGAAGGAGGAGGCGTCCCTCCGGCTGGAGGGGCTGGCCCGGCACTTCCGGGACGCCGGGGTGGCGGAGGTGGAGACCCACATGCCCGTGGGTCACCCCCTGGAGCGGATCCCTGCGGTGGCCGACCGCGTTCCTGGCGCCCTGGTGGTGATGGGGACCCGGGGCCGGGGTTTCCTGGGAGGCCTGCTCCTGGGAAGTGTCAGCCGGGGGCTGGCGGCCGGATCCCGGATCCCCCTGCTCCTGGTCCCCGTCCGGGCGGCCGGTGCCGGAGGCTCGGACGACACATGAAGATCGCACTGCTGTCCGACGTCCACGCCAACCTCCCGGCACTGGAAGCCGTCCTCCAGGCCATCGAGGACCGGGGGGATGTGGATGCCACCTACCATCTCGGGGATCTGGTGGGATACGCCCCCTGGCCCGACGAAACGGTGGCGCGGATCCGGGACGCCGGGCTCATGGGTGTGGCGGGGAACTACGACTCCACCACGGCGACGGGCTACGAACACTGCGGGTGCCGCTACGAGGACCCGGCGCAGGAGGCCCTCTCCCACCTCTCCTACGCCTGGACGCTGGAGCACACGTCGCCGGAGACGAAGCGGTGGCTGGGGGCCCTCCCCTTCCGCCTGGACGTGCGGCCGCTGGGGGGGCATCGGGCGGGGCCCACCCTCACCCTGGTCCACGGAGCCCCCACCCTGAACACCCTCTACTGGACCGGGGACCGCTCCGACGAGTTCTGCCTGAAGATGGCGGAGCGGGTAGGGGCTCGGCCGGGGGATCTGCTGGCCTTCGGCCACACCCACGTCCCCTGGCACCGGGTGGTGGAGGGGATCCATTTCGTGAACACCGGCTCGGTGGGGCGCCCCAAGGACGGGGACTGGCGGGCCGGGTACGTGGTGGTGACGGTGGGGGCGGGGGCCAGCGAAGCCGAAGCGGCTGCCGGCCCGACCGCTGTGGAGTTCGTCCGGGTGGACTACGACCTCGAAAGGGCCCGGACCGGGATCCTCGCCAGCACTCTCCCGGACGCCTTCGCCGACTATCTGGCCACGGGGGGGAAACCCCGGGAGGTCAGCGTTCCCCCAGCCGGTTGATGTCCCGGGTTTCGAAGATCCCCGAGGGGTGGTCCTCCGCCGCCACCCGGATCATCGCCTGCCCCACCTTCACCGATGTGGTGGCCACCCCGGGCGCGAAGCGGGAAAGCAGGGGTGTGAGAGGCGCCATCACCGTGTAGAGCGCCTGGTAGAGGGCGGTGCTTGAGCGGACTCCCCGCATGGGCTGGATGATGCCGGGCCGGAACATCCAGGCCCGGGGGAAGCCCATTTCAAGGAGCGCGTTCTCCGCCTCTCCCTTGACCCGCGCCCACATCTGCCGGCTCGTCCCGGTGCTGTCGGTTCCCTGCCCCGACACGAACAGGAACCGCCCCTCCGGCGAAGCCTCCCGGCAGACCCGGGCGACCGCCAGGGTGAGTTCCAGGGTGATCCGCCGGTAGTCTTCCTCGGACATCCCGGCGGCGCTCACCCCCAGGCAGAAGAAGCAGGCGCCCACCCCCCCCAACTCCGGGGCCAGCGCTTCGATCCGGAAGAGGTCGGGAAGCAGGTGCTCCCGGAGCTTCCGGTGCTGGAGGGCGCAGGAGGAACGACCCACCACCACCACCTCCGCCACGCGGGGGTCGTCCAGACACTCCAGGAGCACGCCGCGCCCCACCATGCCCGTGGCCCCCAGGATGAGGATCCGCATCGGGGGGCGGCTCACCCTGCCTCCGGCCGGCCCGGGGTCCGGGACCCGGTGGGTGCCGCCAGGGCCCGCCGCATCCGCTCGGGATCCCGGGCTGTGGACAACCAGAGGGCTAGCAGCGACTCAATGTTCGGATGCATGGAAGCGGGGACGCCCAAAGCGTGACGCCGCTGCTAGCCCACAGGCGGCCGAGTTGCAAGGAGAGCGTCGGGCTCAAGGAGTGGCTGGATGTGTCTGGAAGCGCCCACACCAGCGGTCAACGCAATGCTGTGTAGCTCGTCTTTGCCGAACTGGAACTCCGCTCGTCGCCCTCCCGGAAGCGTCGCCAATCTCCGGGAAGCAACTCCTCGGAGGTTTCCGGCCGTGACGACGTCGGAGGGACCACACGTATCCTGAGAGTTCGTGGCCCGACCCGCAACTCTCCAGCGAGTCCCTAGGACTCGCCACGGCCGAACCAGACAGCGAAGACGAACCTCCCTTCGCCTGTCAAGCAGAAATCGGAAGGGGTGGGTCCATGGTGCAGGATCGGAACGGGTGGAGAGGATGAAGGAGACCATGGTGGCGGTGGACGTGGGGGCCAGCCATACCCGCGTGCGGGTGGGGCCCCGGGGGACGGCCGGAGGGGATCCCTCCGCCGATATCGTGCGGTCCATCCGCTCGGTGGATGCCCTCCTGGGCCTCCTGGGGGAGGTGCGGCGGGAGATCGACGGGGACGACCCCGTGCATCTCTCCGCGGGGGTGGCGGGCCCCACCATGGACGGCGGCGCCCGGAAGATCACCAACTGGTCCGACTCCCGGAGGATCTCCCCGGAGGCGCTCCGGAGCCTGGGCTTCGACTCGATCCTCCTGATGAACCATCTGGAGGCAGCGGCCCACGGTCTCGTGGCCCTCCTCGGGTCCACATCGGGGGAGGGCGCCCTCCTCTCGCTGGACGGCGCCCCGGTCCCCCGGAAGGGGAACCGGGTGCTGGTCATGCCCCGGTCGGGGCTGGGGTCGGCGGGGGTGGTGGATCTGGGGGAAGGACAGGAGGAGCGGTGGCACGTGGTTCCCTCCGAGGCCGCCCACGCCGCCGCCGGCGGACAGGAGCATGACCCCCTCCTCCACGCCCTCACGGAGGAGCGACAGCGCTCCCCCACCTGGGAGGAGTGTGTCTCCGGCCCTGGTCTCGAGACCCTGTGGCGCCTGTCGGGGGAGGGGGGGACCCGCCTCCCGCCCGGGACATCGCCCGCCTGGCCCGGGAGGGGGAGCCCCGGGCCCGGACGGCGCTGGAGCAGTACTACCACTTCGCCGCCCGCTTCTCCCAGGCCCTCTCCCTGGCCTTCCTCCCCCTGGGGGGCCTCTACCTCTCCGGGAGCAGCACCCGGGCGAACCACGACCTGATCCCCCGGGGGGCGTTCCTGGAGGCGTTCCGGGCCAATCCCCACATGGCTCCCCTGCTCCGGCAGATCCCGGTCTTCCTGGTCCTGGAGGAGATCAACCTCCTGGGGGCGTGGTCGCAGGGGTGGGCACAACGACGCTCCGCCCCCTCGACCGGCTCTCCCCCCTCGTCGTAGGTTGGGGTCCCTCCCGCTCTCCTCCACCTGCCCATGGTCCCCAGGAACCCAGACATGACCCGAATGTCCTGCATCCGGCAGCGCCGTCGCCGGACCCCCTTCGCCGTCCTCTCCGTCTCCCTTCTCTCCCCCCTGCTCCTGGCGCCCCCCACCCCGGCGGCGGCTGCTTTTCAGCAGACACACACCGCCACCCTCCACCGCCCCCACGCCGACCGGGTGGAGATCCTCCGGACGGAGTACGGGGTGCCCCACATCCGGGCGGAGGACGTGGGGG
>CAYQVI010000268.1:0-4907 GCA_964420725.1 uncultured Gemmatimonadaceae bacterium | reverse complement strand
CCCCCCTCCCTTGCACGAACGCACCCGAACCCGTCCCTTGGGGGCATGTCCCCTTCCACTCCCCCTCCCCAGCGCCGGGCCTTCACGGTGGCCGAGGCCAATGCCCTCCTCCCGGTCCTGGAGGAGACCTTCACCCGCATCGACCTACGCCGGGCCGAACTGGATGAGGCCAGCCGGGGCCTGCAGATCCTGGATCTCCTCTGGGGGGATGGCGTCCGGGCTCCCACGAACCCGGATCACCAGGAGTTCCTGAAGCACCAGGAGGTGATCCAGAGGGTGTTGGGGGAGATCGAGGAGCTGGTGCGCTCGGAGGTGCTGGTGCATGGCATCCGCTTCCCGGTGGGGGGGCTGGAGCACGGGATCCTGGACTTCCCCACCACCTGGAAGGGGCGCTGGGTGTTCCTCTGCTGGAAGCGGGGTGAGTCCCGGGTCTCGGTCTGGCACGAAATCCACGCCGGGTTCGCCGGACGCCGGACCCTCACCCCGGAGCAGGAGGAGGGGATGGGACTGGAGGACCCTGCAGGGATGGATGACTCCCGCCTGGACGTCTGAAGAGCCCCCCACCCCCTTTCCGTCCACCTTTGTCAATCCCCACTCGAATCCCTCCCCTCTCCCTGGGGGCCCTCTCGCCGTCCCGGAGCGAACTGGGGGCCGTGCTTCGCCTGGCGCTCCCGGTGGCGGGTGTACAGGTGGGACTCAACCTCATGGGGGTGGTGGACACCCTCATGGTGGGGCGGGTCTCCGCAACCGACCTGGCGGCCGCAGCGCTGGGAAACGTCTACTTCTTCGCGGTGACCAGCTTCGGGATGGGGGTGCTCATGGCCCTGGACCCGATCCTGAGCCAGGCGCTGGGGGCCGGCGACTCCGGGGCCGTGCGCCGGGGGATCCAGCGGGGGCTGGTCCTGGCGGTTCTGCTGACCGTCGTCTCCTCCCTCCTGACCCTGCCGGTAGAGGCGCTCCTGGCGCTGGCCCGTCAGCCCGCAGAGGTGGTTCCCGTGGCGGCCCGCTACGCCCTGGCTTGCGTCCCGGGGATGTTCCCCTACTTCGCCTTCATCGCCCTCCGGCAAGCCCTCCAGGCCATGGGCCGCATGCGTCCCATCATCATCACCATCGTCCTGGCGAACCTGGTGAACGTGGGGCTGAACTATGTCCTGATCTTCGGGAAGCTGGGATTTCCGGCGATGGGAGCGGTGGGCTCCGGGTGGGCCTCCTCCGGGAGCCGCTGGCTCATGGCGGTGGGGCTCATCATCACAGCGTGGCCGGTGCTCCGTCCCCGGCTGCTCCCCTTCACCCGGGAGTGCCTCACCTTGGCTCCCCTGGTGCGGATGGTGGCGCTGGGGGCTCCGGTGGGGATGCAGATCATGCTGGAGTTCGGGGCATTCGGGGCGGCGGGGCTCCTCATGGGGCTTCTGGGTACCAGCCCGATGGCGGCCCACCAGATCGCCCTGAACCTGGCCTCCTTCACCTTCATGGTCCCCCTGGGGATCGCCCAGGCGTCGGCGGTCCTGGTGGGGCGGGCGGTGGGGCAGGGGGCTGGGGAGGGCGCCCGGCGGGCCGCAGGAGGTGGATTGGTTCTGGGGGTGGGGTTCATGGTCTTCACCGCCCTGGCCTTCCTCCTCTTCCCCGCCTTCTGGGCCCGGCTCTACACCCCGGACATGGAGCTGGTGGCGCTGGCGGCCGTCCTCCTTCCCATCGCCGGACTCTTCCAGGTGGCGGACGGTCTGCAGGTGGTCTCTGCCGGGGTCCTCCGGGGGGTGGGAGACACCCGACATCCCATGCTTCTGGCGCTGGTGGGGTTCTGGGTGATCGGCATGCCGGGGGGCATCCTCTTCACCTTCGGGCTGGGGATGGGCCCTGCAGGGCTCTGGTGGGGGCTGGCCCTGGGGCTGGGGGCGGTGGGGCTCCTCCTTCTCGGGAGGGTCCGGAGCCTCCTGGCGGGAGAGCTGGCCCGGATCTCCGTGGAGGATCCCCACCCCCCCTCGCCGACCCAGGGAACCCCCCCGCCCCTGGGGTGAGGAGGGCGGGGCGCGACTTGCCGCGGTTCCGGGAAGCGCCAGATTGGGCTCCCGGTGACGGGGAGGTCCGGGCCGGCTCGGAGTGATCCTGCAGAGGAGAGAGGATCGGAATGGCGGAGACGGGAGCAGGATCGGAAGGCGCGGGTTCGCCGCCGGCCGCCCAGGTGGAGGAGGAACTGACCCGCCTCCTGGGGGGAGTGGCAGTGGTGCGGCGGGAGATCGGGGGGTGGATCGTGGGCCAGGAGGAGGCGGTGGAGGAGCTCCTGGTGACCCTCCTCGCCGGGGGGCATGCCCTCCTGGAGGGGGTTCCGGGGTTGGGGAAGACCCTCCTGATCCGCACCCTGGCCGGCGCCCTGGACCTGGACTTCCGCCGGATCCAGTTCACCCCGGACCTGATGCCCGGGGACATCACCGGAACCGAGGTGCTGGAGGAGGATCGGGCCACCGGGCGCCGGGAGGTCCGCTTCCTCCGGGGACCCGTCTTCACCCAGGTCCTCCTGGCAGACGAGATCAACCGGGCTCCTCCCAAGACCCAGGCGGCGCTCCTGGAGGCCATGCAGGAGGGGAGTGTCAGTGCCGGGGGGGAGACGCTGCGCCTCCCGGTCCCCTTCCTGGTGCTGGCCACCCAGAACCCCATCGAGCAGGAGGGGACCTATCCCCTCCCGGAGGCCCAGTTGGACCGGTTCCTCCTGAAGGTCCGGCTGGACTACCCCAGCTCCACGGAAGAGGTGGAGATCCTCCGCAGCACCACCGGCGCGGGGCGGGCCGCCGTGACCCCGTCGCTGGACGCCGCCGGAATCCTCCGTCTCCGGGAGTTGGTCCGGGAGGTCCCCATCTCGGAGGTGCTCCTGGAGTACGCCGCCCGGCTGGTGCGCTGCACTCGTCCGGGAAGCGATGAGACGGCGCCGGACGCGGGGCGCTGGCTCCGCTGGGGGGCCGGGCCCAGGGCCGGGCAGGCCATGATCCTGGGGGCCAAATCGCTGGCCCTCCTCCGGGGGCGCCTCCATGTCACCCCCGACGATCTCCGGAGGGTGGCTCCCGCCGTCCTGCGCCATCGGGTCCTCCTGAACTTCCGGGCGGAAGCCGAGGGCATTCCGGTGGACCGGGTGATCCAGGACATCCTGGATTCCGTGCCCCCCCCTGCCGGACGTGCCGGGTGAAGAGGGCCGGATGAAGAGGGAGGGGTCCGGCTCCGGAGGCGGTGCTGCGGCGGGGGGGACCGGCTGGCTGGATCCGGCCCTCCTGGAGCGGTTGGGGGGGCTGGAGCTGGCGGCCAGGATCGTGGTGGAGGGACTCCGGGGAGGTGCCCATCGGGCCCCCTTTCCCGGGCGAGGAGAGGACTTCCACAAGCACCGGGCGTACCAGCAGGGGGATGACCTCCGCTACCTGGACTGGAAGCTCCTGGCCCGGACCGATCGGCCCTGGATCCGGGAGTACCGGGAGAGCACCACCCTCCGGTGCTGGATCCTGGTGGACGCCACCCTTTCCATGGGATACGCCTCCGCCGGAGGTGCGTCGAAGCTCCGCACGGCCGCCCTGGTGGCCGCCGTCCTGGCGCACCTGATGCTGGAGGCAGGGGATGCCGTGGGGGTGGCGTCGCTGGGCCGGGAGGCAGCGCTTCTGCTCCCCCCCCGGAACCGGGCGGACCAACGCCGGGAGATCCTCCGGATCCTGGAACTCCTGGAGCCCGACGGAGCGGCCCCCCTGGCGCCGGCGCTGGATCGTGTGGGGGAGGTGCTCCCCCGGCGGGGGCGGGTGGTGGTCCTCTCGGATCTCCTGGAGGAAGACCCCGGAGAGATGCTGGCGGCGCTGGGTCGGCTGGCCTCCCGGGGGGACGAGGTGGTGGTGATCCAGCTCCTCACCCCGGAGGAGCGGGGGGATGCACCCCTTCCTCCCGCCCTGTATGCCGATCCGGAGCGCCCCGGGGAGGGTCGGCCGGCCACCCCTGGTGAGGATCCCGGTTTCCGGGAGAGGGTGGCGGAGTACACCGGGCTCCTGGAGGAGGGGTGCCGGGGGCGGGGGGTGGAGTTCCTCAGGCTCGATGTGGGGGGAGACCCCGTCGCCCCACTGGCGGACTGGATCCGGCGCCGGGGATCCCGGTAGCGTGATCTCCTTTGCCCTCCCCTGGGTGGCCGCGGCCGGACTCCTCCTGGGGCTCATCCCCCTGGTGCTCCACTTCCTGGTGCGCAGGCCCCCGGCCCGGGCGGAGCTCCCTACGGCACGGTTCCTCACCCCGGACCCCCGGACCCGGGTCGCCATGGATCGTCGCCCCAGGGATCTCCTCCTCCTCCTGCTGCGGATCTCCTTCCTGCTCCTCCTGGGGATGGGATTGGCGGGGCCCCGGTTCCTCCCCGAGCGGGAGGGGACGGCCACCTGGGTGATCCTGGATGGCGGCCCGGGGATGGCGCCGGTGTGGGAGGAGGCGCTGTCGGCGGCCCGGGGCGTCCTGGCGGGGTTGGAGGGGGAGTCCGTCCTCCTGATGGCAGGGGGCCAGGGGGTGGACAAGATCCCGGTGGCGGCCTTCCTGGAGGGAGACGACCTGGCTCTTCCGGACGCCGTCGGGGAGGGAGGCTACCTGGGGCAACTCCAGGGGTTGAGGCGGCGCCTGGAGGGGGAGAACCGGCTGGACTCGGTGGAGGTGGTCCTGGTGACCCGGCCCCGTCTGGAGGCATGGAACCCCGGGCTGGGAGGGGTGCGACACCTCCTCTACCCGGGGAGTGTGCGACTGGTGGAGGTGGGGGCGGGGTACGAGGGTGTGGGAGGAGGAGGGGTGCCGGGAGTCCGTGGCGAGGAGGAGTCCAGGGCCGCCCTGGTGGTGCGCACCGGGGAGGGAGAGGGCTACGTGGAGGCGGCGCTGGAGGCGCTGGGGCGGAGGGTGGAGGTGGCCCCGCC
>CAYQVI010000267.1:0-4925 GCA_964420725.1 uncultured Gemmatimonadaceae bacterium | reverse complement strand
CCCCCAGGAGGTTCCCGGCTCCCCGGAGCTCCAGGTCCCGGAGCGCCACATGGTAACCGCTCCCCAGTTCGGTATAGTGCTCCAGCACCCGGAGGCGCTTCTCCGCGTCCTCGGTGATGTGGTCGGGCACCACCAGGTAGCAGTAGGCCCGCCGGTCCGAGCGCCCCACGCGCCCCCTGATCTGGTAGAGCTGGGAGAGTCCGAAGTGGTCGGCCCGGTCCACGATGAGGGTGTTGGCGTTGGGGACGTCCAGCCCGTTCTCGATGATGGCGGAGCAGACCAGGATGTCCGTCGCCCCCTCTACGAAGCGGGTCATCACCTCCTCCAGCTCGTCCGCCCCCATCTGCCCATGGGCCACCTCGATCCGGGCGCCCGGGGCCAGCTCCGCGATCCGCTCGGCGGTCACGTGGATGGTCTCCACCCGGTTGTGGAGGACGTAGATCTGTCCCCCCCGGTCCATTTCCCGCCCCATGGCCTCTGCCAGGATCTGGTTGCTCCAGGGGAGGACGTTGGTGATGACGGGGAGGCGGTCCCGGGGAGGGGTCTGGATCAGGGTCAGGCTCCGGAGCCCCGAGAGGGAGAGCTGCAGGGTCCTGGGAATGGGGGTGGCGGTGAGGGTCAGCACGTCCACCGTGCTCCGGAGCTGCTTGAGGCGCTCCTTGTGCTTCACTCCGAACCGCTGCTCCTCGTCCACCACCAGGAGGCCCAGATCCTTGAAGAGGATGTCCGGGGAGAGGAGCCGGTGCGTCCCCACCAGGATGTCCACATCCCCCTCGGCCAGGCGGACCAGGATGTCCCTCACCTCGGCGGGAGAGCGGAAGCGGGAGAGCGCCTCGATCTTCACCGGGTAGTCCGCCAGTCGGGCCTCCAGCGTCCGACGGTGCTGCTCCACCAGGATGGTGGTGGGCGCCAGGAGGGCCACCTGCTTCCCGTCCTGCACCGCCTTGAAGGCCGCCCGGATGGCCACCTCGGTCTTCCCGTACCCCACATCGCCGCACACCAGCCGATCCATGGGGCGGATGGATTCCATGTCCCGTTTCACATCGGCGGTGGCCTTCCGCTGGTCGGGGGTGTCTTCGAAGAGGAAGGAGGACTCCATCTCCCTCTGCCAGTGGGTATCGGCGGAGAAGGCGTACCCCTCCGCCGCCTCCCTCCGGGCGTACAGTTCGATGAGTTCGGTGGCCATGGCCTCGATGGCCTCCTCCGTCTTGCGGCGGAGTGCCTTCCACCGCTTCCCTCCGATCCGGTGGACGGTGGGGGGCTCCGCCTCCTCCGTTTCCCCCACCCAGCGCTCCAGCAGGTCCAGCCGGTAGACCGGGACCCTCAGGACCTCTCCACTGGCATACTCGATGGCGGCGGCCTCGATCTCCTCTCCCGCCACCTCCACACGCTGAAGCCCCCGGAACTTCCCCACGCCGTGATCCAGGTGGACCACGTAGTCTCCAGGGGTGAGCTGGGCCATCGACTCCAGCGCCACCGCCCCCCGGAAGCGGCGCCCCCGCCTGAGACGACGGGTCCTCCGGAAGATCTCATGGTCGTTCAGCACCCGGAGGCGCGGAGTGGCGTGGGAGAGCACGAAGCCCCGTTCCAGGGAGCCGATCCCCGGGCGGGCCCCGGGGGGGAGGGCCTCGGCCCCACCCAGGATCTCCTCCAGCCGCTGCATCTGCCCGTCGTTGTCGCACAGGAGGAGCGTCTCGGTGCCGGAGGCGGCCCCATCCCGGAGGAGGGCCTTCAGCCGCGGCATGTCCCGCTCCACTTCGGGGGGCGGAGTGGCCCCCAGGTCGAAGCCCGCCTCGCCGGTACCCTCCAGGAGGGCGATCCGGGGGAAGCTGTCCAGGGCGGTGACGGCCTCTTCCGGCGGAAGGAAGATCTCCGACGGATCCGGCGTCTCCAGTCCCGAGACCAGGCGCTCCTCCCGAATGGAGAGGACCTGCGCCCAGGTCCGGGAGAGGGAGGGGCCCCAGGGCTCCTCTCCGGGGTGCACCAGGAGGGCGTCGGCGGGGAGGAGTTCCAGGAGGGAGCGGTTGGTGGTGCTCCCCCCGGTGCTGCCGTGGGTGAAATCGACAGGAAGGAGGTGGACCGACTCCGCGGTCTGGGTGGAGCGCTGGTCCAGGATGTCGAAGTACCGGATGGAGGCGATCTCGTCTCCCCAGAACTCCACCCGCACCGGTTCCGGGGCACCGAAGGAGAAAATGTCCAGGATCCCTCCCCGCACGGCGAACTGCCCCACCTCCTCCACCAGCGGAACCCGCTGGAACCCCCGGTTCTCCAGCTCCTCGATGAGGAGCGGGAAGGGCCAGGACTCCCCCACGTCCAGGGTGATCCGGAGATCGTTCAGACGATCCGGAACAGGCGCCCGCTCCTGGAGCGCCCGGAGGGTGGTGACCAGGACCCGGGTCCGGCCGGTGAGGAGGGCCTCCACCGCCTCGACCCTCAACCCTCCGATCTCCAGGTGCCGCTCCTCCGACTCGAAGGGCAGGGCCTCCCGCTGCGGATAGAGGCGGGCCTCGTCCTCGTCCAGGAGGACCTCCAGGTCCGCTTCCAGGGCGGCAGCGGCACGGGGGGAGCGGGCGATCACCACCATCACCCGGTCGGTGAGGGCCCGGTGGAGTGCTGCCACCAGCGCCGATCCTGCCGATCCGTAGACGCCCCCCACCCGCCGTTCCTGCCCCCGGCGGGGAGGGTCGGCCAGGAGGCGCCGGAAGGCGGGAACGGAGGCCACGGCCTCGAGAACGAGGGAATCGCTGGGAGACACGGACTTCAGGACCGGAACGGGGTTGCAGGTACGAAGGCGAGAGGCAAGTGAAACTCCATGGACCACAGGACGGGAGTCGGGGTGCTGCCGGTCACGGGCTCCCGACCTGCACCCCGAAACCCCCCTGGGGCGGCGCCTCCCCCCGGGCACTCCTCCGCCCCGTGGCCGCCACCCAACTCTCCGTCACCAGGAGGAGGAGGGCCGCCAGGAGCAGGGGGCGCCAGACCTCAGGCCCCTCTCCCGAGGGGAAGATCTGGCGCCCCCAGGCGCCTGCGCTCCGGGCCAGCCGCAGCTCGGAACCCACGCGCCCCTCCAGGGCATCCAGCGAGAGGGGCTCAAGGAGCGACTCGGCGGGGTCGATGTTCACAGCCACCACATCCAGGAGGGTGTCCCCCCGCTGGATCCGGTGGAGCCCTGACTGCCGGGTCGCCACAGCCCGAGCCGTACCCGTTCTCAACAGGACGGTTCCATCCGGTTCGATGACCCGGTCTGCTTCCAACGGCAAGAGTAGTTCTTCTCCGGGCACCATGTCCTCAGCGGCGTCCTCCCGGGCCGCCCAACGGAGGAGGACCCACTCCAGGAAGGGGACCATGGCGGCGCTCACCGGCAGGGAGCTTGCCTCTGGATCCAGGGGCGAGGCCATGAGAAGGACGGGCCCCCGGATTCCCTCCGATGCCAGGAGCCAGGGATCGCCTCCGGGGAGGGTGAGAAGCCGGCGGGACGTGCCTCCTTCGTCACCGGTGGGTACCAGCCGGTAGGGTCCCCGCACCAGCAGGTTCCCCATGGAGACCGGGAAGTCCCCCACGTCGGGTCGGGCCTCTCCCGGGTCGCCGGTCTCCACCTGCCAGGGCACCCCTGCTTCCCCCAGGCGCCGGTTCAGTGCGGGGAGGAGGGCGGGGTCCAGGGGGGGGAGGACGAAGGCCGGCATCCCGGCGGGCCTGGACTCGATCCCCACACCCTCCGGTGCGATCCACACGTCGGCTACCCCGGCGGCTCCCGCGGACACCACCCTTCCCCCCAGGAGGAGGACCTGGAAGGCCTGATCCAGGAAGGGGGAGGGCTGGGCGGTGATCGCCACCGAGGGGGGAGCGCGGACCTGGAAGGCGAATTCCCGCACGTCGTCCGCTCGGAGGGCATCGGGGTCGATCTCCACCCGACCCGTGACCCATCCTCCCGGGAAGGGGCCGGCCTCCAGGATGGCGGTACCGCCAGGTGCCACCTCGGACGCTGCCACCACCCGTTCGTCCACCACCAGCCGCACCGGGACGGGGTCGGTCCCGCTCCCGATGACACTGGCTGCCACCTGTGTCCGCTGTCCCGCCAGGGGAGAGAGCCCGCCCCCCACGACCACATCCGAGATCCCCCGGTTCTCCGGTGGATCATCCCCGGCGCGGAAGACCACCACGGGGAGGTCGGGGGGGAGGAGGAGGGGGCCCTGTCCCGGAAGGGAGCCCGCCTGGAGGTCCGAGAGGAGGTGGATCTCCGACCGTGGCATCTCGGCGTCCCGGACCAGGGCGGCGGCCCGCTCCAGCGCCGCGGCCAGATCTGCGAGCCCGGCGCCCACCCCCGTCTCCTCGATCCTCGCCCTGGCCTCGGCGGCCCCTCCCGGGGGGGAGACATCTCCCGGATCTCCGGCCCGGATGACCCAGATCCGGTCCTGCTCTCCCGCCAGCGACACCGTCTCCAGCGCCAGCTCCCGGAGCTGGTCCAGGGTGCGTCGTTCCCCATCCACCAGTCCACTGCTGGGAGAGTTGTCCAGGATGATGGCCAGGGCCGTGGGCTCGTGGGGGCCCCCCTGACCCCGGAGGTGCAGCCGCGCGGCGGCCAGGACCACCAGGAGCAGGGCTGCCACCCTGAGCATCAGGAGGAGGAGCTGCCGGAAGCGGATGGATCGGGCGTGTTCCCGGGCCGTGCGCTGGAGGTATCGGAGGGCGGGGAAGGGAACCCTCCTGCGATCCTGTCTCTGGAAGAGGTGCAGGAGCAGGGGCACCGCCACCGCCGCGGCGGCCAGCAGGAAGAGGGGGTTCAGCAGTCCCACGGGGTCCCCGTCCTCACCCCAGCCGTTCCCGCTTCCGCAGGTACGCCCGGAGGGCCAGTGCCATGGGTTTGCCGGTATCCACCACCACGTAGTCGATCCCGTGGGGGCGGAGGGATCGCTCCCACTCCAGGA
>CAYQVI010000266.1:0-4955 GCA_964420725.1 uncultured Gemmatimonadaceae bacterium | reverse complement strand
CCCCAGCATGCGGGAGCGCAGGGTCCGGCCCTCCAGGCTGTTGCACTGGAAGGTGGCCGCAAGCGCCGCTCCGTCCTGGATCCCCTCGGTCATGTAGGCGGCGGGGGGGGAGGGAGCGGAGTCTGCTCCTGCCGCGGTGCCCGTGGCGGCGCTCTCCACCCCCGCCTCTTCCCCCGCTGCAGCCCCGGGGTCCGACCCCAGGCCCAGCAGCGCCTCGAATCCTGCGATGCCCGGTTCGTCCCCCTCCCCCTCCGACCCCACCAACCAATCGATCCCGTAGCGCCGGGCAGGCCCGTCCTGCTGGGAAGCCCAGGTCCCGCAGAGCTCCTCCATTCCCCGGAAGACCGAGAGGACATAGGCCCGGAAGAGCCGGTCGTCGGGGACGACATCGAAGTCCCCATCGTAGACGAAGTCCACCACCGCCGGGAACATCAGGCGGGCTCGCCCCCCCAGCCCCTCGGGGGGTTGGGGGAGCCCCTGACCCTGCACCTCCCCGAAGAGACATGCCACAAAGAGTACCAGCGCCGGGATGGTGGGCTTCATGTGTCCGATCCTCCGAACCCTGGTGGGGAACCCTGGGCGGCAGCGCGTCGTTATGGGGAAAGTGTCCCTGAGTCTCTCACAGGACGCGATCCATCGGCGATCTACGTAGTAGATAGTTACTGCGGTTCCTTGCAAAACAATGGCACAGAAGTATGTTGCTTCCAGTTGTCGCTGGTGAAGGCCCCTCTCCTCCGGTCGGAGAGCCCCTTCGGAAGGAGAGAGGAGGAGGTGCCACCCGTCGAAGGGACCTCCTCCCGGCCCCTGCTCCCTCGGGTCGCCGCGCCGCCGGGACGGCTGTTCCGGTGCTCCACCTGACGTTTGCTCCCAGTTGCTACGGAGTGTTCCGCGTGATCGACTCTGCCATCGCGCACGTCGGGGCGCAACTCAACCAGGCGCTCCGGCGGTCCATGGAGGTGAACGAGGATGTGGTGGAGGTCTCCCACATCCTTGAGCAGGACGGGACGCTGGTGCCCCACATCAACAACAAGTTGGTCCTCTTCCTGGTGAACATCGAGAGGGATGGCTCGGTGTCCTCCCACCCGGGTCGGTCGGGGATCCCCGGGGCGGGGACGCTGGCCCAGGGGTACCCCACCGTGCACCTGAACCTCTTCATCATGGTGGCCGCCCATTTCCCCGGTCAGAACTACCGCGAGGCGTTGAAGTTCATTTCGGGGGCCATCCAGTTCTTCCAGGGCAACCCCGTCTTCACCCACCAGAACTCCCCGGACCTGGATCGCCGCATCCAGCGTCTCACCATGGAGATCGAGAATCTGGGGCTCCAGGAGCTGAGCCACCTGTGGGGGGTGCTGGGGGGCAAGTATCTCCCTTCGATCCTCTACAAGATGCGGATGATCTCGGTGGATTCCGGGGACCTGGATCGCCTCATCCCCCGGGTGTCCGATCCCGTGGCCAACGCGTTGGCCGGAGGAGGACGATGAGCCGGTTCGCACCCCTCTTCCGGGTGGACGTCGGTCATTCGTTCTTTGCCGACGGCTTCTCCCGGGGCACGGACCTGCTGCCGGACGGTCCCTCCAGGGCCCTGATGCAGCGGGCTGGCCTTGTGGCACGAATGGGGCCGGGGCGCCTGGAAGTGTTCTACGACGTGGGGATGCTGAGGACCCTGGAGCTCTTCAGTTCCGATCCTGAAGAGCCCTTCCGCCTGGACCTCCGCCTCATCACCCGGGACCCGTCCTTCTGGGACTACACGGAGGGTGGGCCCTTCCGGGACAACATCCTGGCGTTCGACAGTCGGAGCGCCTCAACGGACCCCCAGGACGGGACGTTGCGCCTGTCGAAGGAGGAGGTTGTATCGGCACCGGATCTGGTCTCCCTGGCCTCGGATCGGGTTGCCGGGATGCTGGAGGGCCGTGACCTGGTGGCTCCCCCGGTGGCTCTCGTCCGGGTGGAGCTGGCGGATGGATCCGGCGTCTTCCGCGTACCCCCGGACTCCGGTGGGGGGTGGGTCTATACCCTGCGGTTCGCGGCTCGCAGGACGTACTGGCGCTATCTCCTCCTGGGCCGTCTGGCCGGGAATGGCGCCACCATCCTGGACCCCGACGGGGTGGCGCAGTTCGAGTGGGTGGGTGAGGAGATCCTCCCGGGTGATCGGAAGGCTTCGAGCTTCCGGTCCACAACCCGGATCCCCCTCGAGGAGTTCAGCAGTCGGCGCTTCCAGCTCCGTGGTTCTGGAGGCAACAGTGCGGGAAACGGCCGGATCCTCATCAAGCGACTTCCGGTGGCCGGCACCTCGGCTGCCCGTCGGGAGACCATCGAAGGGGAATCGGCGCTGGTCTCGGACATTCTCGTCAATGGTTAACTCCTACAGGAAGGGCTCATGACACCGGTGATGAAGACCCCCGGCGTGTACATCGTCGAGAAGAACGCCTTCCCCAATTCCGTGGTGGAGGTGGCGACTGCGGTCCCGGCCTTCGTCGGATACACCCAGATCCACGAGGAAAAGGGGCGATCCCTGAAGGACAAGCCCCGCCTGGTGACCTCCATGGCCGAGTTCCACACCTTCTTCGGATTCGGACCCGAGGTGGAGTACACCCTGTCCACCACGGCGCCCACCGTGGCCGTCGCGGACCCCGTCCCTGCCGGCCCCGAGGATCCGGTGGCGAAGGTGGGGGCCACGTCCTACTACCTCTCTCGCAACAGTGAGCGGTTCCATCTCTACTACAGCATGCTCCTCTTCTACCAGAACGGGGGCGGGCGCTGCTACGTGGTCTCGGTGGGAGACTATGACGCGGCCCCCGACGGGGCCCGGATCATGGAGGGGATCGAGGCGCTGAAGAAGGAGCAGGAACCCACCATGGTGGTCATCCCCGACGCGGTCCTCCTGGATGCGGCCAACTGCGGAAGTGTGCAGACCGCGGCGCTCAAGCACTGCGGGCTGGACATGAGGAGCCGGGTGGCCATTCTGGACATCCACAAGGGCTACCTCCCCCGGGCCACCCCGGATCCGGTGAAGGACTTCCGGGACGGGCCCATCGGGGTGAACAACCTGGACTTCGGGGCGGCCTACTATCCATGGGTCGAGACCACCATCGTCCAGGACAGCAGCGTGGGCTACCGGAACCTGGATGTGGCCGGGCGCACGGCATTGAAGGCGATCCTGGAGGACGAGGCGCGGATCCCGGACGATCTCCTGGCGGGGCTCACCGACGCCAGCCTCCCGGAGGAGGACGCGAATGTCCTGAACAAGGCCATGGTGGCCCAGAGCCCCCGCTTCAAGGCGCTGGTGAAGCAGATCGTGGCGGATGTGAACCTGCTTCCCCCCAGCGGCGCCATGGCGGGGATCTACACCATGGTGGACAACGCCCGGGGCGTGTGGAAGGCTCCCGCCAACGTGAGCCTCAATTCGGTCATCAAGCCCTCGGTGAACATCTCCCACGAGGAGCAGGAGGACCTGAACGTCAGCCCCCAGGGGAAGTCCGTGAACGCCATCCGGACCTTCGTGGGAGAGGGGACCCTGGTGTGGGGCGCCCGCACCCTGGACGGCAACAGCCTGGATTGGCGCTACATCAGTGTGCGCCGGACCATGATCATGCTGGAGCAGTCCATCAAGCTGGCCGCCAAGGCCTACGTGTTCGAGGCCAACGACTCGGGCACCTGGGTCACGCTGAAGAGCATGATCGGGAACTTCCTCACCGGGATCTGGAAGCGGGGCGGCCTGGCCGGCACCAGTCCCACGGATGCCTTCAGCGTCCACGTGGGGCTGGGGGAGACCATGACCAGCGAGGACATCCTGGAGGGGATCCTCAGGGTGACCGTGCTGGTGGCGGTGACGCGCCCGGCGGAGTTCATCGAGATCACCTTCCAGCAGCAGATGCAGAAGTCCTGATCGCCCACGCCCGGACCCATACCGGTCCCGTGGACCGGTGGGCTCCTGGAATCCTTGAACGTCTAGTGGAGGTGCAGCATGGCGGAAGACGGATCAGAACAGTCGGCGACCATCTGGCCGTTGCCGAAGTTCTACTTCAAGGTCGAGTGGGACGGCAATGCCATGTCGTTCCAGGAGGTCTCAGGGTTGGACGTGGAGGCGCAGCCCATCGAGTACCGGCACGGGGACAGCCCGGTCTTCTCCACCATCTCCATGCCGGGGATCAAGAAGTACGGCAACGTCACCATGAAGAAGGGCGTGTTCGTCAACGACAACAAGTACTGGGACTGGTTCAACCAGATCGAGATGAACGTCATCAAGCGGGTTCCGGTGACCATCAGTCTCCTGGACCAGGCGGGCTCCGCCACCATGGTCTGGACGTTGACCAACGCATGGCCCACCAAGATCAGCGGGACGGACCTCAAGTCCGACGGGAACGAGGTGGCGGTGGAGACGATCGAGATCGCCCACGAGGGGATCACCATCGCCAACCCCGCGTGATGGACTGAAACCGGTGGAGCCGGAGTCCGGATGACCTCCGGGCTCCGGCGCCACCAACCAGAGGGGGATCCAGACCCATGCCAGACGGAAACACCGGGGAGAATCAGGCGGGGGGAGGGGCGAAGGCCGACTTCTTCCCGGTCTCGGCCTTCTACTTCACCGTATCGGGACTGGGGGCCGATTCCTCCTTCCAGGAGGTGTCGGGGATCTCGTCGGAGATGGGAACCGAGGAGTACCACGAAGGAGGGGAGAATCGGTTCCGGTACGCCCTCCCCACCGGGGTCACCCACCCGAAGCTGGTCCTGAAGCGGGGGATCGAGGCCATCGACTCCCCCCTGGTGACGTGGTGCAAGGAGGTTCTGGAAGGGGACCTGGTGCAGCCCATCAAGCCCAGGTCCATCTACGTGAAGCTGCTGGACGGGAAGGGGGATCCCCTCAGGGCCTGGTCCTTCGGAGGGGCCTACCCCGTCAAGTGGGAGGTGGACGGCTTCCATTCCACGAAGAACGAGGTGGCCATCGAGTCCATCGA
>CAYQVI010000265.1:1979-4993 GCA_964420725.1 uncultured Gemmatimonadaceae bacterium | reverse complement strand
CTCTCGGTGAGCTGCACCCCGGCGTTGGTCTCCGCCTCCAGCAGGCGGAAGAGGGTGCGCTTCTCGGTGTGGTCGGGGCAGGCGGGGTAGCCGGGCGCCGGCCGGATCCCCCGGTACTTCTCGGCGATGAGGTCGTCCCCCTCCACCGCCTCGTCGGGGGCGTACCCCCAGAACTCCCGGCGCACCCGCTGGTGCATCCGCTCGGCGAACGCTTCCGCCAGCCGGTCGGAGAGCGCCTTGGCCAGGATGGCGGAGTAGTCGTCGTGGGCGGCCTCGAACCCGGCGGCCATGGCGTCCACCCCTTCCCCGGCGGTGACCACGAAGGCCCCGATCCAGTCCCGGACCCCGCTCTCCACCGGCGCCACCCAGTCCGCCAGGGAGTGGTTCGGCCGCCCCGGGGGCTTCTCGAACTGCTGCCGGAGCATCCGCAGGCGGGCGCGCTCCACCCGCCGCTCCTCGTTGGCCCAGAGCACCACGTCGTCGTCCCCCACCCGGTTGGCGGGGAAGAAGGCGATGGCCGCCCGGGGGTGCAGGAGCTTCTCGTCCACGATGCGCCGCAGGAGCTGCTGTGCATCCTCGAAGAGGGAGCGGGCCTGGGGGCCCACCACCGCGTCGTCCAGGATGGCCGGGTACTTCCCCGCCAGCTCCCACGACTGGAAGAAGGGGGTCCAGTCGATGGTGTGGGTGAGCTCCTCCAGGTCGTACTCGTCGAAGACCCGCACCCCGGTGAAGGCGGGCTCCGGCGGGGTGTAGCCCCCCCAGTCCAGCACCGGGCGACGGGCCCGGGCCTCCTCCACCTTCAGGAGCGGCGACTTCGCCCGGCGGCCGGCGTGGCGCTCCCGCACCTCCCGGTACTCCGCCCGGGTCCCCTCCACAAAGCCCTCCTTCGTGGCGGGATTCAGGAGCGATCCCACCACCCCCACACTCCGGGAGGCGTCCAGCACGTGCACCGTGGGGCCCGCCGTGTAGCGCTCCTCGATGCGCACCGCCGTGTGCACCTTCGACGTGGTGGCCCCCCCGATGAGGAGGGGGATATTGAACCCCTGCCGCTGCATCTCGGCGGCCACGTGCACCATCTCGTCCAGCGACGGCGTGATGAGCCCCGACAGCCCGATGACGTCGGCCCCCACCTCCCGGGCCGCCGTCAGGATCTTCTCGGTGGGGACCATGACACCCAGGTCCACCACCTTGTAGTTGTTACACTGGAGGACCACCCCCACGATGTTCTTCCCGATGTCGTGGACGTCCCCCTTCACGGTGGCCAGGACGATGGTGCCGGCGTGGTCCTCGTCGGCGTCGGCCAACTGCTTCGCCAGGCGGGCGTCGGCGGCCTCGTCGGGGGCCAGCCCCGCGGCCTCCCGGGCCTCCGCCTCCCGGGTGGCATCCGCCCGGGCCTCGGCCTTCTCCTCCTCGATGAAGGGGATGAGCCAGGCCACCGCCCGCTTCATGACCCGGGCGCTCTTCACCACCTGGGGAAGGAACATCTTCCCGGCGCCGAAGAGGTCCCCCACCACGTTCATCCCGTCCATGAGAGGGCCTTCGATCACCTCGATGGCCCGGTCGGCGCCCGTCCGGGCCTCCTCGGTGTCCTCCTCCACGAACTCGGTGATCCCCTGCACCAGGGCGTGCTCCAGCCGCTTCGCCACCGGCCAGCTCCGCCACGCCAGGTCCACCTTGGGGCCCGTCTCTCCGGAGGCCTCGGCGCCGATCCGCTCCGCCATTCCGGTGAGGCGCTCCGTGGCGTCGGGGCGGCGGTTCAGGAGCACGTCCTCCACCGCCTCCAGCAGCTCGCCGGGGATGTCGTCGTAGACCGCCAGCGACCCGGCGTTCACGATCCCCATGTCCATCCCCGCCCGGATGGCGTGGTACAGGAAGGCGGAGTGCATGGCCTCCCGCACCGTGTGGTTCCCCCGGTAGGAGAAGGACACGTTGCTCACCCCGCCGCTCACCAGGGCGTGGGGAAGGGTCTCCTTGATCCGCCGGGTGGCCTCGATGAAGTCCATCCCGTAGTTGTTGTGCTCCTCGATCCCCGTGGCCACCGCGAAGATGTTGGGATCGAAGATGATGTCCTCCGGGGGGAAGCCCTCCTCCTCCGTGAGGATCCGGTACGCCCGGGTGCAGATCTCCACCTTCCGGTCCGCGGTGTCCGCCTGCCCCTGCTCATCGAAGGCCATGACGATGACCGCGGCCCCGTAGCGCCGCACCAGCCGGGCCTGCTCCCGGAAGGCCTCCTCCCCCTCCTTCATGGAGATGGAGTTCACCACCCCCTTCCCCTGGATGCAGCGGAGTCCCGTCTCGATGACCTCCCACTTCGACGAGTCCACCATCACCGGGACCCGGGAGATGTCCGGCTCGGCGGCCACCAGGTTCAGGAAGGTGCGCATGGCGGCGGCGGAGTCCAGCAGCCCCTCGTCCATGTTCACGTCGATGATCTGGGCGCCGTTCTCCACCTGCTGCCGGGCCACCTCCAGGGCGCCCTCGTAGTCGTTCTCCCGGATGAGCCGGGCGAAGCGGGCGGAGCCGGTGACGTTGGTCCGCTCCCCCACATTCACGAAGAGCGATTCGGGGCCCACGGCCAGGGGCTCCAGCCCGGACAGGCGGAGGCGCTTCGGCCGCTCCGGGATGACCCGGGGGGGGAGCCCCGCCACGGTTTCGGCAATGGCCCGGATGTGGGAGGGGGTGGTGCCGCAGCAGCCCCCCACGATGTTGGCGAAGCCCGCCTCGGCGAACTCCCGGATGACCTTCGCCATGGCCTCCGGAGACTCGTCGTATTCCCCGAACTCGTTGGGGAGGCCGGCGTTGGGGTGGCTGGACACCAGCGTCTCGGCCACCCTGGAGATCTCCTCCAGGTAGGGGCGGAGCTGGGTGGCCCCCAGGGCGCAGTTCAGCCCGATGGAGAGGAGGTTGCCGTGGCTCATGGAGGTGTAGAACGCCTCGGGGGTCTGCCCCGAGAGGGTCCGGCCGCTGGCGTCGGTGATGGTGCCGGAGACCATGACCGGGACCACGTTGTCCAG
>CAYQVI010000265.1:0-1879 GCA_964420725.1 uncultured Gemmatimonadaceae bacterium | reverse complement strand
GCGCCCGCCAGGAACTCCCGGGCCGGCACCGCCCGGAGCCCCCGCTCCTCCAGCACCCCGGCGATGGCGAAGAGCGCTGCCTTGGCGTTCAGCGTGTCGAAGACCGTCTCCACCATCAGGAGATCGGCCCCGCCGTCCAGGAGCCCCCGGGCCTGCTCCCCGTAGGTCTCCACCAGCCCTTCGAAGGTGACGCTCCGGTACCCCGGGTCGTTCACATCCGGGGACATGGAGGCGGCGTGGTTCGTGGGTCCCAGGATCCCCGCCACCCAGCGGGGGCGGTCGGGGGTGGCGGCGGTGAAGGCGTCCGCCTGCTCCCGGGCCAACCGGGCGGAGGCCACGTTGATGTCGTACACATCCGCTTCCACCCCGTAGTCGGCCATGGCCACCCGGGTGGAGGAGAAGGTGTTGGTCTCCAGGATGTCGGCGCCGGCCTCCAGGTACGCCCGGTGGATGGCCCCGATGACGTCCGGGCGGGTGATCCCCAGGAGGTCGTTGTTCCCCTTCAGCGGCTTCGGGTGGTTGGCCCACCGCTCGCCGCGGAAGTCCGCCTCATCCAGTTGGTAGCTCTGGATCATGGTCCCCATGGCCCCGTCCAGCACCAGGATGCGCCGGGTGAGGGCCTCCCGGAGGAGCCGCATGCGCTGGCCACGGGAGAGGGGTGGGGTGGCGGAGGGGGTGGGGGCGGTGTTGCCCGGGTCCGGTGCAGGGGCCGTTGGTTCGGCGGGGGCCGAGGTGGCGGGTCCGGCCTGAGTGGAAACCGTCGATCCGGCCTGGACGGAGGCCGCCGGTCCGGCCTGGGCGGAGGTCGGCGGTCCCGCCTGGACCAGGGCCCCGGGTCCGGCCTGGACGGAGGCTGCCGCCGAAGACCCCGGCCCCGCCGCTGCATCGTCCCTGGCATCGAGAGCAGAATCGAAGGGCTGGAACGGATCGAACGCACCGGGATGAGGGGTCCCGGGGGAGTGCAGAGAACACATGTCGTGGGAGTTCCGCGGTAGGTGTGACGGTTTAGCGATTGTTTTCCGTGGCCGCAAGCGGTCGCAAATCACCACGGAGCCGGGGCTTCCGGCTCAGCAACAAGCTTAACGGGATTGCGGATCCGGCTCCAGAGGGAGAGAGCAGCAGGATCCGGGCCGGACAGTGGCCGGGGCGGGCGCGGGGCGGAGTCGGGGCGGGGCCGGGGACCGTGGGCACGGCTGGCGGGGGGCGGCGGGGGGTCGGAGGCGGCTGGCGCTCGCGGGGCGGCGGTCGGCGTGATGGTGGCTCGCGGGGAGGGGCGGACGGTCGGAGGCGGCGGCCGGTGGCGAGGGCCGGGGCGGGCCGACCCGGGGCAGGCACCGATCAAGATCCGACTCTCGACCCTCCCCCAGCACTCCAGAGGCGAATCGTTCTCGATATCCGGGAAGGATTCTGACTTCGCGCCGCCCATCGCCTTCGAGTAGCGAATTGTTCTCGCTATACGGGAAGGATTCGCCTCTCGACCTTTCCGACGAGGTCGAAGGCAGAATTCTTCTCGCCCCCGGAGCCCTGTCCTATTCCTCTTCGAGTTCCACGGCCCCCAGGGGATCGGCCTCCACCAGATCGGCCACCTGCTCGTACACCTGCGCGTTGTCCTCCATCTGTTCCCTCAGCGCGGGGTTCTGCTCCCCCACGTTCCGGAAGAAGCCGGCCGCATCCCTGAGCAGCTTGGCCGAGAGGTGGGTGTAGGTGACGGTAGTCATTCAGCGCCCCAGGAACCGGTCCGTGGCCTCCACGAAGGTCGCCGCGAGCCTCCGGTGGTAGGGCTCCGCCACCAGCACGCGCCGCTCCACGGGGTGGGTGAGAAAGCCCGCCTCGATCATCACGGTGGGGACGGTGGGGGAGGAGAGGAAGGCCCCCTGCC
>CAYQVI010000264.1:0-5019 GCA_964420725.1 uncultured Gemmatimonadaceae bacterium | reverse complement strand
CAGCTCCTCCACGGATGGGAGCCCCCTGTGCACGAGGCCACCGATGAAGACGAGGGCCTCCTGGAAGGGGCCGTGGTGGTGGACGCCCTCCTGGGCACCGGGGTCCGGGGGGCGGTGCGGGCTCCACAGGCGGAGTGGATCGCCCGGATCAACCGGGCCGGGGGGCCGGTGATCTCCCTGGATGTTCCCTCCGGGGTGGACGCCGACCTGGGGCGGGTGGAGGGAGAGGTGGTCCACGCCGCCCTCACCGTGGCCTTCGGGTGGCCCAAGCTGGGGACCCTCCTCCACCCGGGGAGGAATGCGGTGGGGCGTCTGGTGGCGGTGGAGATCGGCTTTCCCCCCCTCACCACCGACGAGATCCGGACCGTCCTCGTCACGCCGGCGTGGGCCGCCTCCCGGCGCCCGCCCCGGGATCCGGACACCCACAAGAACCAGGTGGGAAGCCTCCTGCTCCTGGCGGGGAGCCCCGGGATGGCCGGGGCTGCGATCCTGGCGGGGAAGGGGGCGCTGAGGGCCGGGGTGGGTCTCCTCCGGGTGGCATCCGATCCCGGGAATCGGGCCATTCTCCAGACGGCGCTCCCGGAGGCCATCTTCGTGGACCTCCAGGACCTCCGGGCGCTTGACCGGGCCGTCCAGGCCTCCTCTGCGCTGGCGCTGGGCCCGGGCCTGGGCACCGACGAGGGGGTGGTGGACGCCCTCCGTCGGGTACTCGAGGGCCCCGCCCGCCCCACGGTCCTGGATGCCGATGCCCTGAACCTGGCTGCCGCCGGAAGGGTGCCCCCCCTGGCGGAGGTGGGGAGGGAGAGGCCCCTCCTCCTCACCCCCCACCCTGGCGAGATGTCACGGCTGATGGGAGAGACCCGGGACCACATCCAGGGGGACCGCCCGGCTGCCGCACGGGAGGGGGCGTCCCGGTTCCACGCGGCCGTACTGCTGAAGGGGATGCCCTCGCTGGTGGCCACCCCCGACGGCATGCTCCGGGTGGACGGCGGAGGGAACTCCGACCTGGCCACGGCTGGGATGGGGGATGTCCTTACCGGGGTGTGCGGACGATTCCTCTCCGCCGGGGTGAAGCCGGGGGCCGCCGGTGCCCTGGCCCTGCAGGCCGCGGGCCGGGCCGCCGCCCTGGCCCATCGGGGGCAAGGGCTCTCTCCCCTGGACGTGGCAGAGGGGCTCCCCGGGGCCCTCATGGAGGAGGGATCCGGGTACACGGACCTCCCCTTCCCCTTCGTGATCCTGGACCAGGACGCCGCCTCATGACCGGCGGAGGGGTGCGCCTGGGGGCGGGGGGGGAGTTCGACCTCATCCGCAGGATCACCCGGAACATGCCCCCCCTCCCGGAGGGGGTGGTGGTGGGCCCGGGGGACGATGCCGCGGTCCTGGACGGGGGGTGGGTGATCTCCTCCGACCTCATGGTGGAGGAGGTCCACTTCCGCCGGGAGTGGCTCACCCCCCGGGAGCTGGGGCGGCGGGCCGCCGCCGCGGCCCTCAGCGACCTGGCGGCGATGGCGGCGCTCCCGGTGGCGGCTCTGGTCTCCATGGCCCTCCCCGAGGGGCTCCGGCCGGTGGTGGAGGAGGTCCAGGGGGGGATCCGGGAGCAGGTGGAGGGCTTCGGGGCGGTGGTCGTGGGGGGGGATCTCTCCCGGAGCATCGGTCCCCTTGTGGTGGATGTGGTGGTGCTGGGGCGCGCCGGGGCTCCGGTGCTCCGATCCGGGGCGCGTGAGGGGGACGAGCTCTGGGTGACGGGGTGGCTGGGTGGAGCGGGGGGGGCCGTGCAGGGGTGGATCGGCGGGGGCACGCCCTCCCCGGAACTCCGGGATGCCTTCCTGAGACCCACTCCCAGGATCCAGGAGGCCCGGTGGCTTGCGAAGCAGGGGGTCATGCACGCCGCCCTGGACCTGTCGGATGGGCTGGCAGGGGATGCCGGGCACCTGGCGGCGGCCTCCGGCCTGCTGGTGACGCTGGTGGAAGCCGATCTCCCCCTTCACCCCGGCCTGCTTTCGGGCGACTTTTCCCTTGCAGAGGCCAGGCGTCTGGCCCTGGAGGGGGGGGAGGATTTCGAACTCGCCTTCCTGGGACCCCCGGGGCGTGTGGGTGCTGTCCGGGAAACCTTCGAAGAAACGTTCGGAATCCCCCTCACCCGTGTGGGGTGGGCCGAAGCCGGGGCCGGCGTGGTGCTGGTACCCGAGGAGGGGGGAGAGCCCAGGGATGTGGGGCGGGGCTTCAGTCATTTCCGGGAGAATGAGTGATTCGGTCGATCTGGGTCTACCTGGCAGGCTCCCTGGCCACCCTCTGGGTGGGGGGTGGAGTGGCGCTGGGCTCCTTCCTCCGCCCGAAACGGATGGGGGGGATCTGTCACAGGGCCCCCCGGAGATGGTCTGGCGCGATTCTCCGGGCAGCGGGTACCCGGGTGGAGTTTGAAGGGCTGGAGAACCTGGACCGTTCCGGCCCCCAGGTCCTGGTGGCCAACCACGAATCCTTCTTCGACGTCTTCGCCCTGGCTGCGCACCTCCCGGTGGATTACCGCTTCGTGGCGAAGGAGGAGCTGGGACGCATCCCGGTCTTCGGGAGGGCCTGGAAGACCTGCGGTCACATCTCCATCAACCGGCAGGACCGATCGGCGGCGGTGGGCTCCCTGGACGAAGCGGGGCGGCGGATCCGGGACGAGAACGTCACCGTGATCATGTTTCCCGAGGGGACCCGGTCTCCCACCGGACGGCTGCAGAGCTTCAAGAAGGGCGCCTTCGTCCTGGCCCTCCAGATGGGCGTGCCGGTGGTGCCGGTGGGGATCACGGGGAGCCGCCACGTGCTCCCCAAGTCAGGGTGGCCCGTCCGGAAGGGGACCATCCGGATCCGGATCGGAGTCCCGATTCCGGTGGAGGGGCTGCAGCTCTCCCACCGGGACCGGCTCATGCAGGAGGCGTGGGCTCAGGTGGCCCGGCTGAAGGGAGAGGAGGTGGCCCCCGACCCCGGGGTTCCGGTTCCGGAGGGCCCTGGTTCCTCCGGCGGGGGCAGGGGAGGGGAGTAGGAACGACCCCGCCGGCGCCGAGGTCGGCGGGGAATCGTGAACCGCAGGAAGGGGGCAGTGTGTCGGCGATCATCGACGTTCGTGGGCGGGAGATCCTGGATTCCCGGGGCAATCCGACGGTGGAGGCGGAGGTGGTCCTGGAGAGTGGCGCCGTGGGGTCGGCCGCCGTGCCGTCCGGGGCCTCCACCGGAGCCCACGAGGCCGTAGAGCTCAGGGACGGGGGTGCCCGCTACCTGGGGAAGGGGGTCCGGAAGGCCGTGGCCTTCGTCAACGGCGAGATCTGCGACGCCATCCGGGGGTTCGAGGCCGGTGATCAGCAGGGGCTGGACCGGACGATGATCCGGTTGGACGGCACCCCCAACAAGGCCCGGTTGGGAGCCAACTCCATCCTGGCGGTGTCGCTGGCCGCGGCCCGTGCGGCGGCGACGGAGGCAGGAATGCCCCTGTACCGCCACCTGGGAGGCCCCGACGCCAACCTCCTCCCGGTGCCCATGATGAACATCCTGAACGGCGGGGCACACGCGCCGAACAATGTGGATATCCAGGAGTTCATGATCATGCCCCTGGGGGCGGAGTCCTTCGAAGAGGGGTTCCGTATGGGGGTGGAGGTCTTCCACACCCTCAAGACGGTGCTGCAGGAGAAGGGGAAGAGCACGGCGGTGGGGGACGAGGGAGGCTTCGCCCCGGATCTGGGGAGCAACGAGGAGGCGGTGGAGGTGGTCCTCACCGCCATCGAGCGGGCGGGGTATCGCCCCGGAGAGGACATCGTGCTGGCCCTGGACGCCGCCGCCACCGAGTTCCACGAGAATGGCGAGTATGTCTTTCGCTGGTCCTCCGGAGAGCGGCGGGATCGGGCTGGGATGATCGAGTACTGGAAGGAGTGGGTCGGGAAGTACCCCATCCGCTCCATCGAGGACGGACTCTCGGAGGACGACTGGGAGGGGTGGCGGGAACTCACCGCCCAGGTGGGGGACCGGGTCCAGCTCGTGGGGGACGATCTCTTCGTCACCAATGTGCAGCGGCTGGAGGAGGGGATCCGGACGAACACCGCCAACGCCATCCTGATCAAGGTGAACCAGATCGGCACCCTGTCCGAGACGCTGGACGCCATCCGGGTGGCGGATGGGGCGGGATACAGGTCGGTGATCTCCCACCGCTCCGGAGAGACGGAGGACACCTTCATTGCGGATCTGGCGGTGGCTACCTCGGCGGGTCAGATCAAGACAGGGAGCGCTTCCCGCACCGACCGGGTGGCGAAGTACAACCAGCTCCTGCGCATCGCCGAGGGGTTGGGCGCTTCCGCCCGTTACCCCGGCCAGGGGCTCTGGAAATGATCCGCCGGGTCCTCTTCCCCGGGCTGGTGGCCGCCGCCCTGTACTTCGCCCTCTTCGGGGGGCAGTACTCGGTCTTCGAGGTCTCCCGGGTGCGAGCGGACACGGTCCGGGAGACGGCGGAGTTGTATGCGCTCCGGCTGGAAGCGGACTCCCTGAGGGCCAGGGCGGACTCGCTGGAGAACCACGACGCCACCCTGGAGCGGGTGGCCCGGGAGCGGTTCGGAATGATCCGGCCGGGCGAGGTCCTCTACCGGTTTGCCGATCCTGCCGAAGGAGACGAAGGGGAAGAAGCCCGGGAGCGCCGGGGCGGTCACTGACACCTCCGGCTCCCCGCCCTCACTCCTCTCGCCGGTCCTCCCCTCCCTCCTCCCCCTTGCTGCCGCGTGCAGGGGTGGCGGCCCCCATGCCGAGGGCCTTCCGCAGGATCGCCTCGGGGGAGCCCGGCCCTCCCTGGGTCAGCCCGGGGGCTTCCCCGGACCCTCCGGGAAGACCGGGGGCACCCGCCTCCTGTCCCCGGGCGGCGCTGCTTCCATCGCCCCCCATCCGGTCCAGCAGCGGCCGGAACAGGTCGATGGGAATCGGGAAGAGTGTGGTCGAGTTGTTCTCCGCGGCGATCTCCACCACGGTCTGGAGGAAGCGGAGTTGCAGGGCCATGGG
>CAYQVI010000263.1:0-5028 GCA_964420725.1 uncultured Gemmatimonadaceae bacterium | reverse complement strand
ACCTTCATGGGGTCCTCCATGGGAATGGAGGGGAACACCTTGAAGGGCTTCTTCCGTCCGGGGCTCGCATGGGATGGGACGCCTTCGTGGCCGGTGGAGTGGGGTGGCTCCGGCCACTCTACCAGACGTGTCGTTCACGAGCAAGGGTCCTCCGTCCCACCGCTATCAACTATATGGATAGTTGTTACTTCCACCCAATGATCCGGGTTGTCCCGTTGCACCTCCGGATCTAGTGTAGTGGCGCAGAAGCTCCGTGGCATCCGAAGGGTGCCGGATCCACTTCTGCTTCACCACACTAACTTCGCACCCTCCGGACCACGGGTAGCATCCGGAATTCCGGCAGGAGTTGTTGCACCGAGCGGACGATATCGTCCATTTCAAAAGGCTTCTCCACGGAGAGCGCCGGTCCGGTCCCCTCCCTGAGCGGGGCGGTGGAGAAGGCGGTGCCCGAAACCACCAGGACGGGAAGCTCCGGCCACCGGGTCCTCAGGGTGTTGGCCAATTGGAACCCGTCCACCTCGTACATGGCGATGTCCGTCACCAGAAGGTCCAGCCCGTCCGGGATTCCTGCCGCCACCCGGAGCGCCTGCTCTCCGGAGGAGGCCTCCAGGACCCGGAGGCCCTGTCGCCTGAGTATGCGACCGACGAGGGAACAGACTCCGCGGTCATCGTCCACGACCAGGGCCAGGGGGATTGGCGTCACGATACTCTTCTCCACCACGAGTGGGATCCTGGGAAGGGCAGTCCCCGTCAACGGGACCTCCCGCTGCACATGGAGACACCCTGCAGGCCGTGTCGGTCACATCGGCCCCCTCCAGCCGGTGCCATGTGACTTTCCGATGCATGTTCCTGTCCTATCCCGTGAATGCACGCCATGAGTGACGAGACCGACGAGATCCTGGCGGCCCGGGTCCGGGACGACCGATACGACACCCGACCCTTTGATGTCCTGGTCCACAGGCACAAGGGGTTTGTGGTCTCCAATTGTCGTGTGCTCACCCGCTCCGACGCGGATGCAGAGGACCTGGCCCAGGAGGTCTTCGTGAAGGCGTACTTCGGAATCCACCAGTTCGAGGAGCGGGGCGGATTCCGTGCATGGATCAAGAGGATCAAGGTGAACCACTGCCTCAACTTCCTCCGGAAGGGACGGGGAAGGCAGGTGGTGGACATCGACGAGGTGTCGCCGGGGGCCCACGAGGGACTCCGGACGGAGACGAGCCCACAGCAGACCCTCGAGGGCCTCGAGGAGAGGAAGAGGATCGTGGAGGTGCTGGATTCCATGGCCGACACCCTCCGGGTTCCGTTGATGCTCCGGGACGGTGACGGCTTCTCCTACCAGGAGATCGCCGACCAGCTCGGGATCGGGCTATCCGCCGTCAAGATGCGGATCAAGCGGGGGAGGGAGGAGTTCCGGCGGCTCTACGGAGACGGGGAGGGGCCTGTGGGGGCTGCGGAGACAGAAGGGGCGGGGGCCGCATGAGTCCGGGAGGAGACGACGGGATCGACGAGGAGTCGGTGGAGGATACCGGGCTTCCTGTGACACAGCTCCAGGGGCTGGAACTCGCCGTGGACGAACGGTTCGCCGACCAGGTGGGGCGCCGGATCCAGCGTCGGCTCCTGGCCGGTGACCTCCTGCAGTTGGCGTGGAGCGGTCCGATGATGGCCTTTCTGGAGCTTCTCCGGGTCCCCTTCGAGTGGTTCACGGGTGGCAGCACCCCACAGCGGCCCGAACAGGAGCCCTGATATGCCCGACCAGATCCAGCAGATCCTCGACTCCCTGCGCACCACCGCCGTGGAGGCCGCCCCCAGGGTCGTCATGGGGGTCCTGGCGGCCCTCGTCCTCCTGATCCTGGCCAGCGTCATCGAACGGGTGCTCCGGGCCATCCTGACCCGCATTCGCTTCGACTCGCTGCTGGCGCAGGCGGGGCTGGACCGGATCCTCCAGCGGCTGGGGATCCGCCAGTCGCTGAACAGCGTACTCCCCCGGCTGGCCTACTTCCTCCTGCTCCTCCTCTTCGCCCGGATCGCCTCGGACGCCTTCGGTCTACTGGCCATCTCCCAGGCCATCGGCTCGCTCTTCGCCTATCTCCCCAAGCTCATCGCCGCTCTCCTCCTCCTGGTGGTGGGCACGGCGGTGAGTCAGTTCGTGGGAGAGGCGGTGGCCCGGGCTGCCACGGAGTCGGGAATCGAGTTCGGACGGACCCTTGGAAGCATCACCTCGGGGTTCATCCTCTTCATCGTGGCCGTCATGGCCATCGGGCAGCTGGAGTTCGACACCGAGATGGTGCGGATCGCCACCGCCTGCATCCTGGGGGGCTTCGCCCTGGCCTTCGCCCTCTCCGTGGGGCTGGGCACCCGGGAGATCACCCGGAATGTCCTGTCGGGCTTCTATGCCCGGAAGCTGTTCAACCCCGGCGACATGCTGGAGGTGGGGGGGCACCAGGGGGTGCTCCGGGCCATCACCCCCACACAGACGCTCCTGGAGCAGGACGGGGTGCTGGTGGTGCTCTCCAACAGCGTCTTCCTGGACGAGGTGGTGAAGGCCTAACCGCGGGCGGGCGGGACGGTGGACCCCTCCCGGGGCGGCTCCGGCTGAGGACCGAAGGGAGCGGGTCGCCCCTCCTCAGCCTTTCCAGCGGAGGAGCCGCACCCCGTTCAGGGTGACCAGGAGGGTGGCCCCCACGTCGGCCAGCACTGCCATCCAGAGGGTTCCCATCCCCAGGAGCACCAGGACCAGGAAGGCCAGCTTCACCCCGATGGCAAAGGCCACGTTGGCCCGGACGGTGCGCATGGTGGACCGGGCCAGGCGGATGGTCCGGGGGAGGGACCGGAGGTCGTCGCTCATGAGGGTGATCCCGGCGGTCTCCCGGGCCTGGTCCGTCCCCCCCAGCTCCCCGCCCACGGCGATCCCCACCTCCGCGGCTGCCAGCGCCGGGGTATCGTTGATCCCATCTCCAACCATGGCCACAGGGCCCACCTGGGCCCGGAATTCCTCCACCGCGGTCACCTTCTCCGCCGGGAGCAGATCCCCCCGGAAGGCGTTCACCTGGATCCCCTCCACCAGGCTCCTCACCGCCCCCTCCGAGTCTCCGGAGAGGAGGAGGGTCCGGATCCCCATGTCATGGAGCTGCGCCACCGCCTCGGGGGCGGAGGGGCGGGGGGTGTCCGAGAGGGTGATGGTCCCCAGGTAGCGCCCCTCCATCTCCACCAGGATGGGGGTGCGCCCCTCCACGGCGTCCGCCGACGCCAGCCGACAGTGGACGGTGTCGTGGGGGATGTTCTGGTCGAAGTGCCGGTGGCTCCCGATGGTCACCGGGCGGCCCTGGACCCGGGCCTCCATCCCCCGCCCCACCAGTGCCCGGTGTTCGGTGGTCTCCGACGCCCGGTCCACCAGTTGCCGTTCCCGTGCCGCCGCCGCCACGGCCCGCCCCACCGGGTGCTCGCTCCGCCCCTCCACCGCCGCCGCCACCGCCAGTAGGTCGTCGCAGGAGTCGCAGGAGCCCTGGTCCGGGTCTCCCCCGTGGGGGCAGTCCACCGAGCGGACGGTCACCACGGTGAGGGCTCCCCGGGTGAGGGTCCCCGTCTTGTCGAAGGCCACCCCCCGCACTCCGGAGAGCGCCTCCAGATAGGCCCCCCCCTTGATGAGGACGCCGTTCCGGGCGGCGTTGGTGAGGCCGCTCACCACGCTGGCAGGGACGCTGATCACCAGGGCGCAGGGGCAGGCCACCACCAGGAGGGCCAGCGCCCGGTAGAACCACCCCAGGGTGTCGGGGTCGGGATTCCAGAAGGGGGCTCCCAGAGCCACGGGGGGGACGATGGCCACCAGCACCGCCAGCACCACCACCACCGGGGTGTAGTTCCGGGCAAACCGGTCGATGAAGCGCTGGGTGGGAGCCCTCCGTCCACGGGCCTCCTCCACCAGGCGGATCATCCGCCGCAGCGTGGTCTCCTCGGCGTGGTGGGTCACCCGGAACTCCAGGACACCCTCGCCATTCACCTCCCCGGCCATCACCGTCTCCCCCGGCCCCCGCTCCACCGGAAGCGACTCCCCGGTGAGGGCGGACCGGTCCACCATGGAGTGACCCACCAGGACCTCCCCGTCCATGGGGATCCGCTCACCGGGGCGGACCACCACCACGTCACCGGGGACCAGCGACTCCACCGGCACATCCTCTTCGATGGACGCCCCTTCCTCCGCCCGTCGGATCCGACGGGCCCGGTCGGGAGCGACGGTCATGAGCCCCTGGATGGCGCTCCGGGCCCGGGCAGCGGCGAATCCCTCCAGCGCCTCCCCCAGGGCGAACAGGACCATCACCATCCCCGCCTCCACCCAGGCGCCGATGACCACCGCCCCCACGGCGGCGATGACCATGAGGGCCTGGATGTTCAGCTCCCGGTTGTAGCGGGCCCCCCGCCAGGCCGCCCGGAGGACCGGCCACCCCGCCAGCCCCAGCGCCAGGAGCGCCGGGTACTCGATCCAGTGGGCGTGCCACTGGAGGATCTCGTGGAAGATGAGCCCCGGCAGGATGAGGATCCCCCCCAGAAGGGCCAGGCGGGTCTCGGATCGCTCCATGAGGAAGGGGAGGAGTCGCTGCTCCGCCGGCTGTGGGGGAGTGGCGACCGCATCCCCCTCCTTCCGGGGAAGGGCCTGGAACCCCAGCGCCTCGGCCCGGCGCATGACCTCGTCCAGCTGCACCTCGCCCCGAACCTCGAGCCGGGCCGACGGGAAGTCCACCTCGCAGCTCTCCACCCCGCTGACCCCACCCACCCCCTTCTCCAGCGTCCGGGCGCATGCGGCGCAGTCCATCCCCTGCACATCGAACAGGTACACGGGAGAGGAGTCCGGGGCGGAGCGATCCGCGGTGGCCTGATCAGGAGCGATGGAGGAACGGGTCACCAGAGTCCTGCCTGGGGAGGGGGAGGTTGATGTGGGGCGCAGGACGCCGTGGGGGCGCGACGGGCTCCGTCGGCAGCGATGAAGATAGACCCTACCCCGGCGTGGGGGCACCGTTTCCGCGGGAGAGCCGG
>CAYQVI010000262.1:0-5033 GCA_964420725.1 uncultured Gemmatimonadaceae bacterium | reverse complement strand
GCGGGGGGGTGGGGAGGCGGATGGAGCCGTTCTCCCGCATGAGGTAGACGGCCTCCCCCGGGACCTTCTGCCGGAAGGGGAAGTCGCTGTCCTTCAGCTCCGGGAAGAGCTCCCGGAAGGCCCGGGGATTCACCACGGCCCCGGAGAGGGAGTGCTCCCCCAGGGCGCCGGCCTTCTCCAGGACGCCGATCTCCACGTCTCCGATCCCCCCCCCCGCCTCGTTGTCCGCCTTCACCAGGCGGGCCAACTCGATGGCCCCCGCCAGTCCGGCAGGGCCTCCGCCCACGAAGAGCACGTCCATGGGGACCGCCTCGTCGTCCGGGGTCTCGGCCCGGAGGAACCGCTCCATCTCCAGAGGGGGCTGGTGGTCCCCGGGGCGGACGGTTCCGGTGAGGGGGCGCTGGGACATCTGGATCTCCTGGGGATGTGGTGCAGGTCGGTGCCCCGCTGCGAAGCAGGCCCCCAAGTCTAGTGGCTCAACCGCCTCGATGGGACCCATGCAGGCATCCCCGGGCACACCTCCCCCTTCACCCCCCGATCATCATCTGACGGGTGAACTTCAGGATCAGGCCCCGCTCCAGGGGCCCCCGGTCGATCCCCGTCCGGGAGAGGGGACCCACATGCTCCAGGTCGTTGTAGACCAGGAAGAGCCCCGTTCCCGCCGTGTTGAGCCAGCCGAACCGGACATTGCTGGAGAGGTTCCGGGTCTGGTCGTTGTACTGGATGAGCGACTGCAGGTACACGCGAGGTGTGAACGAGTACGCCGCCCTGAGCCCCACCACCATGGTCTGGAAGCTCCCGGCGTCCAGATCCACATCGTTGTACTGGGCCCGGACCGACGCCTGGAAGGCATCCGTGATCCGGCCGCTCACCGTGGCGCTCCCCCCCTTCCGGAAGCCGTCGTACAGCCCGCCGATATCGATGCGCCCCTGGATCCTGAGGGGAGCGCTCAGGTTGCTGTTGTAGGCGAAGCCCCAGTCCACGTTGTCGTAGGTCCCTGCCGGCACCACGATCCCCGGGGAGATCTCGAAGGGCTCCCGGAGCCCTTCCCTGGTGAGGTTGATGGACGGGAACTGGAAGAAGGCTCCATTGGCGAACTGGAAGTGGCTATCGATGTGGATCCAGCGGGTCTCGGAGAAGCCGTCCAGCCCGAAGTGCTCCCGGTAGTTCACGTGGGGGCGGAGCTCGTAGAACCAGGGGATGTCCGGGAACTGGATCCGGCGAAGGGTTGTCAGGGAGACGAAGCGGTACTCTGTCCGGGGGAGGAAGCCCACCTCCGGGTTGAACCCCTCGGCCACCTCCCGGAAGGCGGCGGTGTGGGTCCAGGCCCGACTGTTGTAGTTGGCGGAGAGGTTGTAGGCGTACTGGCCCCCCTCCATCCCCGGCGTGGTGGTCCGGGCGGCATAGCCGTCCACCACCAACTCCGATCCGATCCCCCAGCGACCATCCACCCCGTAGGTGAGGTTGTAGTCACCGGTGTCCTGGGTGTTCAGCCGGGAGACCAGGATGGTCCCCACCCTGGACCGGTTCGGGAGCTCCCGGACCACCCGGGCCACCGAGTAGTTGTTGGCCGGCGACACGGTGACAGGGGTCCCGGTGTCGGGGTCAGGGAGCTCCAGCTCCCCACCCTGCACGCTCATGAGCCCCACCACATTTCCAGCCAACCGCCCGGTGAGGCGCCCGCCCCCCACAATGGGGGTCTGCCGCCCCCCGTCGATCCCGATGCGGCGGCTGAAGAAGAGCTCCACCGCCTGGTTGGAGCCCACGGAGAAGGTCCCTGCGTTCTCCAGGAAGAAGGGGCGCTTCTCGGGAAAGAAGAGACTGAACCGGGAGAGGTTCACCTGCTCCTCGTCCGCCTCCACCTGGGCGAAGTCAGTGTTGACCGTGAGATCCAGGGTGAGGTTCGGGCCCAGCGAGACCTTGGCATCGCCCCCCACCTCGCCGGAGTAGTCGGCCTCCCCCCCCACCAGTCGATAGTCCCGCTGACCCGATCCCAGGACGTAGGGGGTCACCGTCATGCTCCGGCGGAAGGGGGCGTTGATCCCCTCCATCCGCCCTGCCATGGACACCCGGTACAGGTCGAACTGCCGGGGGATGGGAGACCAGAAGCCCTCCTCGTTCTTCCGCCGGATGTTCCGGGAGAAGTTCACCCCCCACGTCATGTCCTCCCCACGGTCGTAGCGGAGGGTGGAGAAGGGGATGCGGAACTCCGCGTACCACCCGTGCTCATCCCGGCTGGTGGCCACGGTCCAGCTCCCGTCCCAGTTCAGGTTGAAGCCTCCCCCGGAGCCCCGCTGGGCCCGCTCGCCCCCGCCGCCCCCCTGCCCTTCCCGGGTCACCTGCCCGTCGTACTCGATCCCCGAGGGGGTGGTGCCGAAGACGAAGCCGTTCTGGCCATCCAGGAAGGTGTCCAGGATGAAGAGGAAGGCGTCGGTCTCCGAGGGGCTGGCATCCCGCCGACTCTCCCCCACGATGATCCCGTTGGCGTTGGAGTCGAAGAGCCACGCCCCGATGTACAGCGCCTCCTCGTCCTGGAGCATCCGGACCTCGGTGATCTCGGTCATGGGCACCCCGTCCAGGGGAGCCGTCTGGATGAAGTCACCCGTGGGAAGTGCCGAAGCCCAGGCGGCGTCGTCCATCCGGCCATCCACCACCGGAGGAGCCCCCTGGATGACCGTGACCGTGGCAGCCGGGCGCGGCTTCGGATCCTGGACGCTCTGGGCTGCAAGTCCGGAGGCGCCGGCGGCAAGGAGGAGCGTCAGCAGCAATCCGCCTGCAAGGCTCGGGGACGGTGCGAGGTCTCTGGGCATCTGCAAACCAGGGGAGGGTGAACGGTGTGACCGGAAGAGAGCGCCCCCACCACCGGACCTGCCCGGCATCCGGACCCGGAGGAGGGGCCTGGGGTACGCTCGCTTCGCCGGGGACCCCCCGGACCGCCGGGATGTTGAGATCGGCGTCCCCGCCATCACGCGCCACCCCGAGGATCTTCCCCATGGACAACCCGCGGCCGACCACTGTCGGAGCGTTGAAGGCATCCGGATACCAGTCCCGTCCCGTGAAGGACGAACTCCGGGCGAATCTCATCCGCAAGCTCCGCTCAGGGGAGACCCTGTTCCCGGGAATCCAGGGCTATGAGGACACGGTGGTGCCGCAGTTGGTGAACGCGGTCCTGGCCCGGCACGACTTCATCCTGCTGGGGCTCCGGGGGCAAGCCAAAACCCGGATCCTCCGGGCGCTGGTGGAGCTCCTGGACGAGGAGATCCCGGTGCTGGCGGGGAGCGAGATCAACGACGATCCCCTGGCCCCCGTGTCCAAGTACGGCCGGCAGCTCATTGAGGAGATGGGGGACGAGGCCCCGGTGGCCTGGATCCGTCGGGAGAGCCGGTACGTGGAGAAGCTGGCCACCCCGGATGTGACCATCGCCGACATGATCGGCGATGTGGACCCCATCAAGGCCGCCCGGGGCGGGCACATCCTGGGGGACGAACTCACCATCCACTACGGCCTGCTCCCCCGGGCGAACCGGGGCATCTTCGCCATCAACGAGCTCCCGGACCTGGCGGGGAAGATCCAGGTGGGGCTCTTCAACATCCTCCAGGAGGGGGATGTGCAGGTGAAGGGATACCCCATCCGCCTTTCCCTCGATGTCTTCATGACCTTCACGGCGAACCCGGAGGACTACACCGCCCGGGGGAAGATCATCACCCCGCTGAAGGACCGGATCGGTTCCGAGATCCGGACCCACTACCCCGAGGAGGTGGAGACGGGGGTGGGGATCACGGCGCAGGAGTCCTGGGTGGACCGGGGAGACCTGCCGGTGGAGGTGCCGGACTTCGTGGCCGAGACCATCGAACGTGTGGCCTTCCTGGCCCGGGAGGACAAGCGGATCGACCAGCGTTCCGGGGTGAGTCAGCGGATGCCCATCACGGTGTTGGAGAGTGTGGTCTCCGCCGCCGAGCAGCGGGCCATCCGCCTGCAGGAGGGGACCGCGGTGCCCCGGGTGGGGGACCTGTACCTGGCGCTCCCGGCCATCACCGGGAAGATGGAGCTGGAGTACGAGGGGGAGCTGCAGGGGGCGGACCGCATCGCCCGGGAGCTGATCAGCGCCGCGGCGGGGGACACCTTCTTCCACCGGGCGGGAGGCGCCGACCTGGAGGATATCGTGGCCCACTTCGAGGAAGGGGCGGCGCTGCAGGTGGCGGACGACGCCTCCGCCGATGCCTGCCTCAAGGGATTCGCTTCGGTTCCCGGGCTGCTGGAGGTGGTGGAGAGCACCGGGCTGGCGGGGAACGGAGCCTCCGCCGGGAAGAAGGCGGCGGCCTGCGAGCTGGTGCTGGAGGCACTGGTGGCGGGGCGGCGGATCAGCCGGAACGACGGTGGGCGGTACGGCCGGGCCCGACATGAGGGGAAGGGGGGCGGGGGTGGGATGAAGTTCGGGGGGTTCGAGGGATAGCCCGGGGCGGGATGCCCGGCCCCACTTCCCCGGGACGGTCCGGTCGGGTAGTTTGCCGCCCCTGTCCCCTGTCCGGCTCCCATGACGTCGAGGTCGTCCCCATGATCCGTGGATTCCCCTCCAGCCGCCCATCCCTGTTCCTCCTGGCCTTCGCCATGGCTGCCGTCGGCTGCGGGGGGGCGGGGGAAGGGGGCGGTGACGCCGGTAGCGCCGCGGTGGTGGTCCCCACCTTCTCCTACGACCTGTCCTGGCCGGTGGACCTTCCGGAGGAGTGGCTCCTGGGGCCGGGGACCGGGATCTACGTGGATTCCAGGGACCATGTCTGGCTCCTGCAGCGTCCGGAGCGGGTGACCCCCGAGGACTTCGTGGCCGCCCGGAAGGGGCGGGCTCCGGGGTGCTGCGGCTCCACCGCCCCACCCCTGATCGAGGTGGACCCCCAGGGGAACATCGTCCAGTCGTGGGCCGGGCTCGGGGAGCAGGCGGAGTGGCCCATCATGCCCCACGGCATCTTCGTGGACCACAACGACTTCGTCTGGGTGGGGACCTCCATCCACCACCAGGTCATGAAGTTCACCCGGGA
>CAYQVI010000261.1:0-5035 GCA_964420725.1 uncultured Gemmatimonadaceae bacterium | reverse complement strand
TCGAAGGCCTCCCGGATGTGCTCCCGGAGGAGGTACATGTTGTCCAGGAGCCAGCCGGCGGAGGGACCCACATCGGTCTGTCGGTCGGCGGCCACCGCCACTCTCTCCCGGGCCTGGTCCAGGATCCGGGCGGTCTCCCGGAGGCGTCCCAGGAGGCGGGCCGGGCCGGGAAGGAAGCGCGGTGGGGGAACCGCCCACTCCTGTGTCTGCCCCAGGGTCCGGGCCCGTTCCGCCAGATGCTCCGCCCCCAGCAGCTCCCCCCGGATGGGTCCCCCCAGCCGGTCCCCCAGGCGCACGGCCCCGGGGGTGAGACGGGCGCGGATCAGATCCTGGAGACGGGTCAGGGAAGCTGGCATGCTGGTTGGGGACCGGTGCGTGTGGAGAGGGGCCCCTGTCCGCCGGCGGCGGGAGGACGGATCGGTCGGGGTGAGGCGCGGGTGAGCAGAGGCCGGGGACCGACCTGCAGGGGGAGATGGATCCCCGGGGGGATCCAGCCACCGCCTGGCGCTCCTACCAGAATAGTACGATTTGAGTGCAAGACGCGAGCCGGGAGAGGGGTCCCACCCGCCCGGATCAGGCTCCCCGCGTCTTCCCCCTCCCCTGCCTCACCCCCCTGGCACCACCTCCCGGATGGTGCGGTCATGCTTGTTCAGAAGGAAGAAGCGGCCGTCGGGTCCGGTGCCGAAGCGGATGTCCGCCCGCTCCGCAGGCTCCCGCCCCTGGGCCCGGTTCTTCGCCTGGACCAACTCCAGGAAGGTAAGGGTTCTCCCCCCATGGCGAAGAAGGACCCGGGCGATCCCCTCCGTCCCCCCCTCCGGGAGATCATCCGCATCGAAGTGGAGGATCTCCCCGCTGGGGGAGTCCGCGAAGAGCACCCTCCCCTGGAGCGCCGGGACCCCCTCCCGCACCACATGTACCCCCGTCACCGCCACACGCCCCCCCATGAGAGGATCGGTGCGGCCGTATTCCACCACCGGATAGGTGATGGCCGGGTCGCTCCGGGGATCCTCCACCCCCACGGCGGTCCGGTCGATGAAGCGGAAGCTCCCCTCCCAGTCGTTCCACCCCAGGTCGCCCCCCCGGGGGACCAGGCTCACCTCCTCCACCAGGTTCTGCCCGATATCCGCCATGAAGAGGTTGCCGTTGGCGGGATCCCAGGCGAAGCGCTGCGGATTCCGCATCCCCGACGCCCAGATCTCCGGGAGCACCCCCGCCTGCCCTACGTGGGGGTTGTCCCGGGGGATCCCGTATTCCCCGTTCCTCCCGTCGGAGCCCAGGGGGTCGATGCGGAGGATCTTCCCGAAGGCGGAGGCCGGGTCCTGGGAGAGATCCAGGGGATCGCCCCCGCTGCCGCCGTCTGCCACCCCCACGTACAGCATGCCGTAGCCCGGATCCCCCGGCGAGAGGAGGGGATCGAAGGCCAGGTGTCCGGCGTTGTGGTTCCCGAAGGGCTGCTCGAAGCGCATCAGCTCCCGGGGGGGGCCGCCATCGTAGGTGGCCCCCCGGGGATTGGCCGCCTGCCACTCCAGGAGGACCGTGTGGTGGGTGTTGGTGCCGCCGCCGGGGGTGAAGTCCGCCCCGGGGGTGTTCCGGGGGGTGTCGGACCAGGTGTAGAAGCGGCCGTATCCCGTTGTACCGGTCCGCCCGAAGTCCGGGTGCAGGGCAAAGCTCTGGAAGCCCCGCTCCCGCCCGGAGGCCTCCACCCCCACCCCCCACCGGGGGTGGGAGAGGTCCAGGTACTCCGTCACCCGGGCGCCGTCGTAGCCCACCGTGTACAGCGGCCCCCACATATCGTTGACGAAGAGCCGCCCGGTCCCCGGCTCGTCCACCAGGAGCATCATCCGGGGGGGGCCGTCCGGGTGGTCCGGAAGGGTGGCGAACTCCTCCACCTGCACCACCACCAGCCCCCGCAGGGTGTCGATGGGGTGGGGGAGGGGGTTGCCGGGGGTCTGGGCCGCCCCTGGGGAGGGAGCCAGGACCAGGAGCAGGGTGCCGACCAGGGCCGCGGCGCAGGGGAGGGAACCCGTCGTCATCGCTCCTCCAGCTTCGCCACCAGCGTCTTCGGCGCGGTGAGGCGGTAGGAGTCCTCCACCAGATCCGCCACCTCCTCCCAGTCCACCGGGGGGAGCGCCAGGTTCACCCCGATCCACCCGGAGGGTCCCCAGTAGGCGGGGACGAAGAAGCGCTCCTCCTCCAGGAGTCTCCCTGCCCCGTGGGGATCCACCTTCACCAGCACCGCCTGGGGATACTGGAGCGACGAGAGGCTCCCCCCCTTCTCCATTCCACCGTAGATGGCGAAGGTCTTCTTCGTACGGAAGGTGGGACGACCGTGGGACTCGTGCTCCTCGGCGGCAGGAAGGGCGAGGCAGAGGGAGCGGAGCTGCTCCAGCACCGGATCCTGGTCATCGTACATGCGGGGATGGGCCACAGGGCTGCGTCTCCGATCCGGGGAAGGGACACCTCTTCCAATGTGCAGGGTGTGCCGGGATGGTGCCACATCCTCCTCCCCCCGGGGTCCCCCGACGAACTCCTGGCCCCCCCGTTGGTATCTCCCCGGGAGCCCGCACCCTCTCCCCTTCCATCGGTCCGACGAGATCCCATGCTCCTCCTTGCCCTCCTCATCGGCTTCATCGCCGGCCTCCGTTCCATGACCGCCCCGGCACTGGTGAGCTGGGCCGCCGCCCTCGGGGCGATCCCCCTGGAGGGGTCCTTCCTGGCCTTCCTGGCCCACCCCGTCACTCCCTGGTTCATCACCGCCCTGGCGCTGGGTGAACTGGTGGTGGACAAGCTCCCCCAGACGCCGTCTCGGCTCCTCCTCCTCCCCTTCCTGGTACGGCTGGTGGTGGGAGGGGTCTGCGGGGGAATCATCGGGGGAGTGGAAGGCGTATTGATCGGCGGCGCCCTGACGGGGGTCATCGGAGCAGGGCTGGGTTCCTTCGCGGGGGCAGCCTTCCGGGAACGGATGTCGGAGAAGCTGAAGATGGACCTCCCCGGGGCGGTGCTGGAGGATCTGGTGGCGGTGGGGGGAGCCCTCCTGGTGGTGCTGGCGCTGGGGTGACCCTCCTCCAGGGGGATCCTTCGACCCTCCGGAGGGTTCTCGCTCCGCTTCACCTCCCCCCCTCCACCCCACCCGGTCCCCCCTGTGAGCTCTCGGAGCGCCCGCCTCCCCACCGGCATCTTCCTCTCTCCCCTCCTCCCCCGCCCCCGCCTGCGGCGACTGGGACAGCTCTATCTGGGGCTCTCCCTCTGCGGCCTGGGGCTGGCCATGCAGGTGGCCGCCCATCTGGGGGCGGCTCCGTGGGACGTCCTCCACCAGGGGCTCCACCTGAACCTGGGTGGGAGCATCGGAGGGTGGAGCATCCTGGTGGGTCTCCTGGTGGTGCTCCTCTGGATCCCGCTGCGGCAGCACCCGGGAGTGGGCACCCTCAGCAACATCGTCCTGGTGGGCGCCAGCTTCGACGTGGCGCTGGCCCTCCTCCCGGAGCCGGACACCCTGGCTCTCCGGTGGGCCTTCCTGCTGGGTGGTATCCTCATCACCGGCCTGGCCAGCGGCCTCTACATCGGCGCTCGGCTGGGCCCCGGACCCCGGGACGGGGTGATGACCGGGCTGGCGTCCCGGGGGATGTCCATCCGGAGGGCCCGGACCCTCATCGAGGCGGTGGTGGTGGTGGTGGGGTACCTCCTGGGGGGCACGGTGGGGGTGGGGACCCTCCTCTTCGCCGTGGGGATCGGCCCCATCACCCAGCCCTTCCTCCAGCACTTCGATGTGGAGGCGCGGCACCGCCCCCTGTAGCCTTCCAGAGCAGCACCGCCCTGCTGGCCCCCCCGGCACGGACCCCCCATGATCATGTCCCAGCAGCCCCTACCATACTGCACCTTCACGGGAGGCCCCCTGTGTACGGTCTCATCGGTCGCATGATCGCTGTCCCGGGAGAGCGGGACACCCTCGCCGACATCCTCCTGGGGGGCACACGGCGGATGCCCGGTTGCCTGAGCTATGTGGTGGCCGCCGATCCCGGCCACGACGACGCCCTCTGGATCACAGAGGTCTGGGAGAGTCGGGAACTCCATGAGGCCTCTCTGTCCCTCCCAGCCGTGCGGGACGCCATCACGCGGGGTGGTCCGCTGATTGCCGGATTCGACAACCGGGTGGAGACGGTGCCTCTGGGGATGGCGGTTCAGGGGGGTGGAGCCGGGTCGCCGGAGGCTGGGGCGGGATGAGCCGGGATACTCCTCACCCGTCTGCTGGCGCCGGCTCCGGAATGGGATCATGGCCCCTGGCGACCCGGCTCCCCCGGCCTCTCCCCCGGCCTCTCCTCCTGGCGGCGCTGGCGCTGGGTGCCTGCTCCACTGGAGAGAGCGGAGGGGGCTCTCCCCCGACGGACAATCCTTCGAGTCCGGCTTTCGCCGAAGCGGACCTCCCTCCTGGATACGGAGCCTCCGATCCCCTGGCCCCGGTGGGAACCCAGCCGTACGTGGTGGTGCTGGGGGTGGGGCAGGACGGCGGCTTCCCCCAGGCCGGGACGAAGGAGGCAGCCCCCTGGGAGGACCGGGAGAGGCGGCGGCTTCCCGTGAGCCTGGGGATCGTGGACCCCGTCAGCGGGGAGCGCTGGATGGTGGAGGCCACCCCCGCCTTTCCGGAGCAGCTCCAGGCGCTGGACCGCATCGCACCGGTGGAGGGGATCCCCGGCCTGTCGGGGGTCTTCCTGACCCACGCCCATGTGGGGCACTACACGGGGCTCATCCACCTGGGGCGGGAGATCATCGGCGCCAGGGGGGTCCCGGTGTACGCCATGCCCCGGATGGAGCAGTTCCTCCGGGAGAACGGACCCTGGGATCAGCTCGTGGCGCTGGAGAACATCGAGCTCCGTCCGCTGGCGGCGGGGCTCCCCACCCCACTGAACGAGCGGATCCAGGTGACCCCGATCCTGGTTCCCCACCGGGACGAGTACTCGGAGACGGTGGGCTTCGTGATCCGGGGCCCCCAGCGCTCGGTGTTCTTTCTCCCGGACATCGACAAGTGGGAGGCGTGGGA
>CAYQVI010000260.1:0-5037 GCA_964420725.1 uncultured Gemmatimonadaceae bacterium | reverse complement strand
CCTTCAACGAGGAGCTCCCGGTGGCCATGTTCGCCGGGCCCCGGCTGGTCCTTCCCGGGGCCGACGGCACGGACGACTCCCACTTCCGCCGGGGCCTCTTCGACGAGATGGAGGCCCAGGGGCTCCAGCGTCCGGACCTGGCCCTCCTGGAGGCCGAGGCCCGCCAGATGGTCCGGGAGCGGGCCCTGAGCGGCCTCCCTGCCACCCGGATCCACTGGGATCGGGTGTCGTCGCTGGTGCGGGCCAACCGGGTGGAAGGGGTGTTTGCCGGTGCCGGACTCTCCCGCTCGGTGGGGGCGGATACCCGGATCTCCGTTCTGGGGGGGTGGGCCTCGGGAGCCCGACAGGCTTCTGGGGTCGCCCGGATCCGTCGTCAGGGCCCTACCGGACCGGCCATACGGGTGGAGGCGCTGGGTGCCGCCCTGCACGACATGGGGCAGACCCCGGGGCTGGATCCCCTCCTGAACACGGTGGCCACACTGGCCTTCGGGCGGGACTACCTGGACCCCTACCGGGTGGATGGGGGGAGCGTGGGAGCCGAGTGGTGGCGGGAGGGGGGGACGACGCTGGGGCTGGGGCTCGGGGTGGAGCGGCACCGGGCCCTCCGGCAGAACTGGTTCAGCAGCCCCGTGGGGGATCCGGACCCCTACCGTCCGCTACCCGGGGTGGACGAGGGGGTGCGCTCGGTGGTCTGGGGGGAGTTCCGGGGCCCCCTCCGCTCCTGGCCGTTGGAGGGGCTGAACGGGCGCCTCAGGGTGGAGGCGGGAGCCTTCGAGGGGGACCCGCTGGCCCGGGGGGTGGGGGCTCTCACCTGGTCCCGGAAGAGACCCGACGCCTCCAGGAGACAGATGCTCTCGCTGGAGCTGGGGGTGCAGGGGGGGAATGGGGTGCCCCTCCAGGACCGCTTCCTCCTGGGGGGGATGGGGACGCTTCCCGGCTTCCCCTACCGGGCGTGGGGCGGGAACCGCTACGCCCTCCTCGCCGGGGAGCTGGAGGAGGGGGTGATCCCCGGCTGGGTCTCGCTGCGGGGGGTGGTGGCCGCCGGTGCCGTGGGGGGCGGGGATCCCTCGCCCCGGGAGGCGATCCCCTGCCTGCGGGACGTGGTGTGCCCCCCGCCCCGGGTGGTGCCTGGACCCCTGGGGGCCAGCGGCCTGAGGACTTCTGCCGGGGTCGGGGTGGGTCTGGTCCGGGGGATCCTCCGGGTGGACTACATGTGGGGGCTGGGGGAGGACGGGGGTGGCGCGTGGAGTGTGTCGGTGGATCCGGCGTTCCGGGGGTGGCTGTAGTGGCCTATTCCTGCCGGTACCCCTCCAGGAACCTCCCCAGCCGCCACATGGCGTCGGTGATGTCGTCCACATTCGGCAGGAAGACCAGCCGGACGTGATCCGGCTCCGGCCAGTGGAAGCCGGTCCCCTGCACCAGGAGCATCTTCTCCTTCCGGAGGAGGTCCAGCACCAGCCGCTCGTCGCTCTTCAGATTGAAGCGATCCGGATCCAGCCGGGGGAAGAGGTAGAGGGCCCCCATGGGCTTCACGCAGCTGACCCCGGGAATGGCCGTGAGGAGTTCGAAGGCCCGTTCCCGCTGGCGATGGAGTCGCCCTCCCGGGGCGGTCAGATCGTTGATGCTCTGGTGGCCCCCCAGCGCTCCCTGTACCGCGAACTGGGCCGGTACGTTGGCGCAGAGGCGCATGGAGGCCAGGAGGTTCAGCCCCTCGATGTACCCCGCCGCCCGCTCCTTCGCCCCGCTCATGATCATCCAGCCGGAGCGGAAGCCCGCCACCCTCCAGGTCTTGGACAGACCGCCGAACGTGAGCGTCAGGAGGTCGGGGGCCAGGCTGGCTGAGGGGACGTGGACCGCGCCGTCGTAGAGGATCTTGTCGTAGATCTCGTCCGAGAAGACGATGAGGTCGTGCTCCCGGGCGATCTCCATCAGCTCCAGGAGGAGCTCCCTTGAGTAGACGGCCCCGGTGGGATTGTTGGGGTTGATGAGCACCAGCCCCCGGGTGCGGGGGGTGATGCGGCTCCGGATGTCCGCGGGGTCCGGGAACCAGTCCGCCTGTTCGTCACACCGGTAGTGGACCGCCCGCCCTCCGCTCAGCGTCACCGCCGCCGTCCAGAGGGGGTAGTCCGGAGCGGGGATCAGGATCTCGTCGCCGTTGTCCAGCAGGGCCTGCATGGCCATGACGATGAGCTCGCTGACCCCGTTCCCCATGATGATGTCATCCACCTCCACTCCGGGGATGCCGATGCGCTGGCAGTACTGCATCACCGCCTTCCGGGCCGGATAGATCCCCCGGGAGTCGGAGTAGCCCTGGGCCTTCGGGAGGTTGTGGATCACATCCACCAGCAACTCGTCCGGGGCAAAGACGCCAAAGGGAGCCGGATTCCCGATGTTCAACTTCAGGATCCGGTGCCCCTCTTCCTCCATCCGGGCGGCCTCGGCCAGAACGGGCCCCCGGATGTCGTACAGGACCTCCGCCAGCTTCGTGGATTTCCGGATCGTTCGGGGCGAGCGGACGGTCGTGGGGGCCGGATCCGCGGGTGTCGGGGTCATGGGGTTCGGGGTGCCGGGGCATGGAGGGGTGGCGACCCCGGAAGCTACGTCTCCCAGCGGAGGGACACCACGGCATAGTGGAGCCAGGCGAAGCTGTAGACCTCCTCGATGTCGGCTCCCCCTTCCACCGTCCGGTACCCGGCATTCAGGCTCACCCCTGCATCCAGCTTCCGCCCGACGGTGAAGGCTGCGTCGATGGCCCGCCCGGGACCCCCTGCCAGGGCGTCCGCCTCCAGCGCCACCCGCCACTCCGGCGTGGGCGTCCACTCCCCCGCCAGGTGCAGCAGCGGGACGAACCCCAGGTCGGTCTTCTCCGCCTGGAGGCGTCCCCCTCCGATCTGCGGTTGGTCCAGCGCCACAACCGCATCCCGGACCTTGGCCGTGAACCCCACCCACCCCCGGGTGCGGTCGCCCTCCAGCGCCAGGTACCGGTAGGTGGCCCGCCAGGAGTTGAAGGTGTAGGTGGCCTCCGTGGAGATCCCCTGCTGGAAGAGTTCCCCCTGGAAGCGGATGTCCTGGGCGGGGGTTCCGGATTCGATGATCGTCAGGGGTGCCAGGAGCAGGCGGAAGCCATGCTTCTCCCAGGGATTCCACCCCACGGTGACCCGGGCCGCCGGCCACGGCCCCGACCCCACCAACCCTTCGATGGAGAACCGGGTGGCGGTCCCGTCGTTGGGGATCTCCGCGTCGTTCCGGGTCTGCCAGACCGGTCCGGCCTCCACCTCCACGGTGAAGCGGGGCTGCTGGGCCTGGGCATCAAGGGGGTGGAGCAGGCCGGCGGAGAGGAGGCTGGCGGAGAGAAGGGCGGCGGCGGGAAGGGCGAGGCGGATGGGGAGGGGGGCAGGACTGCGCATGGGTCGCATCCGGTTGCAGGGAACAGCACGTCTCACCTCTGTGGTTCCATCGGGAGCCCGGGGTGTTCCATCGGCGCCTTCCGAACCTACTGCTGAATGCGTTGATGCCCCCGGTTCCCTGCCCGGCGCCCCTCCCCGTGGACGCCGGGCGGGGGGGCTGCATCAGGCTGCCAGGGCGATCCGGAGGCTCTCGGCCATCGGTGTGGTGGGCCGCCCGATGAGTCTGCCCAGCGTTCCGCTGTCATCGAACAGGGCGCCTTCGGCGGCGTGGGCATCCGCATCCGACACCATGGCCGCGAAGGCAGCAGGGAGGCCGAGACCTTCCAGGATCCCCGCGTAGGCGGCCTGGGGGAGGTCGTTGTAGGGGAGGGGGGCCCCGGTCTGGCGGGACACCTCTGCCGCCAGCTCCTCCAGGGTGAATGCCTGGTCCCCGGCGAGTTCATGGATCCGCCCGGCGTGCTCCGGTGCTGCAGCCGTCACCGCAATGGCCTCGGCGAAGTCCACCCGGGCCGCCCCCGAGATCCGCCCCTTCCCCGCCGACCCGATGAACGCCCCGGCCTGCAGCGCCGCCGGCACCGAGGCCGTGTAGTTCTCCGTATACCAGCCGTTCCGGAGGATGGTGGAGGCGAGCCCGGATTCCTCGATGGCGGTCTCCGTGGCCTTGTGGTCGGCGGCCAGGGCCAGGGGTGAGTCGTGTCCCTTCAGGATGCTGGTGTAGATCAGACGCTGGACCCCGGAAGCCCGGGCGGCGGCGATGACGTTCCGGTGCTGCCCGAGCCGGTCGCGGAAGTCGCTGGTGGAGATGAGGACCAGGGTTTCGATCCCTTCCAGCGCGGGGGGGAGCGTCTCGGGGCTGTTGTAGTCTGCCCTGCGGACCTCCACCGCGAGGTCGGCTGCTTTCGCCGGGTCGCGCACCAGGGCGACCACGGGGAGGTGGGGGGTGCGGGCCTGCAGGGCGGAGAGGGCCAGGCGACCCAGTTGGCCGTTGGCTCCGGTGATGGCAATGGTCATGGGTGCTCCTCCTTGAGGTTGGTTGACGAGGACCAATCTCGATATTTGCTTACCAAAAGGAAGTACGCACAAAAAGGTTAGTGCAAAATCACCAGTGTTCTGCGTCGCCCCATCCCTCTCCACCCCGCCAGACCATGACCTCATCTCCACCCCGTTTCGCCCCCGATGTCATGGCCGCCTCCTGCCCCTCACGGCGGATCCTGAACCACATCACCAGCCGGTGGGGGGTGCTGATCCTGCTGGCGCTGGAGGAGGAGACCCTGCGATTCACCGCCCTGCGGCGTCGGGTGGGAGGGGTGAGCGACCGGATGCTCGCCCAGACCCTCCAGACCCTTGAAGCCGACGGCTTCGTGGTCCGGGACGCCCGGGACGTGGTGCCCCCTCATGTGGAGTACTCCCTCTCCCCCCTGGGTCGGGAGGTGGCCCCGCTGGTGCGGTCGCTGGGAAGCTGGGTGGAGAGCAATCTGCACCGGATCCCCGGAGCCCAGGCTTCCGGCGAGGGGTGACGCTGAGCACCCACACCGTGGACCTCCCCCTGACCCGGGTCAGGGTCCTAGGGATAGGAAAAGGGATAGGAAATCCAAACACCCTCCGAGAACGTAAAGGCAAGGTAGAGTGG
>CAYQVI010000259.1:0-5041 GCA_964420725.1 uncultured Gemmatimonadaceae bacterium | reverse complement strand
TCCCACTCGATGAACTCCTGCACGATCATGGTGAGGAGGCCGGAGTGGTTGTAGTGGTGGAGCAGGTCGTCCTTGCTGTGGCAGACGTAGACGTCCTTCCACCCGCCCCCGTGGGCATCCTTCAGGACGCAGGGGAGCCCCACGTACTCCAGCAGCCCGTCCCAGTCCAGGGGATAGGTGAGGTTCCGGAGGCTCTCGGCGGGGACGATCCCCGGCACGTAGTCCCGGTTCGGGAGGGCCACGGTCTTCGGCGAGGCGATCCCCATCCGGGTGATGAGGGAGGCGCCGAAGAACTTGTCATCCGCCGTCCACATGAAGGGATTGTTCACCACCGGAATCCCCTCCACCACCGCCTTCTTGAGGTACGAGCGGTAGTAGGGGACCTCGTGGGAGATCCGGTCGATGAGGACGTCGTAGGGGATGGCCTCGTCCTGGGTGGAGTAGCCGATCTCCACCAGCTCCGCCGTCACCCCTTCGTTCCGGCTGTTCACCGCCTCGATGAAGGCGGGGGGAAAGGACCACTCCCGGCCCACCAGCAAACCGATCCGCTTGGACATGTCGATGCTCTCCTGTGGCTCAAGCCGTAGATGTATGTGAAGCCGGTCGCTCCGGTGGCCGTGGCATGTATTCCCCGGAGAGACGGTACCTGCGATTCAGTCGTGACCGCCGAGGTACATCCGAACCATTCGCTCCCAGTAGGGCCAATCGTGTGCGTGGCCGTCCCAGACCCGTAACGCGTTTCCGATCCCCTTGTCCCAGAGGAGGGAGGAGAAAGCCCGATTGTTGGGACATGCGGGATCACCTTCCCCCACCGCAAGGATGATGTCCTGTCGACGGAAGGCATCCAGCCGGTGGGGGTCGTGCTCGTTGCGCATGAAGTCGAAGGGGTTGGTGGCGTACACCGCCTGGTCGGACCATCCCCCGGTCATGTGCCGGATGTCGTAGAGGCCGCTCATCCCCAGGATCCGGTTCACCAGGTGGGGGTGCCGGAGCCCGAAGGCCGCTGCATGGTAGGCTCCGAAGCTGGCCCCGGTGGCGATGAGGAAGGGGTCCGGATTCACGGACGCCGTGAAGGGGACCACTTCGTCATGGAGGTAGCGGTCGTACTGGAGGTGCCTCCGGGCCCGGTCTCCGGGGTGCATCCCCTTGTTGTACCAACTCTCGTCGTGAACATGGTGCAGGGTGAAGAGCTGGACCCACCCCTGCTCCAGGTGATCGGCCAGCACCTCGTGCATGCGGCGGTCCCGCCACTCGTGGTGGCTTCCCAGGGTGGTGGGGAAGACCAGCACCCGGGCTCCGGCGTGACCGAACACCTCGAGTGTCATGTGGCGCCCCCCAAGGGAGGGGCTGGACCAGCTGTGGATTTCGTGTCGCAAGGCTCGGCGGGGTTGGCGGGGTCCGGGGACCTCAGGCGTTGAGCAGGAAGGGGAGGGCGTTCCGGAAACGCCGACCCCAGTGGGATTCGTGGTGCGTGGCACCCTGGTCCACCACGACGCGCAGGGTGTCGCCGGGGCGGTACCCCTTTCCCCGGAGGATGGCCTCCAGGCGGCGCAGGTGCTCCACCATCCGGACCGATTCCTCCGTCCCGCCGTCCAGGTAGATCCGACCGGGAACGAAGGGAGCCGCCTCGATGAAGCGGAAGATGGTGTCGTTCCCGAACCAGAGCGAGGGGGAGAGGGCCGCCACGAAGCCGAAGGACCCCGGGAAGCGGAAGAACCCGTAGAGGCTGAGGAGCCCTCCCAGCGATGACCCCGCGATCCCCGTGCGGTCCCGCTCCGTGCGGGTCCGGAAGCGGTGATCCACCATGGGCTTCAGATCGTCCAGGAGAAAGCGCAGATAGGGGTCCGCCTCCCCCCCGCCATGCTCCGGGTCGGACCAGGGGGCATACTCCCGGATCCGGTCGATCCCTGCGTTGGGAACACCCACCACGATGGCCTCTGCTCCCCGCCCCGCCTGCGCATGGACTGCCTCGTCCACCTCCCAGCTCCCGGCGAAGCTGGCCTCTGGATCGAAGAGGTTCTGCCCGTCCTGCATATAGATGACCGGGAAGCGCCGGTCCCGCTCCAACCGGTAGGACGAAGGCAGGTGAACGGAGACGTCCCTGGGCCGACCGCTCCCGGGGGAGAGCAACCCCGGGAGTGTCTGGATGCGCCCCGGCCGCCCCGCCTCCGGGGGGGTGGTCTCCATCAGCCCCCCTCCGGGAGGAGTTCCCCGTAGACCGCTTCCAGCGCCTGCATGGTCCTCTGGACGGAGAAGTCCTGCGCCCGGGCCAGGGCACCCCGTCGCAGCGCCTCCCGGGTGGCATCCTCCTCCACCAGCCGCGCCAGTGCCGCCGCCAACTCCCCGGGGCTGGTGGGGTCGAAGAGGAGGCCCGACCCCTCCGCCACCACGTCGGCAGGAGCCCCCAGCCGGGCGGCAATCACCGGGACCCCCAGCCCCATGGCCTCCACCACCACGAGTCCGAAGGGCTCGGGGAGCACAGAGGCATGGATGGCCATGTCGGAGGCGGTGAGGAGGTCGGGGACGTCCTGCCGCGTACCCAGGAAGCGCACCATGTCCTGGAGCCCATGCTTCTTCTGGAGGTCCAGAAGCGACTGGAAGTAGGGGGCTTCCGGCGAATCTCCGTCTCCGGCCACCAGGAGGAAAATCCGATCCCTCACCTCCCGCCGGAGCCGCCCCAGCGCCTCCAGCACCACGTGTTGCCCCTTCCACTCCCGGATGTTCCCCACCATGGTGGCCACCAACCGCCCCGGCGGGATCTCCAGGCGAGCCCGCATCTCTTCCCGGCTGCAGGTGACCCTGTTCCGGAGCGCCTCCAGGTCCACTCCGTCGGGGACCATGGTGAGGATCCGGTCCGGGTAACCGTCTCCCCGGTAGCCCCGCATGACGTGATCGCTGATGATGAGGATCCGGTCGAACTGTCGGGCCAGACGGGCGTGCACGGGAGAGAGACCCCGGGGGGGGTTCCCCCGGGCCGACGCCACACAGGGGATCCGGGCGATCCTGGCCGCCGGCAGCCAGTCGTCGTTTCCGGACCCGGGGGAGTTGTTCAGGTGGAGGAGGTCGATCCGGTGCTCCTTCAGGAAACGGGCCCTCCGGGACACGGCGCCCACCAGGATGTCGGTGGCCCGGGTGAGCGGGGCGCCATGGATCCGGACATCCAGCTCCCGGGTCCGCATCTCCTCCAGGAGGTGCACCTCCACCCCTTGACCCTGGTGCATCTCCACGAAGCGGTTGTCCTGGTAGAAGACCACCACCGGTTCGAATCGCGAGCGGTCCAGATGCCGCACCAGGTCGAACTGCGCCTGGTGCGAACCGCCGGTGGTGCCGTCCTCGTTCATCTCCACCAGAAGGATGCGATGGGGGGAAGCCTTCATCGGGTGTCTCCGCTGGTGACGGATCCGCCGATGTCGCCGGGGCTGGCGGCGGGAATGGGGCTCGCCGGTGGTACGGCCGGGCCCCGGCCGGAGACCATCATGGCCGCCCATTCCCCAGGATCTCCTCGTACACCCTCTGGATCTCCCGGACCATGACCCGGGCGTCGTACTCCTCGGCCCGGGCCGAGGCGTTGGCCCCCAGCCGGAGCCGGAGGTCGGGATCCTGGACCAGTCGGGTCAGCGCTTCCGCCAGTTCGCCGGGGTCCTCCGGAGAATGGGTGATCCCCGTGTCCGGGGTCACCACCGTGGCCGGACCCCCGTGGGAGGTGGCCACCGCAGGGATGCCCATGGCCATGGCCTCCACCACCACCAGGCCGAAGGGCTCCGGGAGTACCGAGGCGTGGAGACCCAGATCGGAGGCCCCCAGGATGTCCGGCACATCGGTCCGGCCGCCGACGAAGCGCACGGAACCCTCCAGCCCCCATTTCGCCACCTGCCCTTCCAGCCCCTGGAAGTAGTCCTGGAACTCGGGCCCCACCGATCCCACGAAGAGAACCGTGAGCCGTTCCCGGATCTCCGGGTCCATCCGCCTCAGCCCCTCCAGCACCACGTGCTGCCCCTTCCAGTGCCGCAGATTCCCCACCATGCAGGCCACCACCTGTTCCTCCGGAAGGCCCAACTCCCTGCGGACCTCCTCACGGGTCCGGACCCTCAGCTTCCGGAAGCGCTGGACGTCGACACCGATCTGGGTCATGGAAAGCCTGTCCCGGGGGTATCCGGCCTCGATGAAGGTCCTCTGGACCTGATCACTGATGACGAAGATCCGGTCGAATCGCTGGGCCATGGCCTGCTGGAGCCGCCCCAGCTCACGTGGGGCGTTGCCCATGGCGAAGGTCACGCAGGGGATGCCGTTGAGGCGTGCGGCGGGGAGCCAGTCGTCGAAGCCGGATCCCGGGGAGTTGTTCAGGTGCACCAGGTCGACCCCCAGGCTCCGGATCAGCCGGCGGCGCTCGGCAATGGCACCCACCAGGATACTCCAGGCCTTCGCCGGGGCAGACCCCTGGGTCCTGAGCCGGTACTCCCGGCGGCGCAACTCATCCAGGATCAGGACCTCCACCCCCTCCTCCCGCATCAGCCCGGCGAAGCGGTTCTCCTGATAGTACGCAACGACCGGTTCGAACCGCGTCCGGTCCATGAGGCGAACCAGGTCGTACTGGGCCTGGTGGGACCCGCCCACCGTCCCATCTTCGTTCCCTTCCAGGAGCAGGACCCGCCGGGGCTTCGTGGGGGCGTCCGGAGACATGTGCGTGTCGGGGGTGTGGGAGGTCCGGGGGTCCAGTCCCGCTGGATCCGGAGTGGCAGGATGCATCATGGCTCTGCCCGGCGGTTGTCGTGGGTCAGGACCACCAGGTCCCCCAACTGTTGGTGGAGGTGGGCTTCGAACCCCATTCCCGGCTCCACAGGGGAGAAGACCACCGTGTACATCCGGGTGGACGGTCGGTAGCGGGCCAGATGCTCGGGGATTCCCGTGCCCTTGTTCACATGGAAGGCCCCGGCCAGATGCACCACCAGAGGGTTCCCTCCCCGCTCCAGCGCCTCGGCCACGGACCAGGCCATCCCTGCGTCCCAGAGGGTCTGCGCCCAGAGGCCGTTGCTGATGCCGT
>CAYQVI010000258.1:0-5096 GCA_964420725.1 uncultured Gemmatimonadaceae bacterium | reverse complement strand
CCAGGGGGGCGGTGACGCCGAGGCCGGTCCAGGTGGCTCCCCCCAGCCCCCCCAGGGTCCAGAAGGTGAGGGTCCGGAGCTGCTGGTCGTCCGCCAGGAAGAGGAGGAAGCCCAGGGCGGCCCCTGCCAGGCTGTTCAGAGCCACCCCGGCCAGGAGGAGTGTCGCCGTGGAGACCCTCCCCCGACGGAGGGCCACACGCCAGACCACTCCGGTGGCCACCAGCGCCCCCCCGAAGGCGGCCAGGGCAGGGCCCCACATCCCCAGCCAGAGGAGCCCTGGCACAAGCGCTCCCGCCAGGACGATCCAGAGCGCCGCCCCCAGGGTGGCCCCTGCCGAGACCCCGATGAGGCCGGGGTCCGCCAGGGGGTTCCGGAAGATCCCCTGGAGCACCGCACCACCCAGCGCCAGAGAGGCTCCCACCACCGCCGCCAGGAGGACCCGGGGAATCCGGATGACGGTGAGGATCTCCGCCCCCTCACCCCCCCCCAGGAGGAGCCCGGGGATGCTCACGAGGGGGATGGAGTACGCCCCTACCGCCGACCCGGCCAGGAGGGCCAGGGGGAAGGCCACCGCCAGTCCCCCCAGGGCGAGCCGGTAGCGTCCCTTCACCGGGCCTCCACCTCCACGACCCCGGTCCCCTCCAGGAGGGCCTGCCGCAGGTCCACGGCGGCCCGGCCGCTGCGGATCCCGAAGCTCCCCAGGTACAGATCGTCCATGACCACCACCCGCCGGGCGCGGCCGGCGGGGGTCTGGGCCACCCCCGGGAGCGCCAGCAGCCCCTCCAGCCCCCCTACGGAGGCCATCCCCCGGGTGTAGACCAGGAGCACCTCCGGGCGGGCCAGGACCACCGACTCCGCGGTCATGGCGGTGCAGTTCCGGATATTCCGGGCGGCGTTGGTTCCACCGGCCAGGGTCAGGAGGGATCCCGGTTCACTCTCTGGCCCACAGACGAAGGTGGCCTGGTTCCCCCTGAGATAGAGGATGAGGGCGGAGGGGACGGGGGCCCCGGGACGGGAGGCCGGGTCCTGGAGTCGGGCCAGGTCGGCGTCCATCTCCCGGATCAGCGTCTCCCCTGCCTCAGGGACCTCCAGGGCGGCGGCGATGGCCCGGACCTGCTGGCGGACACCCTCCACCGACGGTTCGCCGGGGACCTGGACCAGCCGGATCCCCGCAGCCTGGAGCTGCTGGATGACATGGTCGGGGGCCATCCCCTCCTCGCCGATCACCAGAGTGGGTCGGAGGGTCAGGATCCCCTCGGCCCCGATGCCGTTCCGGTAGCCTACGCTGGGGAGTTGGCTGGCGGCCTCCGGATGGAGGGAGGTTCCGTCCCGGGCCACCACCCGGGGACCTGCACCCAGGGCGAAGAGGATCTCGGTGACCCCCGCCCCCAGGCTCACGATCCGCTCCACCGGTTGTGACGCCGGCAGGGGGGGCAGGAGTAGGGAAAGCACCAGGGGGAGGACAGGACTCACCAGCGACACGGAGCCTCCGTTGGGGCAGGGTCATCCGGGGGCCCCGCCAGGGGGAGGGGATCCGGGATGCGATTTGGATGAGATTGAGTCTCAACACCATCCTGTCTGCGGAGGTAGGGGTTGTCAATAGCCCGGCAGAGGACTCTTCCCCAGCAGCCGCTGCTCATACGCATCCACCATCGCATCAATGGAGAAGCGCGCCTTGACCCTGTGGTGTCCGGCCCGGCCCATCCTGGCCCGGAGGGCGGGGTCGCTGGAGAGGATGGCAATCGCCTCCGCCAGCGCCGCCGGGTCCTCGGGGTCCACCAGGAGGCCGTGGACACCATGCTCCACCACTTCCGGAATTCCCCCCACGGAGGAGGCCACCACCGGGAGGCCCGCCGCCATGGCCTCGATCAACGCCATGGGAAGCCCTTCACTCCGGGACGGCATCACGAAGATGTCCGCCCCTGCCATCAGGTCCGGGATGTCGTCCCTCATCCCCAGGAAGCTCAGTTGTCCGCCGGTGGAGTCCTCTTCGTTCATCCCCTCCAGCACCCGACGCTCCTCACCGTCCCCGGCCACCACCATCCGGGCGCGCACATCCGTCCCCCGGAGAAGCCGTGCGGCCCGGCTCAGGATGTCGAACCCCTTCACCTGGATCAGTCGGCCCACCGCCAGCACCGTCACCGTTTCCGGGCAACTCCCCAGGATCCGTCTCCCCCGTTCCGCCTCACCGGACACCATGGGGGTGCCATTGGGGATCACCTGCACCTCCTCCGGGTGCAGGGAGAGGTCGTGGGTCAGTTCCCGCGCCGTCTCGGAGGACACGGCAATCACGCTGGCGCTCCGCCGGGCCGCCCGACGGAGGAGCCAACGGCGGAGCTTCGTCTCCCTGTAGTGACGTCCTCCGTGGAGGGTGAGGACGGAGGGGATGCCGGTCATGGTGGCTGCAAGGGTACCCAGGACCGCAGCGGTGAAATCGTGGCAGTGGAGGGCCTCCACCCGACGACGCCGGAGGACGGATGTGAGGTCCATGAGAGCCCCGGGATACGCCCCCCAGTTGCGACAGGGGGGGTACTCCTCCACCTCGAACCCCCGGGCCAGGAAGCTGGCGTGGAGCCACTCCCGGGGATGGGACGGGATGATCGGAACCACCTCGTGCCCCCGGTCCCGGAGTCCCTGGGCCAGGAGGAGCATCATGCTCTCCAGACCTCCCGGTCCGGTCGTCTCGGTCAACATGGCCAGTCGCATTCGGCGGGGGGTGTCTCCAGGTGGATCACGGGGGCCTGCCCCTGGGGGCCGGAAGTGGTATCAGGCCCCATGGACCCCCCGGAATCCGCCGGAGTCACATCATCCCGTCGTACTGGCACGATGGTAGCCAGTGGCATCCGGATCCGGGGTTGGGCAACGATGGCAAGGGGGGCATCGACTGGGAATCCCACAGCGGACAAGGGGCCTGCCCGGAGGAGAAGGCGGTACGTCCGGGGTGCCACCCGGCTTGCGTGGGGCGGCCCGAACGCTGAATCTGCCCCGTCCGGCTGCGGGACCGCGGCCGCCTCCCTCTCCCCCTCCCAGAGCCCCCCATGCAGCTCTCCCCCCTGGACTGGTCCATCGTCGCCCTCTACTTCGTGGCCGTGCTGGCCATCGGGGTGGCGGTGAGTCGGAGGGCGGGGAAGGACACCTCCCAGTACTTCCTCTCGGGGCGGAACATGCCCTGGTGGCTCCTTGGGATCTCCATGGTGGCCACCACCTTCTCCACCGATACGCCGAACCTGGTTACGGATATCGTCCGGCAGAACGGGGTGTCGGGGAATTGGGTCTGGTGGGCCTTCCTCCTCACGGGGATGCTCACGGTCTTCGTCTACGCGAAGCTCTGGCGCCGGGCGGGGGTGCTCACCGACCTGGAGTTCTACGAGATCCGCTACGGCGGGCGATCGGCGGCCTTCCTCCGGGGGTTCCGGGCTCTCTACCTGGGGGTGTTCTTCAACGTGGTGATCATGGCCTCGGTGACGCTGGCGGCCATCAAGATCGCCGGGGTGCTCCTGGGGACCTCCCCCCTCACCACCGTGCTCCTGGCGGGGGGGGTGACGGTGGCCTTCAGCACCCTGGGGGGGTTCCGGGGGGTGGTGCTCACCGACCTCCTCCTCTTCTTCACCGCTCTGGTGGGCTCGATCGCCGTGGCGTGGGTGTCGCTGGGGCACCCCGAGGTGGGGGGACTGCAGGCCCTGATGACGCACCCCGAGGTGGTGGGGAAGCTCTCCATCCTCCCTGACTTCAGCGACACCAACGCCCTGGTGACCCTCCTGGTCATCCCCATCGCGGTGCAGTGGTGGAGCGTCTGGTATCCCGGGGCGGAGCCCGGTGGCGGCGGCTACGTGGCGCAGCGGATGCTGGCGGCCCGGAACGAGACCGAGGCCACGGCAGCCACCCTCCTCTTCAATGCGGCCCACTACGCGGTGCGTCCCTGGCCCTGGATCCTGGTGGCGCTGGCCTCCCTGATCGTCTTCCCCACCCTGGATTCGCTCCGGGTGGCCTTCCCCGGGATCCCGGAGGCGATTCTGGGGAACGACCTGGCCTACGCGGCCATGCTCACCTTCCTCCCGGCAGGTCTCCTTGGGCTGGTGGCCGCCTCCCTGGCCGCCGCCTACATGTCCACGATCTCCACCCATCTGAACTGGGGTTCCTCGTACGTCGTCCACGACTTCTGGCACCGCTTCGTGGACCCGAACGCCGACGAGCGGTCGCTGGTGCGGGTGGGGAGGGTCTCCACGGCGCTCCTCATGGTGATGGCCGCCACCCTGGCGCTCCTTCTCCAGAACGCCCTGCAGGCCTTCGACATCCTCCTTCAGATCGGGGCGGGCACGGGACTCCTCTTCATCCTCCGCTGGTTCTGGTGGCGGATCAACGCCTGGAGCGAGATCACCGCCATGGTGGTGTCCTTCCTGGTGGCGCTGTACGTGGTATCGCTGCACCCCCGGCTCTTCCCCGCAGTGGAGCTCTCCACCTCGGTGAGGCTCCTGCTGGGAGTGGGGATCACCACCGTGGCCTGGGTGGCCGTGACCTTCCTTACCCGTCCCACGGAGACCGCCGTGCTCCGGCGGTTTGTGGCCCTGACCCGTCCTGGCGGACCGGGGTGGGAGAAGGTGGTTCAGGAGGCCCGGGCCTCGGGGGTGGCCATGCCGGAGGGAGCCGGGGAATGGACGGTCCCCCGGGGGATCCTGGCCATGGTGGCGGGAGCCTTTGCCATCTACGGGGTGCTCTTCACCACCGGACTCTTCCTCTACGGGAGGGTGGGGGAAGCGGCAGTGGCGGCCGTGGTGGCGGTGGCGGCGGTGGTCTACCTGGTGCGGGCGTGGCCCCGGGTCCGGGGGGAGGAGGAGCGGGGGGCGTGACCGGGGCGGTGAGGCCAGCAGGACGAGTGGGGAGGTTGACCGGGGCGGTGAGGCCGGCAGGGGGAGCCGGGGTCCCGGCCGGGGCGGGGCTTCCGTGAAGGCGGTGGTGCTGGCTGCCGGGCGGGGCTCCCGGATGCAGGCCTCCGGGTCCCACGACCCGCCCCTGGATCCCGGTCAGCGGGCCGCCGCCCAGGCCGGGCGGAAGACGCTGATCCCCTTCCACGGGCACCCCTTCCTGAGCCACATCCT
>CAYQVI010000257.1:0-5099 GCA_964420725.1 uncultured Gemmatimonadaceae bacterium | reverse complement strand
CCCAGGTCCACCAGCATCCGGTGCTCCGCCAGCTCCTTCTCGTCGGCGGCCAGCTCCTCCGCCAGGGCGTCGTCCTCCTCCGGGGTGCCCCCTCGCGGGCGGGTGCCGGCGATGGGGCGCACGGTGACCGTCCCCTCCTCCACCCGCACCAGGAGCTCCGGCGAGGCCCCCACCAGGGTGGTGCCGTCCATCTCCAGGAAGTAGAGGTAGGGGGAGGGATTCAGGGAGCGGAGGGCCCGGTACAGGTTGAAGGGATCGGTGCGGAGCTCCACCCCCAGCCGCTGACTCAGGACCACCTGGAAGATGTCTCCCGCCAGGATGTACTCCTTGGCCTTCGCCACCGCGTCCCGGTAGCTCTCCTCGGTGTGGGTCCCGGACAGGGGGGGGTCCTCCCGGGGCTCCCGACGGAGCTGCAGGGGCTCCGGGGGGCGGGCGGAGGCCAGCGTGTCCACCAGCTCCGCCGTCTTTCGCGCCGCCGCGTCGTAGAGATCCCAGAGTTCGTCCCGGGAGGCCCCCTCGGGGACCATCACCGACTGGATCGCCATGGCGCGACCCAGGAGGGTGTCGATGGCCAGGACCCCTTCGGTGAAGACCAGCAGGGCGTCCGGGAGTCCCAGATCGTCTTCCGGGGGATCCGGGAGGTGCTCCACCTGCCGGACGATGTCGTAGCCGAAGAAACCCACAGCGCCCCCCCAGAAGCGGGGGAGCTCCGGTGCGGGGGCCGGGGTGCGCTCCCGGAGTCTCCGGTCCAGGTCTCCCAGGGGATCATCCGTGTGGATGGGCGCCCACCCCCGCCCGGGGGTCCACCACTCCGCCTTCCCGTCCCGGAGCCTCCACGCCCCCGCCGGGGAGGTCCCCAGGAAGGAATAGCGGGCCCACCGCTCTCCCCCCACCACCGACTCCAGGAGGAAGCCGAAGGGGGGGCGGGCCAGCTTGGCGTAGGCCGTGACGGCAGTGTCGGTATCGAAGAGGAAGTCCCTCCAGACCGGGACCACCCGCCCCTGCCGGGCACGGGCTTCGAAGACCTCGAAGGAGGGGCTGAGCTGCATGCCGCAGGACCACCGGGTGGAAGCGGGGGATCGGGAGCCGTGGAGGGGCCCCGGGGACGGCGTAAGGTAATCGGAGCCCCGCTGCCGGACAGCCCCGGGGAGGGGTGCAGCTCCCTTGCGGAGGGGGTCGGGGGCGTGGACCTTCCCGGCAGAAGCGCCCCACCCCCTTCCCGATTCCTCTCCCGGATCCATCCATGAGCCTCGAACGCGCACCCACCGGCCCCCCCGGCGCCGCGCTCCTCGCCGTGGACACCGGCGGCACCTTCACAGACTTCGTCCTCCTGGAGCCCGGGGAAGAGGGGTCGCGGATCTGGACGCTGAAGGTGCCCTCCACACCCGGGGATCCGGCGGACGCCGTGCTGGAGGGGATCCGGCGGCTGCTGGGGGGGGAGGGAGCTGCCCCGTTCCACCTGGTCCATGGCTCCACGGTGGGGACCAATGCCCTCCTGGAGGGACGGGGGGCCCGGGTGGCGCTGATCACCAATCGGGGTTTCGAGGACGTCATCGAGATCGGGCGGCAGAATCGTCCGCAACTCTATGTCCTGGTGGGACATCGGCCTCCCGCCCCCGTGGATCGCGAGGCCCGGCTGGGGATCGGGGGGCGGCTGGCGGCGGACGGGAGCGTGGTGGAGCCCCTGGACCTGGAGGAGCTGGAGGGTCTTCCGGAGCGGGTGGCAGCCACCGGAGCCTCGGCGGTGGCGGTGGTCCTCCTCCACGCGTACGGGAATCCGGCCCACGAGGAGGCGGTGGTGCAAGCGCTGGCGTCCGCGGGGCTCCCGGTCTCCCGCTCGTCGGAGGTGCTGGCGGAGATCCGGGAGTACGAGCGCACCGCCACCACCGTGGTGAACGCCGCCCTGGTCCCCCTCATGTCCGGGTATCTGCACCGCATCGAGCAGGAGTCGGGGGCGGAGCGGGTGCGGATCATGGGGTCATCCGGCGGGGCCCTCTCGGTGGCCCGGGCCGGGCGGGAGCCGGTCCATACCGTGGTCTCCGGCCCGGCAGGAGGGGTCGTGGGCGCCCTCGTGGCCGCCCGGGAGGCGGGGATCACCGACATCCTCACCTTCGACATGGGGGGAACCTCCACCGACGTGGCGCTCTGCCCTGGTCGGCCGCTCCGGACCCGGGAGTTCACCATCGGAGGGCTCCCGGTGGCGGTGCCGGTGCTGGACATCCATACGGTGGGTGCAGGGGGTGGCTCCCTGGCTCGGGTGGATCCGGGAGGGGCTCTCCGGGTGGGGCCCCGGAGCGCCGGGGCCGTTCCCGGTCCCATCGCCTATGGCCGGGGGGGCAAGGAGCCCACCGTGACGGATGCCCAGGTCTGGCTGGGACGCCTTCCCCCGGAGGGATTCCTGGGGGGGGCGGGGAGGCTGGACCGGGAGGCGGTGGCCGGGCCCCTGGGGACTCTGGCGGAGGCCATGGGGAGCAGCCGGGAGAAGGCGGCCGAGGGGATCCTCCGGGTGGCCGATGCCACCATGGAGCGGGCGCTCCGGGTGATCTCGGTGGAGCGTGGCTACGACCCGGCGGCAGCCGTGTTGGTGGCCTTCGGAGGAGCGGGTGCACTGCACGCCGCCTCGCTGGCGGAGCGGCTGGGCACCGACGGCGCGCTGATCCCCCCCGACCCGGGGCTCCTCTCCGCCCGGGGGATGCTGGGGGCCGCGGTGACGGTGGAGGGGGCCCGCACCCTCCTGGCCCGGGAGGACGACCCGGAGCATCAGGCGGCCCTGGAAGAGGCCTTCCAGGCGCTGGAGGAGCGAGGGGTCGAGCAGCTCGTGGCCGAGGGGATGGACCCGGCCACGCTGACCATCCGCCGCCAGGTGGACGCCCGCTTCCGTGGACAGAGCTTCGAGCTCACGGTGGACGCGGAATCATGGGCCCTGCGCTTCCGGGAGGCCCACCGGGTCCGCTACGGCCACGCCCGGGAGGACCACCCCCTGGAGGCGGTGACCCTCCGGGTGGAGGTGTCGGCGCCGGCCCCCACCCTCCCCTCCCTCCGGTTGGCTCCGGCCGCAGGGTCCCCTCCCCTGACCTCCGGCCAGGTCTGGCTGGAGGGTGCCTGGCGGGAGGTCCCCCGGGTGCAGCGGAGCGATCTGCGGGAGGGGCATACGCTGGAGGGGCCGCTGGTGGTGCTGGAGTACAGCGCCACCACCTGGCTACCGCCGGGGTGGACGCTGGAGGTGCTCCCGGCGGGGGCGCTGCGGCTTCGGGAGCGGAGGGGGTGACGGAGGCTCAGCTCCGTCGCTTCGCCCCCCGGAGGGGCTCCGCCGTGAGGGGATCCTCCGGCCAGGCGTGCTTCGGATAGCGGGCCCTGAGCTCCTTCCGTACCTCGGCATACCCCGACCGCCAGAAGCTGGCCAGGTCCCGGGTGACCTGCACCGGTCGTCGGGCAGGGGAAAGGAGGTGAAGGGTCACCGGCACCCGCCCTCCCGCCACACGGGGAGTCTCCGGCAACCCGAAGAGCTCCTGCAGCCGAACGGCCAGCACCGGACCGGCGGGATCCCCGTAGTCCAGGGGGATCCGGGAGCCCGAGGGGACCTCCAGGGTGGCGGGGGCCAATCGCTCCAGCCGCTCCCGGCTTCCATGGGGGAGGAGCGCCAGGAGGATCTGCTCCATGTCCAGCCGGGAGAGCTGACCCATTCTCCGGATCCCCCCCAGCCAGGGCCCCAGCCATTCCGGAAGGGTGTCCATGAGGACCCCAGGGTCCAGATGGGGCCACTCCTCCGGATCCAGCCGGTGGAGGAAACCCACCCGCTCCAGGAGCGATCGGGAGGGAGCCGACCAGGGGAGCAGTTCTCCGCCGCTCCGGCGGATCCCCTCCATGAGGGCCTCCATCAGGGCCTCCGGATCCGGCTCGTGGAGGGATCCCGCCCGGAGCACCAGCGCCCCCAGCCGCTCCTCCCAGAGCGCCGTCACCACATCGTTCCGGGAATCCCACTCCACCCGCTCGGTGCGGCGGATCCGGTGCCCCAACACCTCCCGGATGGCCTCTTCGGTGACCGGGGCCGCCAGCAGGACCCGGTCCTGCCCCGCCCCACCCATGAGGCGGGGGGCCACCAGGCGGGATGCGCCGGCCAGGGGGTGCTCGGTGGGGACCGCTGCCCCCCTTCCTCCGGAGAGGCGGAACGCCCCCCTGCGCCCCTCCCGGGCCAGCGCCACCCGGTCCGGATAGGCCAGCAGCAGCATCCGCCCCACGTCGAGGGGGTCCACCCGGGGAGGAGCGCCCCGACTCCCCTTGTCGCCACGGGCTCCACCGCCGTCAGCCACCCCGAACCGTCTCCGGAGGCGCTCCCCCTCTCCCCGGATCCGGTGCAGCGTCCCCCGGTCCAGATTGGCCACGTTCACCCCTTCCCCCCGGACCTGGGCCAGCCGCAGGGAGAGATCGGGATCCGTGGGGCTCTCCCCCCGGAGGAGATCCCGCTCCTCCAGGAGGGCCGCCAGGTCGCACGCCACGTCGGCGTCCCCGGCGCCCCCGGTGATGGAGGCCAGGATCAGGTGGGCCAGCCGGGGGTGCACTCCGGCGGAGGCCATGGCCCGGCCATGGGGGGTGATCACTCCCCGGTCGTCCAGCGCCCCCAGATCGCCGAGCAACTCCCGGGCCCCGGCCAGTGCCCCGCCGGGGGGCGGGTCCATCCACCGGAGCTCCCCGGGGTCGGACACCCCTCGGAGGGCCAGCTCCAGCGCCAGGGGGGCCAGGTCCGCATCCAGGATCTCGGGAACCGAGCGCTCCGGAAGGGCGGCCTGCTCCGCCTCGGTCCAGAGGCGGTGGCAGTGGCCGGGCCCCTCCCGTCCGGCCCGCCCCGCCCGCTGCTCGGCGGAGGCCCGGGACACGGGAATCGTCTCCAGCCCGGTCATCCCCGAGCGGGGGTCGAAGCGGGGCACCCGGGAGAGCCCTCCGTCGATGACCACCCGGACCCCCGCCAGGGTGACGCTGCTCTCGGCGAGGTCGGTGGAGAGGACCACCCGTCGGCGCCCCGGGGGGGAGGGGCGCAGCGCCCGGTCCTGCACCTCGCCGGGAAGGCTGCCGTGGAGGGGGAGGAGGTCCACGTGGGGGGG
>CAYQVI010000256.1:3780-5193 GCA_964420725.1 uncultured Gemmatimonadaceae bacterium | reverse complement strand
CAACCATGGCGAACTGGTGGCGTCGCTGACGGTGGCGGCCCGGGTGGAGTGGGGGAAGCAGCGGGAGGGGGCGGAACGGCAGATCCTGGAGGGCTTCCTCCGGGGGGCCCCGGGGGTGGTGGCCATCGTGGACCGCTCGGAGCGGATCGTCCGGGCCAACCATGTGGCCGCGGTGATGGGGGGGGTCACCGAGGAGGAGATGGTGTCCCGCTCCCTGGAGGCGGTGATCCCCGTCCCGGACACCCTGCGGGAACTCCGGGGGATCATGTCGGAGGCGTGGGAGGAGGGGCTGTCCCGGGGGGAGATCTCGCTGCTGCAGGAGGATGGAGAGCAGAAGTGGTTCCGGGTCTCTGCCTCCCGGGGGCAGGGGGTGGTCTCGGACTTCCTCTTCCTGCAGGGGGAGGACGTCAGCTCGCTGCGCCGGGCCGAGGCCGCCCGTCGGGAGGCGGAGAACCTCTACCGGGGGCTGGTGGACTCGGCGCAGGACCTGGTCTGGCGGGTGGACCAGTCCGGGCGGTGGACCTTCCTGAACAACGCAACCCGGCCCATCTACGGCCTCGCGCCGGAGGAGATGCTGGGGCGCTCCTACGAGGAGTTCGTGGATCCGGCCTTCCTGGAGGCGGATCGGACGGCCTTCCAGGGGATCGCCGCCGGGACCGAGATCGGGGACCACGAGACCGTCCACCTGGATGCGGAGGGGAATCCCCGCCGGCTCAGCTTCTCCATCCGTCCCGTCCTGGATGCCGGCGGGAAGCCCCTGGGGGCCCAAGGCACCGCCCGGGATGTCACCGAGCGGGCTACCCATCGGGAGGCGCTGGAGCGGGTGGCGGAGCAGTCGGAGCTCATCGCCTCCCTCCTGGATGCCTCGCAGGATCTCATCTTCATCAAGGACGCTGCGGGGGTCTACCGGGGGTGCAACAGCGCCTTCTCCCGACAGTTGACCCTCCCGGAGGGTTCGATCCTGGGGCGCACGGACGCGGACCTCTATCCCGCCTGGAGGGCCTCCTCCTTCCTTGAATCCGATGCCGAGGCCTACCGGACCCGGGGCTCCGTGATCATGGAGGAATGGCAGGAGAGTCCCGGCGGGGAGTTGCGCCTCCTCCAGACGGTGAAGACCCCCCAGTTCGGGCTGGACGGCAACCCCCGGGGAATCATCGGGATCGCCCGGGACGTGACGGAGAACCGGCTCCAGGAGGAGCGGGCCCGGCAGGTGGCCCGGGATGCCGAGCGGGCGAGTCTCATGAAGACCACCTTCCTGGCCAACATGAGCCACGAGATCAGGACCCCCATGAACGGGGTCCTGGGGATGACCGAGATCCTCCTGGACTCGGGGCTGAATGAGGAACAGGTCCACTTCGCCGAGATGGTGAAGAGCTCCGCGGTCTCCCTGCTGGCCATCCTCAACGACATCCT
>CAYQVI010000256.1:0-3680 GCA_964420725.1 uncultured Gemmatimonadaceae bacterium | reverse complement strand
GACAACTCCACCAACCGGCGCATCCTCCGGGAGTTCCTGGAGGGGGAGGACGTGGTGGTGGATGAGGCCATGTCGGTGGATTCCGGGCTGGAGGTCATGCGCACGGCCATCGGGAAGGGCGACCCCTACGATGCCGTCCTGACCGACATCCAGATGCCGGACCGGGGGGGGATGGACCTGCTGGAGGAGGTGAGGGAGGACGCCGGGCTGAGGGATACGCGGATCATGATCCTGGCCTCGGGGCTGAACCCCGGGGACGGGGCCCGGGCCCGGGAGCTGGGGGTGCAGGTCCTCCTCCAGAAGCCGGCCTCCCGGGACGAAGTCCTCACCTCGCTGGCCCGGCTCCTGGCCGAGAAGACCGGAAGACTGGGGACCGCCCCGGAGGCCACGCCCCTCCTGGAAGTGGATCCCGGGGAGCAGGCCGCGGGGCCCTCCAGGCGATTCCGGATCCTGGTGGCGGAGGACAACCGGGTGAACCAGCAGATCGTGCTGGCGATGCTGGGGAAGGCGGGGCACGATGTGGAGTTGGTGGAGAATGGTGTCGAAGCTGTGAGGCGGGTCGGAGAGGACCGCTTCGACCTGGTGCTCATGGATGTGCAGATGCCGGAGATGGACGGCCTGGAGGCCACGAAGGCCATCCGGGCCCTGGGGGGGTACGAGGATCTCCCCATCGTGGCGGTGACGGCCCATGCCCTGAGCGAGGAGAGGCAGCGGTGCCGCGACGCGGGGATGAACGACTTCCTTTCGAAGCCCTTCCGCCCCCACGCCCTTCTGGCGATGGTAGAGCGCTGGGGACGGGTCGGTGAAGGGGCGGAGCCCCCGGAGGTGCAGCAGCCCCCGGAGGTCGACTCGGCAGACAACGGTGTGGGGGCGATCTCCCTCCCCCCGGTGGACCTGGAGGAGTTCCGGAGCGTCATGCGGGAAGCAGGGATCGAATCCGTGGTGGGAATCACGCTGCAGACTTACGTTTCTGAGGCTCCCCGACTGGTCGCGGCCATCCTTGCAGCGGGCGAGGAGGGCGAGGACGATGACGGCACGGCGCTGGCCTCCGCGGCGCACGCCTACAAGTCGTCTGCGGGGAACATCCGGGCGAAGGAACTCCATGCTCTCCTGGGGGAGTTGGAATCCCACGCTCGCACGGCAGGGCGAAGTGCTGCCCTCCCGCTCCTTGAACGGGTGCAACAGGTCCACGAGGAGGTCATGGGCTACCTGAGACAGCAGGACGAACTGAACGGATGACGGACGGCTCCACAGCAGGGACCCACTGGTTGGTGGAGGTGGCAAAGCGAGCGGGGCTCCCCGGTGCGGATCGCCTGGGAGTAGCCCGGGGCACGCATGTGTCCGAAGCCTGGATAGCGGTGGCCCAGGGAACGGGGCACTCCCAGGACGAGCTGGCGGAGGTTGTGGCCCGGCACTTCCGCCTGAAGGTGGCTTCCCTGGCCGAGAGTGAGGAGAAGGCCGTCCGACTCCTGCCGGAGAGCATCGCCCGCCGCTTCCTGGTCTTCCCCCTCCGGGAGGACTACCGCCACCTGGTTGTGGCCACGTCGGACCCCATCAACCTGGACGCGGAGCAGGCCATCGGCTTCAGCTCCGGTCGGACCCCCACCTTCGCCGTGGCCCCGCCCTCCGTCATCGAGGAGGCCATCCTCCAGCACTACGCCCCCGATCAGGCCGTGGAGCAGTTCATGTCCGGGCTGGATGGGGATGTGGGGGGGCTGATCCACTTCATGGAGGAGGAGGAGGACCAGCGGGCCAGTGCCCCGGATGTGTCCGAGCTCTCGGCGGGGCCTGTGGCCCGGCTGGCCAACATGATCCTGGAGGATGCGGTGGCCAAGGGGGCCAGCGACATCCACATCCAGCCCACGGCCCGGGGAGGGGTGGTGCGGATCCGGGTGGACGGCGTGCTCCGTCTGGCGGCGCAGTTGCCCCATGCAGCTCTCATCCGGGTGGTGGCCCGCATGAAGATCCTTGGGCGCATGGATATCGCGGACCGGCTCCGCCCCCAGGACGGTCGGGCCCGGATCGGCTTCGGGGACCGGACCTTCGACCTGCGTATCTCCACGGTCCCCACCCGGAGTGCGGAGAAGTGCGTGATCCGGATCCTGGATCCGGGGCAGGCCAGGGCGCTGGTGGAGGCGGGGATCGCCCCCCACGAACTGTCGCGCATGCAGCGCCTCCTCACCCAGAAGGAGGGGATCATGGTGGTGACCGGGCCCACGGGCTCCGGGAAGACCACCACCATGTATGCGGCTCTCCGTCAGGTGTCCAACGAGGACATCAACATCATGACGGTGGAGGACCCCATCGAGTACGAGCTTCCGGGGCTCACCCAGATCCAGGTGGAGCCGAAGCAGGGGGTCACCTTCGCCTCCGCCCTCCGGGCCATCCTCCGTCAGGACCCCGACGTCATCTTCATCGGGGAGATCCGGGACACCGAGACGGCGGCCATCGCCGTGCAGGCGGCCCTCACCGGTCACCTGGTGCTGGCCACCCTCCACACCAACGACGCCGTGGGGGCCATCCGGCGACTGGCGGATCTGGGGCTGGATGAAGCGGCCATCACCCAGACCCTCCGGGGCTCGGTGGCGCAGCGCCTGATCCGCCGGGCCTGTCCCGCCTGCAAGGTCCCCGTGGAGGGGCCGTTGAGTCGGGAGGAGATGCGTCTGGCGGAGGAGTTCAACGTCCAGCCGGTGGTGCGGGCGGTGGGGTGCGACCAGTGTAGCCACAGCGGCTACCGGGGACGGATCCCCATCGCACAGGTGCTGGTCATGACCCCGGAGATCGAGGAGCTGGTGGTGTCCCACGGGACCCATGGCGACCTGTTGGAGATGGCCCATGCAGGGGGGATGCGGTCCCTCCGGGAGGCAGGGGCCGAGCGGGTGCGTGACGGGATCACCACCCTCCAGGAGCTGGAGCGGGTCCTGGGGGATGTGGAGGCCGGGGAGGCGCTGGATGCGGAGCCGGTGCCGGCGGCTGTGGAGGTGGGCGTCGCCCCTGCGGACGCCGGGGCCGCCGCCGGAATGGCCGCCCCCGGGACCGGGAGGCGGCGGAAGGGGAAGGAGAAGGAGAAGGAGTCCTCCTCCTCTGAAGCCCCCGGAAAGCCTGTAGACGCCGGTGCCGAGGACGCTCCCGATACCGTCTGCTCCCTCGTGGTGGACGACGATCCCGCCACCCGCATCATCGGGAAGGCCCTCCTGGAGAGCCTGGGTCACCAGGTGCTCCAGGCCGGCGACGGGCTGGAGGCGCTGAAGCTTCTCCACGGGGCCGACCCCATCGACCTGGTGGTGCTGGACCTGGGACTTCCGGGGAAGAGCGGGAGGGAGGTGCTGGCGGAGATCCGGGGGAATGTGTCGACGGCAGGGATCCCCGTGGTGGTCCTCACGGGTTCGCAGGACCCCGAGGCGGAGATGGAGGTCATGGACGCCGGAGCCGACGACTACCTCCGAAAGCCCCTGGATCCGTCCCGCTTCCTGAGCCGGGTGAAGGCGGCGCTCCGCCGCACCATGGGGTAGGGTCGGGGCGCAGGGCCCCCCCGGACACGAGTCCCGGTCCGGGGGGTGGGGGCCAGGGAGTGCGTCCCGGACCCCCGGTCCCCCCGGGGGCCTTCAGGCGATGTCCACCGAAGCGTCGAGGTAGACGTCCTGGATGGCGTTCAGGATCTGCACACCCTCCGCCATGGG
>CAYQVI010000255.1:0-5206 GCA_964420725.1 uncultured Gemmatimonadaceae bacterium | reverse complement strand
TCCCCAGGGAACCGGGCTCGGGGCTGCTCCAGACCAGCATCCGGGGGCCGGGACCGGTGGGGGCGGCGTTGCCTGTGGGTGCGGCGTTGCCTGTGGGTGCGGCGTTGCCGGAGGGTGCTCCCTCCCCCTCGCCGTTCCGGGAGAGGAGCACCACGCTCCGCCCCTCTTCCAGCATCTCCAGCAGGAGGGTGGCCGCCCTCACCGGCGACAGGGTCCCCCCTCCGCTACCGGGCATGGAAGCGCTTCCGGTAGGAGCGGGGATAGTAGCGCCGGTACTCCGCCAGCGTATCGATGTCCGCCCGGACCCCTGCGTCGTCCACCGCCACCTCCAGCGCGTCGCCGGCGTGGCGGAGCACCACCGTCCGGGCCCCCTCCTCCAGCTCCGGCTCCATCAGTTCGGCTTCCATGTCCCTCCGGAAGAGGGTGGGGTGCCCCCGGACCCCCTGGTAGGCGGGGACCACAAGACGGGGGCGGGTGCCCTGGAAGGCGTGGAGGAGCGCCGCCACCGTCTCCGGCTGGAAGCGGGGGTGGTCCACCGGGCACACCATGAACCCCTCGGCGTCCGCGGGGAGCTCCGCCAGCCCGGCCCGGATGGAGGAGATGGGCCCCTCCGAGGGGTCGGGGTTCAGGACGGGGAGGCACCCCGCGGTGCGGGCCACCGCCGCCACCGGGCTCCGGAGGTCCTCCACCACCACGAAGATGGGGAAGCACCCCCCGGCGGCCAGCGATCCGGTGACCCGCTCCAGGAAGGTCCGACCGTCGGCGTCCAGGAGCGCCTTGGCGGTGCCCATCCGGGACGAGCGACCGGAGGCCGGGACGATGGCCGGCACCATGGGAGGTGGCGTGACGGTCATCCGGCGGGGAACCGCTCGTAGAAGCGCTGGTCGGCATCGGCCAGCTCCACCAGGAGGGGGGCCGGCTCGAACCGGGACCCCAGCCGCTGGGCGTACTCCCGGAGGCGGTCCACCACCGTCCGGGGGTGGAGGGCGTCCACATAGCGGAGCAGCCCTCCCCGGAAGGGGGGGAAACCCGTCCCCATGATCATGGCGAGATCCAGCTCCCCGGCACGCTCCACGATCCCGTCCTCCATCACCCGGGCGGCCTCGTTGGCCATGGCCAGCACCAGCCGGGTCCGGATCTCCCGGGGCTCCAGCTCCTTCCGGGAGGCCGGCACCGCCCGCCCCAGCGCCCCGTAGATGGAGTCGTCCACCCCCTTCTCCTTCCCCTTCTCGTAGAGGTAGAAGCCCCGCTCCCCCTTCCGCCCCAGTCGCTCGGTCTCCCTCAGCGCCAGGAGGGGAGCCGACGGCGCCAGCCGCTCCCCGAAGGCGGCGTGGAGGACATCGCCGGCGTGACGGGCCACGTCGATCCCCACCTCATCCAGGAGGCGCAGCGGCCCCATGGGCATCCCGAAGTCCTTCGCCGCGGCGTCCACCGACTCCACCCGGGCCCCCTCGGCCAGGAGATGGCCGGCCTCGTTCAGGTAGGGCCCCAGGATCCGGTTCACAAGGAAGCCCGGGCCGTCCCGCACCACCACCGGCACCTTGCCGGTGCGGACGGCCAACTGGTACACGGTGGCCACGGCGTCGTCGCCGCTCTGCTCCCCCCGGATGACCTCCACCAGGGGCATCCGCTCCACCGGATTGAAGAAGTGCATCCCGGCGAAGCGGTCCGGACGCTGCAGCGCCTGGGCCATCTCGTCCACCGAGAGGGTGGAGGTGTTGGTGGTGAGGATGCAGTGGGCCGGGACCCGCTCCTCCACCTCCGCCAGCACGGAGCGCTTCACGTCCAGCCGCTCCACCACCGCCTCCACCACCAGGTCCAGCGTCCCGAAGCCGGCGTAGTCCAGCCCCCCGGAGATCCGCTCCATCCGGGCGTCGGCCTCCAGCCGGGTGAGCTTCCGCCGCTCCACCCCCTTCCGGAAGAGCCCCCGGGCGTGCTGCAGCGCCCCGGTGATGGCCTCGTGCCTGAGGTCCTTCACCCGGACATCCATGCCGTGGTCCGCCATGAGGTGGGCCACGCCCCCGCCCATGACGCCGGCCCCCAACACCCCCACCCGGCGGACCTCCGCGGCCTGGTCCAGCGCCGGGACCCCCTCCCCCTTCCGGGCCGCCTCCCGGAGGTGGTAGACGTGGATGAGGTTCTTGGAGACCGGAGAGGCGATGAGCTCGCCCGCCACCTCTGCCTCCAGGGCGAAGGCCCTCTCCAGCGGGGCTCCCAGCGACGCCTTCACCACGTCCAGGATGCGGAGCGGCGCCGGGTAGTGCCCCCCGGTCTTCTCCATCACCGAGGAGCGGGCCTTCGAAAGTACGATCCGGCGACCGGGGGCGGTGTCCTCCAGGAGGCGCTGGGGGAGGGACCGCTTCCGGGCGGGGAGGGGTGTCCCCTCCACCCGATCCCGGAGGAAGTCGGTGGCGGCTTCCAGGAAGAACTCCGAGGGGAGGACCGCATCCACCAGTCCGGAGCGTCGGGCCTTCCGACCGTCCACCAGCCGGCCGGTGAGGAGCATGTCCAGCGCCCCCTGGAGCCCGATGAGACGGGGGAGGCGGGTGGTGCCCCCCCAGGCCGGGAGGATCCCCAGTTGCACCTCCGGCAGCCCCATGCGGGTCTTCCGGTGGTCCGACGCGACCCGGAACCGGCAGGCCAGGGAGAGCTCCAGGCCGCCCCCGGCGCAGGCCCCGTGGATGGCCGCCACCGTGGGGATTCCCAGCGCCTCCAGGTCGTGGTAGATGGCCTGCCCCAGACGGGCGGCCTCCGCCCCCGCCACCGGGCTCTCCACCCCTGCGATGGCGTCCACGTCGGCGCCGGCGATGAAGGTGTCGGGCTTCCCGCTGGAGATGATCAGCCCCCGGATGCGCCCTGCGGCCACACCCTCCCGGATCTCGTCCAGGCACCGGGCCAGCTCCCGCATGACCTCTTCCGAGAGGACGTTGGCCCTCCGGGAGGGGTCATCGAAGCGGAGGTGGGCCAGCCCCTGATCCCGGAGGTCCAGGAAGGGGCCCGCCGGGGGCTGGGGGGTGGAGTCGGAACTGGCCATGGGGACGATCCGTCTCGGGGGAACGGAGAGGGCGGGGCGCCCGTTCTGCGGTACCGAGAAACGGCCCCGGAGGTCCATGGAGGACCCCCGGGGCCGCGAGACCCTCACAGGCTCCGGCTACGATCAGAGCTTCGGGCGGACCTGGGCATTGGTGCGGTTCAGCCGGATCTGCACCGGCTCACCTCCCTCCACGTTCACCGGGAGGTTCCAGTAGAGCTCCGTGTAGGGGAGGTCGTAGCGGGCGTGCACCCACCACTGACCCGCCGGAACCTCCACCGTGGCCATTCCGCTGGCATCGGTGGTGTCCCCCACGATCTGCATGCCGGAGGCCCGGACCTTCGCCAACTGCACCTCGGCGTAGTCGGCGAAGGCCTCATCCCCCCAGTTGTCCCGGAGCACCCGGACCTGGGCGGCCTGGGTCAGGATGGAGTCCTGGAGCGCCGTGAAGCGGTCGAAGGCAACATCCTTCTGCCGCTCGGCCTGGGCCACGATCCCCTCCTGATCGGAGAACTCCCCGAAGAGCAGGCGGTACTGGGGGCTTCCCCGGGCCAGCCCCTGGAGCTCCCGGTTGATCTCCTGGAGTCGGTCCCGTCCGGCGCCCCAGGTGGTCTCGGACTGGCGCCACTCGTCCTGGAGGGCCGCCACCCGCTCCTGGGCCGCCAGGAGATCCGCCGGAATCTCGGGTTCGGGAACCCCGTACGCCGTCTGGAGCGAATCGAAGATCTGGTCGCGATCAAAGGGGAGGAAGAGAAGGGGGAGATCCGCCAGGGGGAGCACCGTGGTGCCCTCGCCTCCGGGGTTCTGCATCTCCAACTCCGCCGTCACCACTGCCTGGGCAGGGCCGCAAGCAGCGACCGCAAGCACGCCCAGAGCGGCAAGCAGGGTCGTTCCGCGCCTCATACAGATTCTCCGTTCCAGGGTCCAGGGGGATGGTAAGGGACCGAAAGTACCACGACGGGGCGGCTCCATCAAGCCGCACGTGGATCCCGGAGGCTCAGGGATCTCCGGTGCGCTCCCCGGGCCCGTAGAGGAGGACCCAGGGGGGACCCATGGCCGCCAGCGTCGCCCGGACCTCCTCCCCTCCCAGCTCCCTCACCCCCTCCGCCAGATCCCGGGGCTCTCCCAGGTGGAGGAGGTCACCGGCCCGGCGGGCCGCCTCCACCTCCGGAAGCGATTCCCTGAGGAGCACCTCTGCGGCGAAGCGCCTCCGGAAGAGGCTCAGGAAGTCCTCCGGGGGGAGTTCCTCCCGGAGCCCCGCCACGGACCCCATCACCTGCTCCTCCCATCGGGCCACGCCCCCGGGCTCCACCGCCACCACCACCCGGAGCACCGGGCCCCCGGGGAAGTCATCCACCCGGGTGGTGACCGAGAAGAGCCCTGGATCGCCCAGCGAGCTGGTCAGGAGCTCCCGGAGCACGTGGGCCGTGAACTCCAGGGAGGTCCTGGGGAGGGAGGGAGCCACCGGCCAGGCCACCGCCACCCACGAGTTCACCACGTCCCGCTCCAGCACCACCCGGCTTCCCTCTCCATTGGCCGGAGCGGCGGGGAGATCCGCACTCCGGGGAGGGATCCCCTCTCCCCGCCCGGCCACCAGCTCCAGCATCTCCTCGCCGGTGCGGGGGCCCACCACCGAGAGGCGGGCCTCATCCAGACGGAGCCAGCGCACCTGGAGCTCCCGGAGGGCCGCCGGCGTGATGGACTCCAGCCCCACCTCGGTCCCCTGGGTGGGGCGGGCCCAGGGGTGGGTGACTCCCAGGACCAGCCGGTCGAACTCCACTTCGAAGAGACGCACCGGGGCGCCCCGCTCGAAGCGGAGGGGTCCCAGGAGCCGCCCCCGGGCGGCCTCGATGCTGGCGTCGGAGATGGGGGCCGCCAGTACCTCCCGGAGGACGCCCCACGCCTGGTCCAACTCGTCGGGGGGGACCACCAGGGTCAGGGTCGTCCGGTCCACCTCCACCCGGCTCCCCACAACCGCATGGCGGGTGGGTTCCCTCCCCCTGAGCTCCAGCTCCAGCGCCCGGGCCAGGAGGGAGGCGGCCCCGGATGCCCCCTCGGGGTCGTCTCCGGAGCCGTGGGGGAAGGCCAGCGCCAGCGCCGCCGCCGGGGACTGCCCTCGGGTGACCACATCCAGGCGGGCCACGGTGTCCTCCGGGGAGGGGGGCGGGGGGAGGG
>CAYQVI010000254.1:0-5217 GCA_964420725.1 uncultured Gemmatimonadaceae bacterium | reverse complement strand
TACACCGGGTATCCCTGGGCCGGGGACGTCTACCACACCTACGCCACCCGGAACAACCCCGAGGCCCAGGGGACGCCGCTCTTCGGCCACGGTCCCGACTTCGGGTACTTCTACTACGGGGCCATCTGGTACGGGGACGAGCTCTGGGACGGCGGGGCGGTGGGGGATGTGAACGGGGATGGGGTGGAGGACGAGCTGGACCGCCTTGTCTGGGCGGACAGCGTGGCCGCCGACCGGGATTACCCGCCCCCCTTCATCCCCTGGACCACCTGGAACCATCCCGACCATGGCGAGGTGGAGATCGGAGGATGGCATCCCAAGTTCTTCGCCCAGAACGGGCCGCCGGAGGTGCTGGAGCGCTGGATCTCCAACCAGGCCCTCTTCAACCTCCACATGGCAAGGAGCCTCCCGGACCTGAAGGCGGAGCCGGCCAGGGTGCGACGGGTGTCGTCCGATGCCGACAGCACCACCTGGGAGGTCCGGGTGACGGTGCGCAACGAGGGGGAGATGCCCACGGCGCTGCGGCAGGCCGACCTGGTGAAGGTGGTCCGACCCGACCGGGTGGTCCTCCGCCTGGATGACCTCCGCACCGGGGGGAACGACCCCCAGGTGCGCTGGCTGGAGCCCGGGAACGGGAGCCTGGAGCTGGGCTACCTGCAGCCGGGGGAGAGCCGGGAGGCCGTGCTCACCTTCCGGACGTACGGGGTCCCTTCGTTCCGGGGGACGGTGGAGCTGCTCTCCACCCGGGGAGGAGTGGTGCGGGTCCAGGTGGCATCGCCGGAAGGGTAGTCCCCGTCAGCCGGTGGTGATCTGCCGGAGTCCCGGAGTCGCGCCAGGGGAGGCGGCTCCGGGGCTCCACCAGACCCGGCACCAGTGCCTCCACCAGCTCCACCAGTAGGCCGGCACCCGGAGTTCCGGGAGCACCAGTTCATTCCCCCGCCACATGCGCCCAGGAACCTCCCGACCCAGTGTGCGGAGCCGCTCCAGCTCCTCGTCGGTGGCGTCCCCCGGACCCACCAGGAGCCAGAGCCCGCCGGGGTGTTCAGGGAAGGTGAGGGTGGCCGATCCGCGGCCCTCCCCGTCGAACCGTGCGGGGGCGGAAGCGGTGCGGCCCTCCACCGTCCGGGCCAGCACCTTCACCGGCTGGTCCGGGGAGAATCCATCCACCTCCCTGGCGTCCAGGGAAACCACCAGGTGATGCCGCTGCTGTCTCTCCCTTGGCCACCTCAGCATGGTGGGGCTCCCGGTCCCGGGTGATTCGCAGATGTGCAGATCTGCAGATGCCCCGGAACGCGCAGGGAGGGTCGGGGACCGGACATCTTGCCGGAGTCGCCCCGGGGAATCACTCTGGAGGCCCCCGCCGCCGCCGGCTTCACCTCTGCCGATTCCCGAGTCCATGGAACCGATCCCCCCCGGGGCCTCCCCGTCCCCCCCCTCCCTCACCAGGGCGCTGGCCCGGCACACCCGGGGGCTGCAGGCGGCCACGCCCCACCTGGAGGCCGCGGCTGCCTTCGTCCAGGACTGGATGGGGGCCTATGTGGCGGGGTGGCCCACGGCCCCGGCCGTACCCCTCGCCGCCTACGCCGGGGGGCGGAGCGATCTGGAAGGACGGGTCTTCCTGGCGGCGGCCCTCTCCCACATCGCCGAGACCGACGACCTGCACCGGAGCTCGGTGACCCACCCCGGGTGCGTGGTGGTGCCGGTGGCTCTCCTCCTGGGGGAGGAGCTGGGGAGGACGGGGCCAGAGGTCCTACGGGCGGTGCTGGCCGGTTACGAGGTGATGATCCGGATCGGGAATGCCCTGGGCCCCTCCCACTACCGGATCTTCCACAACACCGCCACGGCGGGAGGCTTCGGGGCCGCCGCCGCTGCGGCCACCCTGCTGGAGATGGACGAGGACGGCTGGGTCCACGCCCTGGGGAATGCCGGAACCCAGGCGGGAGGGCTCTGGGAGTTCCTCACCGACGGGGCCATGTCCAAGCACCTCCATGCCGGGATGGCGGCCACGGCGGGGCTCCGGGCGGCACTCCTGGCCTCCCATGGCTTCAGAGGTCCCCAGCGGATCCTGGAGGGGGAGCGGGGCTTCTTCCGGGGCTTCTGTCCGGACCCGGAGCCCCACCGGGTGCTGGAGTCTGCGGAGGGGTGGGCACTCCCGGGGACCTCCATCAAGCCGTGGCCCTGTTGTCGCCATACCCACCCGGCCATTGCGGCGGCGTTGGTGCTCCGGGAGCGGGGGGTGGGTCCCGGGGACCTCCTCCTCTCCACCTACTCCACCGCCCTCCGGGTGACCGACGACCGGGAGGCACGCACCCCCTACGCCGCCCGCTTCAGCCTGCAGTTCTGTGTGGCGGCGGCGCTGGTCCAGGGGCGGGTGGAGCCGGACACCTTCGAGGGGGGGCTGCAGGATCCGGAGCTCCGACGGGTGATGGCCCGGGTGCAGGTGCAGGAGTCTCCCGCCCTGGAGGCCGCCTACCCGGAGCGGTGGGGGGCCACCCTCCGGTGGAGCGGAGAGGGGGGACGGGTGGAGGAGGTCACCTTCCCCGACGCGCCGGGAGATCCCGAGTGTCCACTCACCCCCCGGCAACTGGAGGAGAAGGTGATGACCCTGTTCCGCCACGGTGGGCTGGAGGAGGAGCGGGGGCGGGCGCTCCATGCCGCCGTGGGGGCCATGGTGGCGGGAGGGGAACTCCCCCGGCTCCCCTGGCCCGCCACCTCCGGGGCGATCCCCCCGGCCTCCGGGGGGTATGGAGGGGGAGGAGCCCCATCCGCGGACTCCCCACATCCCCTCGGTCCCCGGAGGACCCCATGAGCTTCACCGAACGCGTGGCCCGTTTCAGCTTCCGTCATGAGGCGGAGTTCGCGAAGGGATACCTGGACGATGCGGGGATCGAGTCGATCCTCGTGGTGGATGACGCCGGTGGCAACCTGGGGCTGGCCCTGGAGAACGACGCCGGCATCATGGTGAAGACCGAGGATCTGGCCCGGGCCCGGGAGGTGCTGACCGAGGCGGGGGTCCTGGGAGAGGGCGGCGGCTGAACGGGGCGGCTTCCCCTCCGGCCCTGGCGGTTGACGGGATCCACAAGCGCTTCGGGGACGCTCCCGCCGTGGCGGGGGTGGATCTCGTTGTGCGGCCGGGGGAGTACGTCTGCGTGCTGGGTCCGTCGGGCTCGGGAAAGTCCACTCTCCTCCGTCTGGTGGCGGGATTCGAGCGCCCCGACGCGGGGACCATCCACCTGCAAGGGGAGCGGGTGGAGCACCTTCCTCCGGAGCGGCGCCCGGTCCACACGGTCTTCCAGGGCTACGCCCTGTTCCCCCACCTGACGGTCTTCGAGAACGTGGCCTTCGGTCTCCGGATGCGGAAGGTCCCCCGGAGCGAACTCCGGGACCGGGTGGAGGAGAGCCTGGAGCGGGTGGGGCTCCCCGGCTTCGGCCCCCGGCGTCCCGGGCTCCTCTCGGGAGGGGAGCAGCAACGGGTGGCGCTGGCCCGGGCCCTGGTGAACCGTCCGCCCCTTCTCCTCCTGGATGAACCGCTGGCGGCCCTGGACCGGAGGCTCCGACTTCGCCTCCAGGAGGAACTCCGAGGGATCCAGCAGGAGGTGGGGGTGGCCTTCCTCCACGTGACCCACGATCAGGAGGAGGCGCTCCGGCTGGGGGACCGGGTGGTGGTGATGGACGGGGGGCGGATCCTCCAGGGAGGGACCCCCTCGGACGTCTATCTGCGCCCGGTGAATACCTTCGTGGCGGACTTCCTGGGTGCCTCGAACATCCTCGCCGGCCGGCTGGAGATGGCCCCCGGACCACGGCTTGTCCTCCGGGGCGGGGGCGTCCTTCCCCTCTCGGGGGATGGGTCGGGGGCGGCGGGGGCCATGGGAGGCCAGGGGGCGGGGTCAGCGGGGTCCGCGGAGTCCGCTGCACAGGTGCGTTCCCTTCACGGTCGGGAAGGGCACTGGGCGGTGCGACCGGAGGCCATCGTTTTGGTGCCGGACCCCGGGGAAGGTGCGGCCTCCGGCCCCCCCGGGTCTCCCGTCGTTCCCGGCGAAGGACGGGTGGAGGGTCGGGTGGTCCTGGGGGGGGTGCAGGAGGTGCGGGTCCGGCTGGGCGGGGAGGTGCTGAGAGTGCATGTCCTCTCCGCCGGGGCGGAGGGTCCGGCACCCGGTGAGGGGGTGGGACTCCGGGTGCGGATCCAGGACCTGGTGCCGCTGGAGCCATGACCGGGCGCCGTTTCACGGGAGGCGCCCCCCTGGGCCGGGCCTTCCACCTCCTCTCCCTGGGACCCCCGGCGCTGGCCCTCCTGGTCCTCTTCGTGCTCCCCCTGGGGGTGGTCTCCACCTACGCGGTCCTCTCCCCGGGTGCCCGTGGGGAGCCGGGGCTCCCCCTCACCGCCGAGCCCCTCCTCCGGGCGCTGGACCCCCTCTACCTGGGGATTTTCTGGCGCTCGATCCTGATGGCGCTGGGCACCACCCTGATCTGCCTGGTGGTGGCCCTTCCGGTGGCGTGGGTGATCCGGGGGATGCGGGGGCGGGCCCGGGATCTGGCGCTCCTGGCGGTGGTCCTCCCCTCCTGGACCAACCTCCTGGTGAAGAACTACGCCTGGATCGTCCTGCTTCGCCGGGAGGGGCCGGTGAACACCCTCCTGGTGCGATCCGGACTGGTGGAGGCCCCGCTCCCCCTCCTCTTCAACCAGGGGGCGGTGCTGGTGGGGCTGGTCCACACCTTCCTCCCCTTCATGGTGCTCCCCCTCTACGCCTCCCTCACCGGGCTGGACAACCGGCTCCTGGAGGCCGCCCGGGACCTGGGGGCAGGGCCCCTGCAGCGCCTCCGCCGGGTGGTCCTTCCCCTGGCCCTGCCGGGGATCGCCGCCGGGGTGATCCTGGTCTTCATCCCGGCGCTGGGGGCCTTCGTGACCCCCGACCTCCTGGGGGGTGCCCGGGGGATGATGGTGGGGAACCTGATCCAGAACCAGGTCCTCCAGGCCCGGGACTGGCCCTTCGGCGCTGCCCTCTCCCTCTGGCTGACCCTGGTGTCCCTGCTGCTCATCGTCCCGCTCCTCCGGTCATCCCGGGACCAGGGGCGGGGCTCCGGGGTGGTCCCGTGAGGGGCATGGCGGGGGAGGGCGCAGGGGGGCTCCGGTGGGGTGGGGGGTTACATCACGTTGGCGGCGAGTTCCGCCAGTTCGGATCGCACGCCCTTGCTGAGCGTGACGTGGGCGGCCAGCCC
>CAYQVI010000253.1:0-5224 GCA_964420725.1 uncultured Gemmatimonadaceae bacterium | reverse complement strand
ACTGGACTTCTGCTACACTACACTAGCGGTCGCCCTCCCCCATCAGCCGCGGACGGAGCACAACCGCGCGGGTATCGCCGTCCGGACCCGGAACCACGGTGTAGAGGAGATCCGTGCCGCAGATGGGAGCCAGCCAGTCGTCCGAGCGAACGGAGGCCACCACCGTACCGGCCTCCAGATCGAGCACCTCGAGCACGGAGTCGAAACTGCGGCGGAACCATTCCACCGATCCGGCGCTCTCCGGCATGTCCGGGCTCCAACGTTCATCGGCCAGGGTGATCACCACCCCCACCCGCGTCCCTCCCTCGAAGGCCATGACGTGGGTCACCAGGGGCGGCGCGGGATCCACCGTGAGCTGATCCTCGCTCCAGGTCGTCCCCTCCGGGAACCACTCCACCTCCCGGCTCAGGACCTTGCGCAGCTCTCCATCGGTCGAGCCCCGATGGAGTGCGTACTCCCACATGCTGGCCGCCCAGAACCCCCCTGTCCCGTCGGGGCCGACCACCCACTGATCCATCTCGCCGTGGGTGGGAGAGACGGTCCCGAACGAGTGCTCTTCACGGCCTTCTCCATCGACGATCCGGAACAGCGGGCTACCGTCCTCCTCGCTCCGGGGCCGCCCATGCAGCAGCCATCGCCCCTCCGGAAGCGGCGCAAGGCTATGAATCCGCACGGGCAGGCTCCACACCCGATGGAACCGGGCGTCCCGGTCCGCTACCGCCATGCGTCCGTTGGTGAGATCCACGATGAAGAGCGTGTCGTGCACCTCCACGATCCGCAGATTCCGCCCGAACTCCCCTGGCCCCTCGCCCATCCGCCCCAGGGTGCGCGTACTCCCGCCCGATCCCCGATACTCCAGGAGCTGCCCTCCCCCCACCAGCCCGGACACTCGAGACACCCCGTCGTTTGAATGGGAGACCATACATCCGGCTGCCATTGCGTCGGGTCGAATTGAGGACGGATCGGATGTCGCTCCCAGGACGGCCAGGGTATCGAAGCCGATCTCGCAGTCGCTGCAGGTGGGGACGCCACGGATCACCATCGGGGAGTCACTGACCCCGTCGGCGTGGTCGGGAGGTCCCGCATCGGCGCACGCAACGGGGACGACGAGGGCGGCGCACAGAAGCATGCGCAGCAACAGTCGGCGCGGCGCGACGGGCATCATCTGGATCTTCTCCCTCCATATGCGTCGATTGCCACCAGGTCTTGTTCGCCCGGGAGTCCCGAACACAGCGGCGAGTCGATCGCACCGCCAGGGAGCGGGCCGGCCCGCTCCCCGGCTCAGGAAGAGGGAGGCGACCAGCAGGTGGTGGGCCTCGTCGTCCAGCCCCTCCCGCTCCACCCAGTCCCGGGCCCCCTTGAGCCCCCCCGCGGGATCGTCCGGCTCCAGGGCCCCCCGGATGGCCGCCCTGGCCGCCCCCCGGAATACGTTCAGGAACTCCCGGCGCTTCCGGTCCACTCAGTCGCCGGTCCACTCAGTCGTCCAGGTCGTGGACGTCCAGGTAGACATCCAGCTGTCTGCCTTCAGTCTCCTTCCAGTCAGAGACGATTCTTAGCGGTTCATCGCAGGAATGACGTGGCCACCGACAATTTCGTCGCGCCAACGTCCCCAGATGCCGCCCTGGCGATAGTTTCCCCCCATGAAGAGGACCGTCAGGTCGAGTTCAGGCACCACGATCAGGAGTTGGCCGCCATTGCCCGATGCCTCGTAGGATCTGTAGCTCCGCGCGCCGACGCGCACCGCATCGACTCGCCACTGGAACGCCGCCCCGCCACCAAAGTAGGAATTGCTGAAGTCCTCAGACGTCATTCCTGTCGTTTCTGGCGTGATCTCAATAGCAGTTTTGGTCGACTCCTCAATCCAGTCAGGATCAATGATCAGCTTGCCATTCCATAGGCCGCCAGCCTCGTACACTGCACCAATCTTGAGGATATCGCGCGGGCGCATGTAGACGCCTCCGCCAAGATAAGCGGCCCCGTTTGGCGCCAGATTCCACTGGTAGGGGCCAAAGTTAAGCGGTTTAGCTACGAGTTCATCGAACAGTTCGACAATGGGTTTTTCGCCGACCTTCTGCAATACGGCACCTACGAGATTGATACTCCCGGAACAATAAGCGTATCGCGCTCCAGGATCGTGGAGCATGGGCAGCCGAGCCGTATAGAGCCAGAAGTCGAGTTCTTCGAGCTGACCCCACATCCGGTCTTCTGCCCCAGGCGAATCCGGGTTTTCGTCACAATCCAACCCGCTGGAAAAACTCATCAGGTGTGCCAAGGTGATCTCCGCTTTCCTTGGATCGTCGATTGTTTCGCCCACGGCTGACAATAACTCAGGTATTGGGCGATCATTCGAGTCGATCGAAGAGCCCTCTTTCTGCAATGCTCCGATAAGTACGGGCGCAAATACTTTTCCCAACGAGCGTGTGTCGTGCGTTGTTTCCCGGTCATAGCCGTGGAAATATTCTTCGACGATGAGTTCGCCGCGATAGGCCACAAGAAGCGAATGGATCAGCCTTGGCCGGTCGCTGCGTGGGTCTGATGTAGCGAGACCTTCTATCAGGTCATCAAGGAGGGCCCGCTCGAAGCCAGCTTGTTGAGGCGTTGTGACAGACCAGCCGTCACCAAGTGATGGCGGCGGTGAGTATCTTATGTTGTCTTCATTGCGAAGGCGAGATGTATAACCGTACGCGTCTGCGATGCGAATCCGATCCAACAGGAGCGCTTCGCCAAACCATGAATGCTCAAGATGCAGTTGGCCCTTGATCAGATTGAGCGCGTGACGGCTCTCGCGGTCGCCGTCGCCCGATACGAGGGTCCACTGGTTCAATCCTTCTCTTTCCACGCGGTATCGAGTTGCCCGCATGATCTCGTTGCGCTCGGGATTCCGGATTGCGGCCACAAGCCCTTCAGCATCGTTTTCAAAGATATCGAGAAAGATGCGAAATGGTCGCGCTTGGGAGTCAATCCGCCCGCGCCATCGCCCTTCTTCTGACAGGTTGAGCGAGGCAAGCGTGACCATCTCTGAATACCCCAAAGAGGTCGACGGCTGATACCAGCGGCCGTTGATCTGCGAGCCATCTTCTGTCAATGCGCCTTCGAAGCGGTGCTGGTTGACAAAAGACACCGTAATCTGCTTCGCCTCAACAGCCACGGACGCGGAACGGCCATTGATCAGTGCGGCCCACGTTTCACCAGTCCGAAGGATGTCGACATCCATCACCGATGGCTGCTCATCGGCCTTCCAGACCCAAAGACCGATTATGCGTTCCCGTTCAGCCAGTCGCGAAGGCCCGCAGGATCCGAGCAGAACAATCCCGAAAAGTGCCAGAAGCGTAAGTCGCACCGGGCGTCCACACATGTTGGGGATAGGAATGCCAACCGCCCTCCGTGGACGGAAAGGCAAGCTAGCGCGGGGCATCTGGCCGTGCAAACAGCCGGAGAGTGGGTGATGTTGGGGGCGGCCGTGAGCCCGGGTGTGCCGTCAGCAAGCGGAGGGACGAGGCGGAGAAGTCGCCATGGGAATCGGAGCCCGAAGTATGGTGGGAGGGGCGGTGGGAGCCGTATGCCCGATGTCCAGACAGGGGTGTCGACCCGTGTGGCACGTGTCGGTCTGGCGCCTAGCCGCCCCATCCGTTTTCAAGCCCTGAGCAGGTGACCGTCGTGGTCCATAGAATCAGACCGCCATAGACGAACCCTGACACTGCGGCGACCACGATTGCAGCTTTGGAAAGGCGGAACCAGATCGCTCCGACGAGCAAGCTCGCCCCAACCAGCGCCAGCGAGAAGGGGAGAACCGCCACCACAGGATCCATACAGCGTTGGAATGCGGTCAAATGGCCGTCGGGAAAACCGCGCGAATTGTTCGCTATCGCTGCGAGTACAGCGGAAAAGATCGCAAGGGCTGCGCCGAAAAAGACAAAGGTCCGGCCAGGGTGGCCCGGCTTCCATTGGGACTGAGCAGTCTCAATGTCTTGCATGACCTCTCCGGAAGAATGGGGCCAGGGCAATGGGCCGGGGCGATCCCCGCAAGCAAGCTGTTATCCCAGGAGGCGCCCCAGTGGCCAGGGACCGTGTAAGGAAGGACCTTTCGCTCGCAGCCTATGGCCGGAAGGAACTCGAGGGATACGGATGCCAACCGCCCTCCGTGGAGGGAGAGGCAAGGTAGGGCGGGGGTTCTGCCCGTGCAAACAGACGGAGAGTGGGTGAGGGCGAGGGTCCCGGTGAGCCGGGGTGCCGTCAGGAAGCGGAGGGACGAGGCGGGTGTGGCGCCATGGGAAACGGGGCCCGGAGGATGGCGCGACGAGCGGTCGAGGGCGGTTCCTGGTTCAGCCGCAATCCAGGCCAGACACCCGGGAGAGGGTCACGAAGGCCCCCACCGAGTGGATGGGGGCCTCCGGCGCCCTCAGAACCTCCACGCGGCCCCGAGTTCCAGGGTCAGGTACTGGAGTTCAACCGACTGCTCGCCGATCCCCAGGTCCAGGTCCCTGGAGAGCGTCCGTTGGCGCGCCATGGGGGTCAGGGTCCACCGCTCTCCCAGAGGCAGCACCAGGCCGACACCACCCCCGCTCCCGGGCGTTCCGGTGCGGACGCGAAGAGGGGAGGACAAACGTGATCAGGAAATCGGTCGGATCTCGGCGTCAATTTCCCTGAACGGGAAGTCCGCCCGGAAGGGGCCACGGCCGCGCGAAGGCGCCGTGTCCCCTCCCGGGATCTCTGGACTCCGTCCGGCCTCCTGTCACCAGGGACGACAGCGCCGCCGGCCGTCAGCTCAGGATCGTGCAGGAACTCTGCACGCTGTTATTCGTGGTGTCCGACTCTTCGAAGGCCATCGTCGCGTTGGCCGTGATCCGGAACCGCATGAGTTCCCCTTTCCAGCATCCCGCGGGGATGGGGACCGACAGCACAGGCGAGTCCGAGCCGGCGGTCACGACGGGGGTAGCCACCTGCATCGTCTGCCCGCAGTCCAGGAACTCCACCGCCAGGCTCGATGCGGGAGCGTCTCCCTCCCCCTGGTTCCTCACCACCACCGCCAGTTCCCGGCGGGAGCGGCAGAAGAGGAACGGCAGCCCCCCAGGGTCCCCGGGGAAGGGCGCAACGGGCAGGAGATCCGGCAGCTTCTTCGGGGTGCCGGGAGGCGGGGTGTCCCCGGGCTCCTCCGTGATCCGGGCCGGCACCCGCTCGGTATGGATGGACACGACGTGCCCGTCCGCGCCGGAGGCCGAGTAGA
>CAYQVI010000252.1:0-5338 GCA_964420725.1 uncultured Gemmatimonadaceae bacterium | reverse complement strand
GGAGGTTGTTGGTGAAGGCGTCCTTGGAGTGGGTCCCCTGGTGCAGCTTCGCCAGAACGTCGCAGGTGACGGCGATGAGGTTCCCGGCGGCCCCCCGGACATTCATCGGGATGCTGTTCTCCCACTCGATCTTGTGCCCCACATGGTCCTCATGTCGGCGACGGGTGGGGTCGTAGATGTCCAGTTGCTGGTTGGCGTATCCGAAGGGAATGGGTCCCGTGGTGCCGTACAGGGACGATCCCCGGGGATCCCGCCCGTGCTCATGGCCGAAATGGCACCCGGTCTCAGGATCCACCGGCGGATGCCAGGTGGGATAGAGGAGGCCGTCGGGACCGATCACGGAGTACCGGTCGTGGATCTCCTTCGAGCAGGTGTCGGAGCCGGTTGGAGTCCAGATTCCGTAGGCGATGCTGGGGCCGACGGCCTGATCCAGGCCAGGGCCGATCAGGGAGTCGTCGGACCCCTCCTGGCATGCGGAAAGGCCGACCACCAGCAGGCCCGCCAGGGCCAGTGGGGCAAACGCGGCGAAGGGCGAGGACGACGAGGATGCCATACTGCACTCCGGGGCGGCGGACGTGGAACCGGTGGGACAGGATGAGCACCCCGGAGGGAGACCACCGTCCGGTGGGGTGCTGGAACGATCTTCCCTTTTCAAGAATCGGACCCGAGGGGCGGAACGAGCCTCCGGACCTTCGTCATCAACATCCGCCGTGATCAGAGCGCCGGAACCGGGGCCCCTTCCCCCCGGACTCGGGTCATCCGAGAGGACGGAAGATCCCGCAACCGGGAACAATTTTCCGCCCCGATGGCTTTGGCCCAGCTACGTATTCCCTGGGAGAGCCTCGCCCCAGGCCCCCCGGGAATCCGCCGGCAGCTCCCCCGGCATATCGCCCGACACGAGGAGGTGGCTGGCCCATGCCGGACCTACCGTAGATGGAACACCACGCCAAGGTGGAGGAGCGAGTGGCTCACCCGCTCGCGGATGGTGCGATCGCCGGATTTCAGGTCCGCCCGGGACGAGGCGGCCAGGGTCACGTAGGGACCCACCGAGAGACTCCCGGTCATGGGGATGTCGTACCCCGCCCCCACCAGCAGCCCGAAGGTGTTGGCGTCGATATCGTCCCTGGCGTCCTCGGCCTGGTAGCGCATGATCCCCGCACCCAGCTTGGTCCAGAACCCCCGGCTGCCGGCGGGATAGAGGTACCCCACCAGCGACGCCGACCAGAGGAGGGTCTCCAGCTCCCCGTCCTTGTCCCGCCAGGCATTCCCCTCCACCCCCAGACGCACCCGCTCCCCCACCCCGAAGCCCACGGCCGCGGAGCCGGACATCCCGGCGGTTCGATCGTTGGTGCAGATGTCGCAGGAGAGGCGAGCCGAGCCGGTCCCCACCCCGATCCCCCCCCAGAACGACGGCGATCCCTGCGCCACCCCGGGGGTGGGAAGCAGGGTCAGCGCCAGGAGAACGGCGGCCGTGAAGAGGACGGGAAGGCGTCCGGTGGTCCGGCGAGGGGATCCATCCCGGGAGCGGGAGGGGGTGAACAAGGGAGAGGACATGCGGACTCCGCAGGGCCGCCAGGGGCGGCGGCATGGGTGTGGGGCTCCGGAAACCCACGATGAATAGCAGATTCCGGGCCAATTCGCATTGACACGCCCTCCCCCCTGGAGAACCTTTCCAGTCATGAAGGCCTCCGGTCTACCTGCCTTTCAAGGAGTTCTCTGGATGATCCGTCCTCTCTCCCTCCGCCGCCCTGGCGCCGGGGGATATGCCCCCTGGCTGGCCCTCATGGCGTGGACGCTTCTGGTCCCTGCCCCCTCCACCGGCCAACAGGCCTACCACCAGGAGTACACGGACCGGATCCGGGAGTACACCACCGAGAGCTTCTTCCTGACGCCGCTGGTGGACCACCTCCCGGCCCACCCCACCGTTCCCACCACGCTGGACGTGCTGGGCCGGGTGGTGGGGACTCCCGACATCCTCAGCTATCCGGAGGAGGTCTACAGCTACATGCGGGCGGTGGCCGAGGCCTCTCCCCGGGTGCAGGTGTGGAACCGGGGGACCAGCGAGGAGGGGAGGGAGTTCCTCCTGGTGGCGGTGTCCAGTGAGGCGAACCTGGCCGCCATGGAGCAGAACCGGGAGCGGCTGGCCCGCCTGGCGGACCCCCGGATCACCTCCGACCAGGAGGCGGAGGCGCTGATCCCCTCCACCGTCCCGGTCTACTGGGCCACCGGAGCCATCCACTCCCCGGAGACCGGCTCCCCGGAGATGCTCATGGAGCTGGTGTACCGGCTGGCGGTGAGCGAGGACCCCTTCATCCGGGACATCCGGGACAACATGATCGTCCTCATCACCCCGGTGGTGGAGCCCGACGGCCGGGCCAAGGTGGTGGATCTGGCCATGGCCCCCCGGAAGGATCCATCCCTGAACCTCCCGGAACGCCCCCTCTGGTGGGGGCAGTACGTGGCCCACAGCAACAACCGGGATGGGATGGGGCTCTCCCTGGAGCTCACCCGCTCCCTGAACCGGGTCTTCCTGGAGAACCACCCCACGGTCCTCCACGACCTCCACGAATCCGCGTCGTACCTCTACACCTCCACTGGCCGGGGCCCCTACAACCCCAACCTGGACCCGGTGGTGATCAACGAGTGGAACCGGCTGGCCTACCGGGAGGTGGGGCAGATGACGGCGTGGGGAGTCCCGGGGGTCTACACCTATGACTTCTACGACGGCTGGGCTCCCAACTACGTGTTCTGGATGGCCCACCTCCACAACTCCATCGGGCGCTTCTACGAGACCCAGGCCGCACGGGACGGTAGCAACTACCTCCTGAACACCAATGTGGAGCGGCAGTGGCACCGCCCCAATACGCCGTTGCGGCAGGTGGTCTGGTCCCTCCGGAACAATGTGAACCTCCAGCAGTCGGCCCTCCTCATCGCCATGAACGAGGTGGCCACCAACCGGGATGAGTTCCTCCGGAACTTCTACCTGAAGGGGAAGCGCTCGGCGGCCAAGGCCTTCAACGAGGGTCCGGCCGCCTACGTCCTCCCCGGGGATGACCCCCGCCCCGGCCAGCAGGCCCGACTCCTCCAGGTGCTCCAGCGGCACGGGTACGAGGTGCATCGCACCAGCCAGCCCCACACCCATGGAGGGGAGACCTTCCCGTCGGGATCGTACGTGCTCCGCATGGACCAGCCCTACGCCCGCGGTGTGGACATCCTCATGGACGTCCAGTACTACAACGCCGACGACCCCTTCCCCTACGACGACGTGGGGTGGACCCACGGCCCGCTGTACAATGCCCAGGCGATCCGGGTGGAGGACACGGCCATCCTGGACGTCCCCATGACGCTGGTGGAGGGAGAGGTCCGGGCCCCTGGTGGAGTGGTGGCGGAGGGTGACGGGGAGGCCTCGCCGGTCTACCTGGTGCACTACAACGCCGACAACAACCTGGCGGCCTTCCGGTTCGCCAACCCGGACCTCCGGATCCATGCGGCCAGGAGCAGCTTCACCGCCGCCGGGAGGGAATTCGGTGCGGGGAGCTTCATCCTCCGGGCCTCCGAGAACCGGGGGGCCGACCGCCTCCAGGAGCGACTGGACGCGCTGGGTCGGGAGTTCGGCTTCCATGCCTACGGGGTGACGGAAGCGCCCTCCGTCCCCACCCACGAGATGCGGGTCCCCCGGATCGCCGTGATGCACACCTGGCTCACCACCCAGGACGAGGGGTGGATGCGCATTGCCCTGGATGAGTACGGCATTCCCTACGACTACATCTCGGTGCATGAGGCCCGGGACAACCCCCGCCTCAGGGATCGGTACGACGTCATCGTCATGGGGGCGTCGGTGAACAACCCCATGCAGGTGCTACGGGGAATCGAAGGCCCCCGACCCATTCCGTACCGGGCCTCGGAGCTCACCCCCAACATCGGGCGACAGAACTCCACCGACGACATGCGGGGAGGGCTGGAGCTGGAGGGGATCCTGAACCTCCGGCGCTTCGTGGAGGCCGGGGGGGTGTTTGTGACCGTGCACAACTCCTCCGCCGTCCCGGTCCACTTCGGGCTGGCCCCGGGTGTGACCATCCGGGAGAACACGGGGCTCTGGGCCCGGGGCGGGGTGTTCCGGATCACGAAGTCGGACAACAACAGCCCCATCGGGTGGGGGTACGGAGACGAGGTGGGGGTGCATTTCAACACGGCCCCGGTCTTCTCCCTGGGGGGAGGGGGCGGTGGCTTCGGATTCTTCGGGGGCGGCGGGGGAGCGGCCTCCGGCTCCCGGCCGGGAGATACCACGGATCGCCCCTCCGGCCGTGGAGGCGTGGGGGAGCAGGACATCCCCCAGGGGCGGGCACGGGACGCCGGGCAAAGCTCCGTGGAGGCATGGCGGGCGGCCCAGCAGGAGGAGGCTACCCAGCCGTCCACCCCCGGCTCACGGCCCCGGGCCATCTTCTCCTACCATGGCGACCCATCCCGGCTCCTGATTTCCGGGGGGCTCAAGAATGGTCAGGAACTGGCGGGAACCCCGGCCCTTGTGGATGTTCCCCTGGGCGAGGGGAACGTGGTGATGTTCTCCTTCAAGCCCTTCTGGCGGTCCCACACCGCCGGGGCCTATGCCTTCCTCTTCAACACGCTTCTCCACGCCGGGAACCTGGATGCGGGCTCCCCTGTGGCGGACAATGACGGAGCCGATCGATGAGCACCCTGGCCACCAGTGGCGGCACCGAGGCGATCCTCGGGGCCGCCGCCGAGGATCTCCTCACATACCGGGCCCGTGGGTTTGCCCGGGAGGATCTCCACCTTCCTGGACCGGACTTCGTGACCCGGGTCCTGTCCCACAACGACCGCACCCCTGCGGTGCTGCGGAACTACCAGCACATCCTCGACACCGGTCGCCTGGCCGGGACCGGATACGTCTCCATCCTCCCGGTGGACCAGGGGATCGAGCATTCGGCGGGAGCCAGCTTCGCTCCCAATCCCCGGTACTTCGACCCCGCGGGGATCGTGGAGCTGGCCATCGAGGGGGGATGCAACTGTGTGGCCTCCACCCTGGGGGTCCTGGCGTCGGTGGCCCGGAAGTACGCCCACCGGATTCCGTTCATGGTGAAGCTGAACCACAATGAGTTCCTGTCGTACCCCAACCGGTACGACCAGATCATGTTCGGAAGCGTCCGGCAGGCCTTCGAGATGGGGGCGGTGGCGGTGGGGGCCACGGTCTACTTCGGGTCCGAGGAGTCCACCCGGCAGATCCAGGAGGTGTCCGAAGCCTTCGAGGAAGCCCACAGCCTGGGACTGGTCACCGTGCTCTGGTGCTACACCCGGAACCCCGGCTTCAAGACGGCGGACA
>CAYQVI010000251.1:0-5355 GCA_964420725.1 uncultured Gemmatimonadaceae bacterium | reverse complement strand
AACCCCGGTTTCCTGGCTGAGAACCAGGTGTCCTAGGCCACTAGACGATGGGGGCAGTAGCACACCCTGATCCCGTCGCCGTATCACCACATCGGCGAAAGGAAGGGTAGACTAGCGGCGATCCAGGATCGGGTCAAGACCCTGTGCCGGCAGCCCTTCCGCCGCTCCAGGGGGGGGGGCGGGAGGAGTCGGCCCCGTGGAATCCCCTGCCACCTCCTGCGGGGAGGCCCCAGGGACCCGGAGGAGGAAATCCGCCACCCGGACGAAGGTCTGTTCGTCACGGAGCATCTCCGAGTGGCCGGGGCAGCAGATCTCCACATTGGCCGCCCCGGGGAGGACTGCGCTGGTGTGGGGAACCACCCTCGTATCGACGGGGGTCCGGAAGGCCACCATCTCCACCCCCTCCGGCATGCCGTCTCCGTTGAGACGCTCCAAGAAGGAGCTGCCGGGGATCATCTCCCTTCCCCCTTCCCCCCAGGCGAAGATCGCCACCGCGGTGCCCCGGTGGGGCGTGGCCATGAAGGCGGCCTTCCGGATGCTGGTCTCGCCCCCACCGAAGAGGAGATAGTGCCGGACCGCCAGCCCCCCCATGGAGAAGGCCACGATGTCCACCCTCGAGGCACCGGTCTCCCGCCGTAGACGGTCCACCGCTGCGGCCACCTCCTCCGCGTGGGAACGGTTGCTCCCGACGGGATCCTGGAAGTCCAGCGCCAGGACCCGGGAGGGATCCCATCCGGCGTCCACCAGGCGGGTGCGGAAATCCTCCAGCTCCCTGGCCCGATCCAGCCATCCAGGCACCAGCAGCACCGGTGGGTGGTCCGGGGCAGGGAGGGAGAGCACCACACCCTCACCGGGATCGAACTGGTCCACCCACCCTTCCAGCTCACGGAGAGCCGCCCCACGCACCTCCTCCAGCTCCCGGAGAGCCACGCCGCGGACCTCCTCAAGCGTCCCCGGAAGTCCCTCGAGGGAGCGGGGGATCGTCTCCAGCCCCGCCCGGGTCACGGGGTGGATGGCTGCACCCCCGGCCGCCAGCCCCAGGAGCAGTACCACACTGAGCCCCACCACCCTCCGGAGGGGGAGGCGTCGGGTGCGCTGCTCGCGGGGATTCTGCATCATGGTCCGGCCCTTCCTGCGGGATCCAGGGGGGGACGCCACCGGGCTCCGTTCCGGCTCTCCCTGAATGGTACACCGGAACCCCCCATCCGGTCACGCATCCTCGGGAGCCAGCAGGTGGGAGAGGAGATCCACTGCCATCTCCATCTGCTCATCGGTGATCATCATGGGCGGCGACAGCTCCACCACCTCCCCCCTCTCTCCGGCAGGAAGGACGATGACCCCCTGCCGGAGCGCCTCCATGGCCAGGGAGACCCCGGGGGCCGGCGGGGCTCCCTCCGGCGCCGCCAACTCGATCCCCACCAGAAAGCCCCGTCCCCGCACCTCCAGCACCCCTTCCCTCCCCGCCAGACTGCGCCGGAGCTGTTCCAGGAGCCGGGATCCCCTCCGTGAGGCGACATCCACCAGCCCCTCCTCCTCCATCACGTCCAGGAAGGCCAGGGCAGAGGCGCAGGCCAGGGGGTGCCCCAGGAACGTACTGGTATGGAGCGCCTCACCCAGGGAGTGGGGCCAGGCGTCCATCACCTCCCGGGAGCCCAGACAGGCGGAGAGGGGCATGCCGCCGCCCAGCGCCTTTCCCACGCAGAGGATGTCCGGAATCACCCCCTCGTGCTGGAAGGCGAAGAGGGATCCGGTGCGGCCGAAGCCGGTGAAGATCTCGTCGAAGATGAGCACTGCCCCCGCCTTGCGAGCTGCCTCCGCCAGCCCCGAGAGGAAACCCGGCGGAGGTACCCGGACGCCTGCCCGTCCCTGGATGGGCTCTACCAGGACGGCGCCGATGGCATCTCCATTCTCGGTCCCCCGGGCCAGGATGCGCCGCACCTCCTCCAATGCCCGGGGTCCGGCCCCAGCCCCTTCACGCCCCGGAAGGGGGAAGGGAGCCCAGGTCACTCCGGGATAGAGGCGCTCCTGGAAGGGCTCCCGGAAGTCCATCCGGTGGGTGGCCCCCAGGGCCCCCAGGGTCAGCCCGTGGTAGCCCCCCTCAAAGGCCAGGATCCCCGGCTTCCCGGAGGCCAGGAGCGCCGTCTTCAGGGCGATCTCCACCGCCTCGGAGCCGGAGGAGGCCAGCACTCCCCGCCCCTCGGGCCAGGGGGCCAGCGCCAGGAGCCGCTCCATCAACTCCACCTTCAGCGCCGGGGGGTGGACATCCCCCATGCCATGCACCAGCCGTTCGGCCTGGTGGGCAATGGCCCGGGCAATGGCGGGGTGGGAATGCCCCGCCGCCGCCACTCCGAAGGCGGCGGTGAGGTCCAGGAAGACGTTTCCGTCCACATCCCGCACGTTGGCTCCCCGGGCCGCTTCCCAGAACACGGGGAACTCCGGTGAGCGGAAGGTCACGTTCCGCGACTCCACCTCCGCCAGACGGAGCGCCATGCTCCGGGAAAGGGGCCCGGGAGGGGTGGTGACCAGGTGGGGGAGCCTGCGTCCAAAGGGAACGGTCAAGCCGCCTCCCCCGGGAGCGGGGAACTCCGATCCCCCGCCCGCCCCGAAACCCAGAAGAGGAGGGCCGCAGTGAACCCCAGCGCCACCACCGTGCCCAGGGCTCCGGACTCCAGACCGATGTACCAGGCCCCCACCACCAGCGCCACGCAGCCGGAGATCACGGTATCCCGGAGCTGGAAGGTCAACCCGTGCCAGAGGCTGGCTCCACCCAGCGCTCCCACCCCGAAGGCCGCCATCCAGGGATCGCCATCCAGGGGACCCAGGATGGTCCAGAAGGCCAGGACGATGCCGCAGAGGACCGCCCACCCCAACTGTCGCGGGACCCAGGGGCGGCGGAGGGAGGGGGGGGCCCGGTGGAGCATCCAGAGGGTGAGCGCCACCAGGAGGATCCACCAGAGGTCGAGGGCGAACACCGCGTCCTCGTCGAGGCGCAGGGGACCCAGGGCGGTGGCCAGGATCAGGACCGGAGACGCCAGCAGGGAGGCACAGAAGGCTGCCGGCTCCCAGGGCTCGATGGCCCCCGGTTCCCGGGAGTCGTCCGCCCGGGCCAGGGCCAGAGCCCCCAGGACCAGGAGGGAGAGGATCATCACCCCGTTGAGGATCCAGAGGACCGTCTCCTCGTCCACCCCCGCCCGGGCCAGGAAGACGAAGAGGTAGGCATACCCCAGGGTGGTCAACACCGCCGGCATCACGGCATTCCGCCGCACCGTCAGGGGGGCCAGGACCAGGGGGATGGAGAGGACGGGGAGCCCCAGGGCGATGGCCAGGACACTGCCGTTCCCCCACGCCCTCTCGGAGTAGACGTAGGCCATGAGGAGGACCGTCAGCCCCGCGGTCTGCATCATGTAGCCCCCCGGCGTCCGCCCCGGGCGGCGCTCCAGGACGAGTCCACCCAGGAGGAGGCCCACCCCGGCCGCGGCGATCACCCCGGTGCGGGTGACGTTGCCCAGATGGGGCCAGCTCCACGCCAGGAACACCCCGGCGGCGATGATGGTGAGGAGACCGGCAGTGGCGGAGACGGCATACTGGACCCAACTCCGACGCTCCTGGCCGGAGACCTCCTCGTTCTCCCGGGCCAACACCTGGGCCTGCTCGGTTGTCATCAAGCCCGAGCGGACCCACCGCTCCAGGGCCGCCGCAACGGCCTCGCCACCGTCTCCGGTCCCACCGCGTCTGATCACCAATAGAAGCTCCTCTTCCGAAGCGGGCGGGACAATGGGGAGGTGGGGCACCGATCCACACGATCGTCGCCGTCGTCCCACACCAGGTAACGCAACACGGGGGCCACTCGCGCCCCGATGGGAAAAGAGGTACGATCCGTGCCGGTCAAAGTGACCGATCGAGATTGTTCAACCATGATGGACAACTGGAAAGTCCTCCGCCGACCCCCGCTGCGGGTTCTGGCACATCCGTTGCCCTTGGAACGGGAAACGAAACCCCGCGGCGTCCCTCCCCCGGGAGGGAGCCCCCTGGCAGGAGAGCTTGCATGATTGTGGATTCCACGCGTGGCAGTCACGGACCCTGGCTGGGCAACCGGCCGTCTCTGGGACTCGAAGGAATTGTTGGAGAGAGCAGGGCCATCCGGGAAGCGGTGGAGCTGGCTCGTCGTGTTGCACCCCGGCGGGACGCCCCCATCCTCATCGTGGGGGAAACCGGGACGGGGAAGGAGCTGTTCGCCCGGGGGATCCACCATGCCGGTTCCGAGCCCGGTGAGCCCTTTGTGCCGGTGAACTGCTCCGGACTTCCGGGAAGTCTGCTGGAGTCCGAGCTGGTGGGGCATGAAGCGGCAGCCTTCCCGGAGGCCCGGGGCGCCAAGGCCGGCCTCCTGGAGATGGCTGGTCGCGGCACGCTCTTCCTGGACGAGGTGGGGGAGCTTCCCCTGGTGCTCCAGTCCCGCCTGCTGCGGGTGCTGGACACCCGGCGGTCCAGGCGGGTGGGGGGTGGTGTGGACCGGGAGATCCGATGCCGCATCCTGGCGTCCAGCAGCCGTCCGCTGGAGGAACTGGTGGCGCAGGGACGCTTCCGGGCGGACCTCTTCCGGCGCCTGGCCGTCTTCCAGGTGTCCATCCCCCCCCTCCGGGAGCGGGGCCGGGACCTGGAGCTCCTGGCCAGGCACTTCCTGGGGGCGTTGGCGGAGGAGGAGCGGCGTAGCCCCCGGCGGCTGGCTCCCCTGGCCCTGGATGCCCTCTACCGACACCGGTGGCCCGGGAATGTCCGGGAGCTGAAGCACGCCCTGGAGCGGGCCAGCAGCCTCTCCGCCGCGCCGGTGCTGGAGGCGGACCACCTGACCATCCAGGTCCGGTGGAACCGCCCCGCCGCATCCCCCGACGGGGACGAGGGTTGGGAGGTGGCGGAGGCCATCCGTATTCCGCCCGAGGGGAAGGCGCTGGAGGACATCGAGAAGGAAGCCGTGCAGGCCACGCTGACCCTCACCCGGGGGAACCAGAGTGCTGCAGCCCGGATCCTGGGGATCTCGCGCCCCACCCTCTCCCGGAAGATCCGGAGGTACGGCCTCCGGGTCCGGAAGGGCGCCCGGGCCTGACCCCTTCGGGACGGTGTCCCGAACCCATCCAGCCTGCTGGGGGACCGGGGGGAGGAACGGTCATGGACCGTTCCTCCCCCCGGTCTTCTTTCGTTGCAACCAGGTGCGGAATTCTGCCACGGATCGGGCATTCAGCACGTGGCCTGCCTCCAGCCCCGCCCTCCGGGCCTGATCCACCCCGTAGGACATGGTGGCCAGTTGCTGGGTGGAGTGGGCGTCGGTGCTGATGACCACCGCCACCCCCAGTTCCCGGG
>CAYQVI010000250.1:0-5357 GCA_964420725.1 uncultured Gemmatimonadaceae bacterium | reverse complement strand
ACCGTACGCGTGCTGCAGGTAGTCGTCTGGTTCAGGTGGATGACCAGGAGGTTGGGCCTGTACGTCTCGATGAGGTGCCCCGCCATGGTCCCCGCCACATCCTCCCGGGAGAGGTTCCGGCCCCAGTAGTGGTTGGGGAAGGGCCCCAGCGACTCCGCCTCGATCTCCTCCAGAAGACCCACGGGGCGCACCCGGCTCCGGAGGGCAAAGGTCTGGGCTGCCGGGCCGAACAGCTCTCCCTCGGTTCCGGTCACCGACCAGAACTCGGGGATGTTCCAGTCGATGTCCGCCCCGGCGCTCACCGGCCAGGAGATCCCCGCCGAGGTGCCCCCGGCGGCTCCCACCGCATCCCAGAGGGTGGGCACCTGGATGTCGGTATGCTCCATGTACCAGACCCCGGTGGGGCCGCCGGGCTCGAAGGGGCGGTTGTGCAGCACCCCGTGCCGGGCGGGGAGGGCACCGGTGACCATGGTGGTGTGGGACGGATAGGTGACCGTGGGGGTCACCCCCCTCACCGCCAGGGCGTGGACCCCCTGAGCGGCCATGATCTGCATCTGCGGGGCGGGCCACCGCTCATCCCGATAGAACTCCGGCCGCAGTCCATCCACCGAGATGAGGATGACATGATCCGCAGGGGGGGACTCCTGGGCCCTCCCCTGCGCCGGTGTCAGGAACGCCCCCAGCGCCAGGAGAGCCCCGGCCGCCAGCCGACCATACAGGGGCGACAGGAGCCTCCCGCCGGCCGCCCGCCTTCCCTTCCCCTTCGACCCTTCCATGATGGTTCGATCCTTACCGGTGGAATGGAGATTCCAGAAAGCAGACGGGGCCCCGGCCCGGAACTTCGGACCGGGACCCCGGATCATGCGCTCATTGCCGTCGCAGCGATGACCCCTCCCCTCAGTGGAAGGGGACCACCTCCGGACGCGTGCGATTTGCGACGATCCTCTGGTTCATGTCGTGGAGGATCACCGCCAGGGTATCGCCGTCGTCGTAGTTGAACCCGTCCAGCCCGTAGTCCAGCGGAATCCACGGGGGGAGGACCGCCTGCAGGGCAGGAGAGTTCTCCTCCAGGTTCGGGTTCGTCAGCGCCTCGTCCAGCGCCGTGGGGTACCGGATCCCCAGGTCGGTCATCCGCCGCCCCTCCAGCACGAAGATCTCCTGCCGCATGAGGTACAGCAGGTACAGGAGCTCCGACTCGGTGGTGGCGCCGTCCAGCATGGCCTCCGTCACCGAGGTCCCCGACACCACCGGGATGGGCACACTGCTCTGGCTCCGGGTGAGCACGAGGCCGCTCCGGGGGGGGGAATCGGGAGAGGCCTGCACCAGGACCTCCGCACTGTTCGGGTAGATCCAGGTGCCACCCAGACGGCCGCGGCGCTGGCTCCGATCATCCACATTCTCGATGGGACGCTGCGCCACCAGATCCAGCAGCTCCACCAGGATGCCCCGGGCCCCGGAGAGGTCCCCCTGGGAGATGGCGGCCTCCGCCAGGATCAGGAAGGCCTCCTCACCCTTGAGGATGGCCACCGGGCTGTTGTTCCCGGCCGCCCGCGAATAGTACTTCGGGAAGAGGAAGTCCAGCCGGGGCAGGGGCTGGAACTCGTTCTGCCCGGCGTAGACGGCCCCCTGCATGGTGTTGTTCGGACCGTCGGTGTTGTCGAAGATGGCGTTCCGGATCAGGGTGGGAGCGGTGGTCCGCACCTCCTGGGCCGCCGCAACGGCGGCGGCACGGTTCCCCACCAGGTACTGGGCCCGGGCAATGGCCAGGAGCGCGGCGTTCCGGACGTCCGCCTGGGTGGCGAGGCTCCGGGACTGCTCGAAGTCCGCCACCGCCCGCTGCACATGCTCGGCGGGGGTCAGGATCGGGCCACCCGGCTCACCCGGGAGCGACACGAAGAGCTCTGCCGCCAGCAGCGACGCGTACCCCCGGTGGAAGTGGAGCTGCGCCCGGGTGTCCGGGGTCGCGTTGGCATCCGCCGGCACCACCACCTCCAGCCCCCGGTTCGCGGTCTCCCGGAGCCGGTGGATGGCCCGCTGGATGTTCGTCACGTCGAAGTCCGACGCCTCGATCAGCGGGATGTCAAACACCTTGCTGAAGAGCGTCCGGTTGTTGAACAGGTTGTCGGAGACCACCTCGGTCCCCATCAGCACCTGGTTCACCGCCGTGGCCAACTGACGCTCGGAACCCCGCGCCCAGGAGGAGGCGGCGTTGGGGGTGGCGACGAAGTCACCCTCGGTGACATTGGGGTTCACCACCTCGGTGGGATCGAAGAGGTCGCACCCAGTGAGGGTCAGTGCCATGGCCAGGAGGGCCACTCCGCCCCTGCGGGCCAGCCCCCGCTGCGTGCCCATGGATCGGCTCTGGAGTCGGTTCATGGTCGTCATCTCCTAGAACCGGACCCGAACGGACGTCATGAACGTCCTCGGGGCCGGGTCGCTTCCGTAGTTGAATCCGCCGACACTGGCGCCGCCCTGCGTCGCCGCACCGGAGTGGTCGGTCTCGGGATTGAAGCTGGAGGTCCACCAGCCGTAGGGGTTCTGCACCTGGAGGGTCACGTCGATCCCCTGGGCCCAGGTCCCCACCAGGCTCTGGGGGAGCCGGTAGGAGGCGGCGATGTTCCGGATCATCAGGTAGTCGGTGTCCTCCACGAAGAACCCGGTGAGATCCAGCCAGTTGGCCCGGGTGGCCCCCGACCACTCCCGGTCCAGGAGGGCCTGGGGAAGGGCCGGATCCGGGAGCTTGTAGAGGTAGCGGAACTGCCGGTCGAAGGAGTGGAGCTGCGCACCCCGCTGCCAGTCGGCATCCACGTTGAAGCGGAGCGCCGAGCCCACCGACACCTCCAGCCCCAGCGACCCGAACTGGTCCGGGAGCGGCTTCCCCAGGTACTGGAGGCGCTCGATGTTGCTCAGCGTCCCATCCGGATTGATGGTGCTGGTGGTTCCCCGGAGAGAGCCCACCGGGAGCCCCTCCTGCACCACCGCCTCCACCGTGGAGGAGCTGAAGCCGCTGATCCCGAAGACCGGAGAGCCCCCGGAATCCTCCACGACGTTGTTCAGGGTATTGAACGACCCGGAGATCCGGGCGGTGTAGTTCTCCCGCCGGAGGACCTCGGCGGAAAGCCGGAGCTCGATGCCGTGGTTGGAGATCACACCCACATTCTTGAACTGGGTGGACTCACCCGACGAGGGGGGAGAGGGGACCGAGAAGAGGGCGTCCCGGGTGGTGGCATCGTACCAGTTGAACTGGGCCGACACCCGACCGTCCAGCAACTCGGCGTCGAATCCCACCTCCAGGGTGGAGGTCTTCTCCGGCCCCAGGTCCACATTGCCGGGCTGCCCCAGCCCCGCCGCCTGCTGCCCCTGATAAGAGGCGAAGGTCACCGTCCGGTCCCGGGCGAAGGGGGGCGGGAAGTTCCCGGCCACCCCGTAGTTCCCCCGGAGCCGCAGGCTGGGCACCAGCGACTCGGAGATGGCCCCCCGGAAGAAGTCCTCCGAGGCGAGGTCGTAAGCGAAGCCCAGCTTCGGGTAGTACTGGACCCCCACCTCGTCTCCGAAGGCGGAGTTCCCGTCGGCCCGGAGCCCCACGTCCAGGAAGTACTTGTCGAAGAAACCCCAGTTCTGCTGGGCGTACACTCCGTAGTTCACCACCGTGAGACGGAAGTCGTCGGCGGTGACGGTCCCGGCGCCCCGCACCGTCAGGGAGCCGTCCCGGACGTTCTGGGCCACCCGGGAGTCCTGCTGATCGTCATCCCGGAACATCTGTCCACCCACGCTGCTCACCACGGAGAGCCAGTCTCCCCGCTCGAAACGGTGCTGGCCGCCGCCCTCCATGGTGAGCCCCAGGAAGCGCCGGTCATACTCGGAGATGCTCCCCCGGTTGTCGGTCCCTGCCGGCCAGACCCGGGTGTGCACCAGGAACTCGTTGGTCAGGATCCCGGTCTCGTTGCTCACCCGCTGATCCAGACCGAAGGTGGCGTTGAACGACAGGTTGTTCCGGGCCTCCCAGCGGAGCGCGTGGGAGGTCTGGAAGCGGGACACGTTGATGTCGTAGTTCTGCAGATCCTCGGCGGTCTGCATGAAGGTCCGCAGACGCTCCAGTTCACCGCTGGGGAGGTTGCTCAGGTTGTTGTCCCACCCCAGGGCGAAGATGCGCCCCGCTTCCAGCAGCCAGAGGGGAGCGTAGCCCCCGGCGTTCCCGTCCCGGGTCCGCTCGAAGCTGTTCTGGGCGAAGGCGAAGCTGTTGGTGTACTGGAGGCTGGGGCGGATGGCCGCCGCCAGGCCGGTGCGGAGCTGATAGTTCCGGGACGCGTTGTTCCCGATCCGGAAACCCTCCCGGTCCAGGATGCTGCCGGAGAAGGACCAGGTGACATCCTCGCTCCCGCCGCTTCCCGAGAGGCTGTGCTGCTGCCGGAACCCGTTCTTGTAGAGGAGGTCGGCGGTCTCGGGGAAGAAGAAGAAGTTGTCGTTCACCGTCTCGACGCCGAGCTGCGTCTCAAGCGAGAATCGGGCTGCACCCGGGGTCCCCTTCGAGGTGAAGATCTGGATCACCCCATTGGCGGCGTCCGATCCGTAGAGGGTCGTGGCGGCACCACCAGGGACGTACTCGATCCGCTCGATGTTCTCCAGCGGGATGTCGGCGATGGAGGAGGTCTGTGTCCCTTGACGGCGATTCCCGGAGGTGTTCAGGGAGAGCTCCGCCTGGCTGTTCAGGTTGTCCACCCGAACCCCGTCCACGTAGATCACGGGGGTGGTGGAGCGGCTCACCGAAACCGGTCCCCGCCCACGGGTCACGGAAGTGGCGCCGGGCTGCCCCGAAGCCAACCGGACCTGCACCGAGGGAAGCGCCGTCTGGAGGAGCTGGTCCAGCCGGGTGGCGGAGGCGGCCTCGATCTGCTCCGAGGTCACCACGTCGATGTTGGTGGAGAGGCGCCGCCGGGAGATCTCGGACCCCTGCCCCGTCACCACGATGGCGTCCAGGTCCAGGACCCGGGACTCCAGCACCGCGTTGTAGGTGGTGACCTCTCCGGAGCGCACCGTCACCGTCCCGGTGACCGTGCTGAATCCGATCCGCTGGATGGAGATGGTCTGCTCACCGGCAGGGACGCCGGTGACCCGGAACCGACCATCTGCGCTGGTGAGGACCCCCAGGTTGAACGCGGGGAAGGTCACCTGCACTGCCGAGAGGGGTTGATTCGTGCGGTCGACGGTCACGCGACCCTCGACCACGCCCGGAGCCTGGGCCAGGAGCGGCCCGGCCCAGAGAAGGGCCGCGGCCACGAAGCCTGCCCAGGTGGACGTTCGACGGACGTGAAGGATCATCGGAGAGATCTCCTGGAGGAGAAGGGTGGCACCGGGCG
>CAYQVI010000249.1:0-5375 GCA_964420725.1 uncultured Gemmatimonadaceae bacterium | reverse complement strand
GCCCCTCTTCTTCCTTCCTGGAGCCATGGGAGTCCTTCCGGGGGAACAGGACCGAGGCGAAACACACCATGGTCATGACACCATGGTGGGAATCAGAGAATCGCCCTGGGAGGCTTGCCGGTCAAGACGCCCCCGCCACCACCGTCCCCGACTTCAACTCCACCGTCACCCGCCCCTCCCGGGTGTCCAGTTGCACCGTGGTTCCGGTGCCCGGAGGCGTCCGCCGCTTCCTCCCCCGGGGCTCCTCCGGCTCCACCTCGTCCCCGGGGTGGTGGAAGGTCACGGCCAGGGTCTGGAGGTCGTGGGCCACCAGCCCCTTCCGCCCCGAGTGGTACCGGTCCCGCACCAGGAACCAGAGGCGGCCGCCATGTCGCCCCAGCCACTCCGCGTCGTCCCCCACCAGCGCCCGCTTCAGCCGGCGACGTTTCCCCCCCAGCTGGTAGGCCGACACCCGGAGGATCCGGGACTTCACCGTGGAGAGACCGCCGAAGGTGGGGGACTCCAGCCGGGCCATCTCCACCACCGTCTCGTGGGGGACTCCGGCGGCGTCCTCCCAGGCGAAGCGCGCCACCCGGTCGGACACCGGGGTCCAGAAGGCCTGGAGCCTGGCCGTGTAGAACACCACCAGCACCACCCCCACCAGGATCACCGCCCCCGCGGCCAGGGGGTGGAGGAGGAGGAAGGCCAGGATGCCCCCCCCCGCCAGCGCCACAATCAGGGTCAGGGTGCGGAGGATGTGGGCCCCGTACTCCGCCGCGCGACTCATGCCGGGATCCTGGCCAGCACCCGATCGATGGCCTCCTGGATCAGCGCCAGGGGGTGCTCCTCCAGGCTCCGGGCCAGCGCCTCCTTCTGGGCGTCGTCCAGACGGGGGGCCACCCGGCTCTCCAGCCGCTCCCGGGGGTTGATGGCCGGCGGGGTCTCCATGGTCTCCACCATGTGGGTGGCGTGGGCGTAGCAGGCGGCGGCCGCCAGATCCTCGGGCTCCTGCCCCGGCACCAGGAAGAGGTGCTCGAAGAGGTGGCCCATCCAGTGGAGGGCCTGGGCCTGCTGCACCACGGCGTCGGCGTCGGCGGCCCTCCGGATGGCGATGACGTATGCGTGGAGTGCCAGGGCCAGCCCCCGGATGAGCTCCAACGGACGGGCTCGGAGGATCTCCGCCGCGATCCGCCCCAGGTAGACCGCGTACCGGGCGCCCTGCCGGGAGGCGAAGGCGGAGGTAGTGGAGGTCCCGGACGGGTAGGGGGCCGGCCCATCCAGCCGGAGCGCCTCGTCCACGCACTCCAGCGCCCGCTCCGGATCCTCCTGCTTCAGCCGGTCGGCCAGCCGGGAGAGCGCCATCACCTCCTGCTCCCGGTGCCCTCCCTCCCGGGCCTGGTTCCGGGCGTCCTGGAACACCCCCCGGGCCCGGGCCTCCCCCTCCGCATCCCCCTGCTTCAGCCAGAGATCCCCGATCTGGAGGAGTGTGGTGAGGGCGTTGGCCCCCTGCCCCATGGCCCGGTCGTCCTCCAGCGCCACGCTGTATGCCTCCCTGGCCCCCTCCAGGTCGCCGGATTCCGCCAGGATCTGCCCCAGCCGGTAGGAGAACTTCCCCCGGGCGGCGGGGATCACGGCCACGGTCTGGTCCGGGAGGGCGGCGATGAGCTCCAGGGACCGCTCCAGTTCCGCCACCGCCTCCGCGTTCCGCCCCGCTTCCCCCAGGGCATCGGCGTGCCAGTAGCGGGCGTACGCCTCCGTGATGGGCCCCTCCTCCCGGGAGAGCTCCACATCCAGCCCCAGGTGGTGGATCCGGGGGGTCAGGTAGCCCCGGTCGATGAGGAAGCCCGGCACCGCCACCGATCCGAACCAGGGGAAGACCCGGCGGGCCCGCTCCCGATCCCACGCTGCACAGGCGTGGATGTGGGAGGAGAGGACCGGCTGGATCTCCTGCCACCTCTTCGGTACGGGGGTGGCCCGGCCCACGTGGTAGTCCGCCACCCGGAGGTGGGCCTCCCGGCGGTCGTCGGCAGAGAGAATGCTCCCCTGGCTTCCCGGGGAGGATTCCTGGTCAGGATCCCCGGCCCCGGCCTTCTCCCCGGCAAAGTCCTTCACCAGGGGGTGGAGGCGCACCGTCACCGCATCCACCTGCCGGAGGAGGGAGAGGTCCAGGAGCTCCCCGAGTCCCCCCCGGACGCCATCGTCATCCTCGTTCCAGGCGGCAGCGATCTCCCCGGTGAGGAGCTCTGCCCCGGGGAAGATCCCCAGCAGGGCAAAGTGGCGGCGGCCCTCCGGGGAGAGGGACTCGGACCAGGCCTGATCGAAGGCGGTGCGGACCCCCCGCTCCCCCCGGGCCAGCCCCAGGCGGGAGGCGGCGTCCATGTAGCGAGCCCGGAGGGTGGCCCAGGAGAAGCCCGGGCGCCGCGCCTCCTTCCGGGCCTGCTTCCCCACCAGCTCCAGAGCCAGGGGAAGGCCTCCCAGCTCCTCCACAAGGGCGGGGAGGACCGACGGATCACCGGCGTCCTCCGGCACCCCCGCCAGCGCCTCCAGCAGCGCCACCCCCGCCGCCGTGTCCAGCCGGTCCACCGCCACCAGCCGGTCCGTCAGGGCGCTGGCCACCCCCTCGTCCCGGGTGGTGATGAGCACCGCCGAGTCGGGGTTGGCCTGCAGGAAGGGGAGCACCTCCTCCTCGGTGCGGGCGTCATCGCAGATCACCAGCACCCGGCGCTCCGCCAGGAGCGACCGCACCACCCGGCTCCGGGCCTCCACCCCCCGCACCTCCTCCACGTCGTGGCCGCACGAGCGGGCCATCCGGGCCAGGGCGTCCAGGGCGTCGCCGTCCCGGAGGTCCACCCAGAAGTGGCCGTGGGGAAAGGCCTCCAGTGCGGCGGGGGAGCCGGCGAAGAGGGCCGCCAGGGTGGACTTCCCCACCCCTCCCATCCCGTGGAGGGCGGTGGTGCGGGGGGGGTCGCCGATGGTGAGGCTGGCGGTGAGGGTGGCCAGGAGCGCCTCCCGTCCCATCACCCGGTCGGTGGGGAGGGGGGCCTCATGGGGGACGAAGGAGGAGGGGGGCGCCGCATGATGGAAGTGCTGGGTGACCGTGTTGTGGTCGCCAATGACCAACCCCTGGACCAGGCCGCCAGTGATGATGAGCCGGGAGTCGATGGAGGCGGACCCGCCAGCCGCCTCCTCCCCGGGGCTCATGGCGCCCGGATCAGAGCCCCCCGGCGCCGCTCCCACGCCTCAGGACTCCGGCTTCCCGAAGTTCTGCGTCACCTGGTTGTGATCCCCCTGCACCAGCCCCTGCACCGTGCCTCCGCTGATGTTCAGGGTGTACTTCCCGGCGGCCGCCCCTTCCGGATCCACGGCGACGGCCAGGCTCTGGGCGGCCCGGACAATCTCCTCGTCCTCCGCGGCCCCGGTCTCCTCCAGGGCATGCTCCAGCGGCTTCTCCCACACGGTGGGGGCCTGGGGGTAGTTCTCCAGCGCCACCTCACTCCCCGGATCCCCGGCAAAGCGGCGCTTCAGGAGGGCCTTCAGCCCCTCGTACCCCTCCTTCACGGCGGTGCTGGCGGTGTCCTTGGCGGCGGCGGCGGCACCTGCGGCCAGGGCGGCCAGGATCATGCTGACGGGCTCCATGAAGCGTTCCTCCGGTTCGGGGCAGGGGTGGCGCAGGCTTCGATGGCCCCCGGCGGGGTCACCGCGGGGGCTCCGCCGAAGCTACAACAGCCCCGCCGTCTGGAGCGAGCCTGTGGCCTGGGTGTCTGCCCTGGCCCGGGCGTCGTGATGAGCGCCGGGTCCCGGGAGCCGGAGCCCGGGTCCCTCCCGGTACACCCCCAGGGGCTCCAGCGAGGCCACCATCTCCGGGTTGGCCATGATGGTCATGTAGTCCTGGGCCACGCCGTGGGAGGCTGGCACGATGGTATGCTCCAGACCGGCGCGCCCTGCCCTCTGCGTGAAGAGCCACTCGTACATCCGGGGAAGGGCCCGCTTGAACAGCGTCCTGTGATGTTCGTTGACGAAGTAGTCCGAGTGCTTCGTGTACTGCTCCAGGTGCTGGGTCATATCCCGGGCTCCGAACCCCTTCCCGATCAGGCGCTGCTTGAGGCCCTTCTGCTTGATCCCGCCGTAGACATCCCCCCGGTTCAGGATCCGGGAGTAGGACTCCAGCATCTCGCCGTTGGACTGCAGCATGGGGTATCCGGCCTGCACGGTGCCCATCTGCTGGAAGAAGCGGTGCACCAGGGTCCAGGCGATGTTGGTCACGTCCATCGCCTTGGGATCGTTGTTCTGGGGGGCGGTGGAGTGCTTCCCGGGGAAGGGGAGGAAGAGGACGTTCGAGGAGGGGGGATTCTGGATGATGACCCGACTCAGGTCCTGGGGAGAGAAGGTCTTCCGGTTCTCCCCCGTGGCCAGCAGACCGACGTAGTTCGTGACGGATGGAGGGATCTTCCGCCGCGACAGGGCGCTCTCGCTCTCGCCCCTCCCCGCATCCTGTCCCGCCACGGGGTCGAACGCAAAGATGTTCACCCGCACCTGGCTGAAGATGTCCCACAGCATATTCGCGATGACGAGGGCGGTCACCGCACCCCGGCTCCACCCCACCATGTTCACGGTGGTGGGAAGGGTCGGAAGGTCTCCGAGGACCACCAGGGCGTGGCGCGCGTTGTCCTCCACCCCATGTCCGGAGATGTTCGCCGCGGTGGCGCCCTTGGTCCTGCCACCCCCCAGTTCCAGAGGCGTCTTCCCCTTCGCCTCCTTCCCCCGGGACGCCCAGTTGAAGGTCCCGGCCATGGGATTCGGGTTGTTCTTCCCCGACGGCTTCCCCCCCACCCCGTCCAGGATCAGGTAGTCCCGATACTCCTCACCCACGGCGCGGCGCCCCATGAAGGAGACGATCTCCTTGTCGGGCTTGTCCCGGTGGCCTCCGCTTCCATGGCAGTAGATGGTGAAGACCGACATGGAAGGGCCTCTCGATCTGGGGGGCAGCCCCGGAGGACGGTGCCGGGAGGGTGGGCTCACCAGGGAAGATGAACCTGCCCGGGGAATCGATAGGCTCCGGAGTCGCATGTTCGCAAGGGGCGGAACGATCCCGTGACCTGGTCGATTGCGGTGTCGCTCACCCGCCACCGGGCCGGACCGGAACCGGGGCCGTCCGCCGCTCTTCGCCAGAACAGGACCCCCGGGTGAGGGGATCTCCCCGGCAGGATGCCGAGGGACGACTTGACGAGATTTTTAGGCAACCCTAATCTATTAATTAGTCGCCCCTAAACATTGCCTGGAGGTCCCCGTGTTCGTCTTCCGGAAGTCCCTGCTCGCTACAGCGCTCTTCAGTGGCGCCCTCTGCTACCTCTGCCTGCCGCTCCCCCTGAACGCCCAGGACCATCCGCTCCAGGGCA
>CAYQVI010000248.1:3826-5375 GCA_964420725.1 uncultured Gemmatimonadaceae bacterium | reverse complement strand
CGGCGCCATCCGGGAGAACACCGTCGCGGGGGCCGGGGGCGGGATCTGGGCCCAGAACGCCGTGGTGGAGCTGGACGGTGTGGCCATCCAGGGCAACGAGGCCTCCACCCAGGGGGGCGGGATCATGCTGCTGGGAACCAGCCGCGCGGATCTGGTGGGGGTGGAGGTTTCCGGGAACCGCACCACCGGGACCACCGGGTTCAACGGGGTGGGGGCCGGGGTGCGGATCTTTGGCCCGGTCCAGTCCACCTTCACCGACGTGGTGGTGTCGGGGAACCAGGCCTCCACCGCAGGGGGTGGGGTGGCCCTGGGCTCCGATGTTGCGGGATCGCAGGCGGTCTTCACCGGCGGATCCGTCCAGGGGAATGTGGCGGCCACGGTGGGCGGGGGGCTCCTCCTGGGGGGCACCGCCGCACTGGAGGTGGAGGGAACCAGCTTCCTGGAGAACCAGGCGGGTTCCCAGGGTGGGGGGCTCCACCTGACCGGCGCCGGCCCGGCGCTCCTGGACCGGGTGGTGATCCGGGGAAATGTGGCCCTCACGGCCAGCGGCGGCGGGGCGGCCTTCGGGACCTCCGGCACCCTGAGCAACTCCACGGTCTCGGGCAATACGAGCGGGGGGATCGGTGGAGGGATCTGGGGGACCTCCACCGGGACCCCCACCCTGGTGAACGTCACCGTCTCGGGGAACACCGCCTCCGCCGGTGGGGGGCTGGGGTTCACCGGGGCGGGATCCGTACGCAATGTCACCGTTGTCCTGAATGGCTCCACCAACGAGGGCGCCGGGATCTGGAGCAACAACGCGGGGTCCCCCACGCTGACCAACGTGCTTCTCAGCGGAAACAGCCGCGAGGGGGCGGGGGTGGAGAACTGCGCCACCGGGGGAACGGCGCAGATCCTCAGTGGCGGCCACAACCTCAGCGACGATGCATCGTGCGGAAGCTTCACCGGAACCGGAGATCAAACGGACGTTCCCGCCGGAGTGTCGGCGACGCTGGCGGACAACGGGGGACCCACCGCCACGCACGCCCTCCAGGAGGGGAGCGCAGCCATCGACGCAGGACGTGTGGAAGGGTGCCCGGCCGCCGACCAGCGGGGTTTCACCCGGGTGGGGGCCTGCGACATCGGGGCGTTCGAGTTCGGAGGGGTGGCCGGAGGCACACAGGCCCGGCGGGGCGGGCGGTGATCCCGGTGGAGCAGCCGGGGATGTCCGGACCAGCGGCGGCCGGTTTCTCCTTCCGATTCGGGATGCCACCCCCGGTCACCCGCACCATTCCCATGCCCCAGGGGCTCGGCGACGAAGGGTGGCAGGCCCTGGTGGAGGAACTGGAAGAGACCTTCGGGGGGCCCGGCATGGTGGAATCATGGGGCGAAGGCCGGAGCTGGAGGCGCGGGGAGGTGGAGGTCCATCTGGAGCCCGTCTCCCCTCCCCCAGGGGCCAGGGTCCGGATCATCTGCCATGGGGTCGAGGCCATGGTGCACCGGATCATGGGGGGAATCCTCCTCCTGGTGGGACCGGGGCTCCTGGGGCTGGCTGCCATCGGGGACGATC
>CAYQVI010000248.1:0-3726 GCA_964420725.1 uncultured Gemmatimonadaceae bacterium | reverse complement strand
TGGTCGTGGGCGACCCTACCCCGCTGGAGGCGCCGGAGGACCGAGCTCATGGCGAAGGTGGCCCTGGGGGACCGGGCGTCCTCCTGACGGCGGGCTTGTCCGCCACCCTCCGGCCATGGCTCTCAAGGAGCCGGGGCGTGTAGAATACCTCCTGGCCCTTGCGCGTCCACCACCCCATCCTTGCTGCCCCACCCCGGGCAGAGGGTCGACCGTGCGTGGATCGCGCCCATCCCACCCCACAGGAGATCCCCCATCATGATTCGCCCGGCCGGTCTATGCCTGATTCTCCTCGTTTCGTGCCTGCTCCCCGGCGCCCTTTCCGGGCAGGAGTTCAGCGGATCGGGCCCGTCGGCGTCGCAGCCCTTCTCCCTCCCCGGCGGCATGGTCCGGGTGGAGATCGAGTACAGCGGCTCGGGTGAGTTCCGGGCGCGCCTCCTGGACCGGGGAGGGGCCATGGTGGAGGAGCTCGCCCGGACCAGCGGCCCCTTCACCGGGTCCCGGGCGCTGCAACTGGCGGCTGGAGACGGATATCTCCTGGATGTGGCCGCGTCGGGGCCCTGGACCGTGGCGTTCCGGACCGGGTCGGCGGAGGGGGATGTGATCCTCTCCCCCCAGGAGGAGGAGGCCAGGAGGCTGGGGGTGGAGGCCGGTGGGGAGCCTGGGACGCTGGGGTGGTTCGGCACGGGACTGGTGGCGGGAGCGGTGAGTGGTCCCATCGGGGCGGTGGTGGTCACCAGGCTGGCCGGCCGGGACCGAGGTCTGCCGGGATCGGTGGAGAACCCCTTCGCCGGGGAAGGCTCCCTGGACCAGTCGTTCCGGGACGGGGTGCGGGAGAGCCTGAAGCTCCGGCGTCAGAAGTCGGCCCTCCGGGGGAGCCTCCTGGGAACCGTGGTCCTGGGATTCGTCATCATCCGGTACACGGACATCACCCGCCCCGGAGGCGGAGACGTGGATCAGCCACCGCCGCTGGTGGACATCATGGGGGGGTTCTTCCTCCCCCGCTGAGGGAGGACGGGGACACCTGAGGCGGTGCACTGGGAAACGACAAGAGGGGGGGTGGCCGACCTGGCCACCCCCCCTCGTTCCATCCTGTCATCCCCGGCCCGACGGCGGCCGGGGAGTCCCGATCAGCAGGTTCCCAGGAAGTGGCAGTTGGTCTGCCGCTCCACTTCCCCGATGGGGAAGAAGCTCCCGGGGCGCAGGATCGCATCCGACCCCGCCAGCCAGGTGGCCGAGGTGATCCCGAACCGGTACTGATCGGCCAGCCTGCGACCGGTCATGTACAGGTTCACCTCCCGGCTGTGGACCAGGAGATCCTGGGCCGCAACCTGGCCGGTGTAGGGCGTCAGGCTGGGCTCCAGGGCCCTGAGCGCATTGATATGCGTCTCGAAGCCGGCCGTGTTGCCACCGGCCAGCGCCGCCTCGGCCAGGATCAGGTGCATCTCCCGGGCCGAGGTGATGGGGAGGGGCGACCAGTTCACCCCATCCCGGTTCTCGAAGATCCGGGCGGAGAGGGCCGGGTCCACGATATCCGTGATCGGATCCCGGAGCACCACCTCCTGCACCGCGAACCCTTCGGTGGCGATGATGTGCCGGTTGCTGGGCCGGATCTCCCGGCGGGTGTTCAGCCAGTTGGCCAGCGTGTTCTGGATGCTCCCCGTACCATAGGTATGGGAGAACCTCCAGTCCGGAGCGGCGGACAGGGTGAAGAACTCCGTCGCCGCAGCGCTGGCCTGTGCGCTGTTCACCAGCGGGTCCGCCGGCACGGTGCCCCGGGGCTGGAACTTCTGCCACAGCGCCTTGCCGTAGTGGGTCCGGGCGGTGAGGGCCACCGCCTGCCTCACCCGCTCGTCGTCCCCTGCGCCCTGGGCCTCGGACCGCATGGACGCGAAGAACCCGAGGGCCTCGTCATAGATCCCTGCCATGTTGGCCGGGCCCACCGGAGGACCGGGCTCCGTGCGGTTCGAGAACACGAAGTCCTCGAAGTACTCCGCGATCAGGAGCCGGCTCAAGCCGGCGTAGAGGTACGCGTCGATGAGGTCCGCCCGGCGGGCCAGCGTCCCCTCCTCCTGATGGGACAGCACCAGACGGAGGGCTTCGTCGGCCATCCAGCGGCCCACCGAAGCGGTGTTGAATCCGTCATTGTTGTCCGAGTTCCCGGGGTTGGTCAGGTTCCCGTTGTTCATGTCCCGGGCGGCATCCCAGGAACCGGTCTGCGTGCTCTCGTCGCTGACCGTGGTGGCCATGCGGACCACGAAGGCCCAGGCCAGGGCGCTCCGGGCCGCCGCACCGTTCACCACTGCGGTGGCGGCCTGCGGCTGCACCACCGCGTCCTGCGTCACGTTGTTGGGGTTGGACACGTCCAGGAGGCTGTCGCACCCCGTCAGCCCCAACCCCAGGGCCAGGGTCAGGGCCCCGTACCGCATGAGGTGCCCCCCCCTGCGCCCGCCATGCATCCGTTCAGTCGTATTCATATGTGATGTCTCCCTCGTCAGAAGCCGACACGGGCGGAGAACTGGAAGCGGCGGGGAATCCCCACGCTCCACCCGTCCAGCCCCTGGAAGAACTGTCCCTCGGAACCCTGGCTCACCGACACGTTCGACGCGGGGTCGAAGCCGCTGTAGGGGGTCCAGAGGGCCAGATTCCGGCCGCCGGCGGTGATGCTCATGTTCCGGGCGCGGAAGCGCTCGGCCCACTCCGTCGGGACGCGGTAGGTGAGGCTCACCTCCTGCCAGCGAAGGTGATTCGCGTTCTCGATGGCGTTGAACCCGTCATAGGGAGCCAGCCCGAAGAGCTCGGTGGCCCACGTGGTGGCTGCATCCGCACGCTGCTCGGCCGTACTGGCGGGGTTCAGCAGGATGGACTCCACGTCGGCGGTGACCTTCAGGTTCCGGCCGATGGTGGCGTGGGACCGGCGGAACTCCTGCGTGATGTTGTGCACCACGTAGTCGCCGGCCCTGAACTCGAAGAGGTTGGTGAGGGTGAAGTTCCTCCAACGGAGGTCACCCCCGAAGGCACCCGCCCAGTCCGGGGTGGGCTTGCCCATGTACTGGAGCTTCTCGTTCGGGGTGCCACAGTCCTTCACCAGGGGAAGGAAGGTCTGGGCGGTCCGGGGAACGGAGGTGAACTCCACCAACTGCTCCCGGGTCAGCGGCACGCAGTTCCCCAGATGCACGGGGAGGGGAACGCTGGTGTCCAGCACCGGTCCGAACTGGGCGCCGGGGGCGAAGCCCTCACGGTGCCAGGTGGAGTAGCGGAAGTACCCCACCTTGATGTCCGGCGCCCCACCCATGTCGGAGATCCTCTCCCGGGTGAAGCTGGCGTTGGCGAAGAGGTCCAGCGACATCCCGCCGCGGTTGAAGGCATTCCCCGTGACGCCGATCTCCAGCCCCCAGGCCTTCATCTCACCCAGGTTGTCCAGCTGCGACGAGAGGAACCCACCGGAAGGCTGGAACTGACGGGCCACCAGAAGGTCGGTGACCGTCCGGTTCCAGTAGGTGAAGTCCACCGCCATCCGGTCGTTGATGAGCCCGGCGTTGAACCCTGCCTCCCACTCCGTGGAGACCTCGGGGCTCAGGTTCGGATTCCCCAGGTTGCTGGGCTGCACACCACCCCCCCGCTCAGACACCACGGGAGAGAAGGTGGTGAGGGCGTCGAAAGCCCCCGGCTGCAGCCCGGACCGGCCGATGGCGGTCCGCAACTGGAGGGTGGAGAGGAGCGAGCTGT
>CAYQVI010000247.1:0-5382 GCA_964420725.1 uncultured Gemmatimonadaceae bacterium | reverse complement strand
TCTCGGACCGGGCCCGGCTCCCCTACGACTACCTGAAGCAGCGCTTCGCCCAGGTGACGAACCCTCCCATGGACTCCATCCGGGAGCGGATCGTGACGGCGCTGGACTGCCCCGTGGGGCCCCAGGGGAACCTCCTGGAGCCCGACGAGGCGGCGCTGGCCCGGCTCTGGATCACCAGCCCGATCCTCTCGGTGGGGGGGCTGGCGGTGCTGAAGGAGATGGACGGAAGCGGGAGGGCGCTCCCCTCCGGCCCCGGCGCCCCCTCCGGAAATGGCACCGGTCCCACCCCGGCGTCCGCCATCGGGGGGCCCCGGAGCTGGCGCTCCCGGACGATCTCCCTCCTCTCTCCCCTGGATGAGGGGCTGGACGCCGCACTGGTGCGGATCCAGGAGGCCGCCGTGTCGGCGGTGCGGGAGGGGATCACGGTGCTGGTCCTCAGCGACCGGGGGGTGGACCGGGACCACCTTCCGGTCAGCGCCCTTCTGGCCACCGGTGCGGTGCACCACCACCTGTTGGACACGGGGCTCCGGGGGAAGGCTGCCCTCATCCTGGATTCCGGCGAGCCCCGTGAGATCCACCACATCTGCGCCCTCCTGGGCTTCGGGGCCGACGCCATCCATCCGTGGCTGGTGCGGGAGGTCATCGACCGGGAGGTGGCCGCCGGGCGCTGGGGGGACGGAAAGACGCTGGAGGAGGCCCACCAGGCGTGGGCGGCCGCCGCGGAGGGGGAGATCCTGAAGGTGATGGCCAAGATGGGGATCTCCACCCTGTCCAGCTACAAGGGAGCCCAGATCTTCGAGGCGCTGGGGCTGGGCCCCGACGTCATCCAGCGGTGCTTCGCGGGCACCGAGAGCCGCATCGGCGGGGCGAGCCTGGCGGTGCTGGAGGAGGAGGCCCGGAGGCGGCACGCCGAAGCGTGGCCCCGGCGGGGAGCCGCGGTCCCGGTGCTGGACGTCCCCGGGGAGTTCTCCTGGCGTCCCGGGGGGGAGGACCGGCAGTGGAATCCGGACACCATCGCCCAGCTCCAGCAGGCGGCCCGCCAGAACAGCCGGGAGGCATACCGGGACTACTCCCGTCTCTGCCACGAGGAGGGGGCCTCCCGGGCCACGCTGCGCTCCCTCCTGGCCTTCGCCCCGGACGGGAACCGGGCGGTGCCGCTGGAGGAGGTGGAGTCTGCGGCGGAGATCGTGAAGCGCTTCTCCACCGGGGCCATGAGCTACGGGGCGCTCTCGCTGGAGGCCCACGAGACGCTGGCCATTGCCATGAACCGGGTGGGGGGGCGCTCCAACAGCGGTGAGGGGGGCGAGGACCCGGGGCGGGCGGAGCCGCTCCCCGACGGGGACTCCCGGCGCTCCGCCATCCGGCAGATCGCGTCGGGACGCTTCGGGGTGAGCATCGAGTACCTGGCCGCCGCCGACCAGATCCAGATCAAGATGGCCCAGGGGGCGAAGCCTGGAGAGGGGGGTCAGCTCCCGGGGAAGAAGGTGAGCGCCGAGATCGCCCGGGTCCGGGGCACCACCCCCGGCGTGATGCTCATCAGCCCCCCGCCCCACCACGACATCTACTCCATCGAGGACCTGGCGCAGCTCATCTTCGACCTGCGGAACACCAATCCCCGGGCGGAGATCGCGGTGAAGCTGGTGTCGGTGGCGGGGGTGGGGACCGTGGCCGCCGGGGTGGCGAAGGCCGGTGCCGACCGGATCCTCATCGCCGGGCACGACGGCGGGACCGGCGCCTCCCCCCTCACCAGCATCCGGCATGCGGGGCTCCCGTGGGAGCTGGGGCTGGCGGAGACCCGGGAGACCCTCACCCGGAACGGCCTCCGGGATGAGGTGCGCATCGAGGTGGACGGACTCCTGCGCACCGGGAGGGACGTGGCGGTGGCGGCGCTCCTGGGGGCGGACTCCTTCGGCTTCTCCACCGCACCCCTCATCACCCTGGGGTGCATCATGATGCGGAAGTGCCACCTGAACACCTGTCCGGTGGGGGTGTGCACGCAGGATCCGGTGCTCCGGAAGCGCTTCGCCGGGGCGCCGGAGCACCTGATCAACTACCTCTTCCTGGTGGCGGAGGAGGTGCGGGAGATCCTGGCGCACCTGGGGCTCCGCTCCATGGATGAGGCAGTGGGACGTACGGACCTGCTCCAGGCCGTGCGGGCGGAGGGCCACTGGAAGGCCGCCGGTGTGGACGCGTCGATCCTCCTGGATGGCAGCGACGGAGACGAGGCGGCCCGGCCCCGGGACCCCTACCTCCGGGCGGACCGGCGGGAGCGGGCCGAGGCGGCCCGTCGCTCGGTGCTGGACGACGTGCTGGACCGGGAACTCCTCCGCCGGGCGGGGGGGGCGCTGGACCGGGCGCGTCCGGTGCACATCGAGCTCCCGGTGGGGAACGAGGACCGGGCGGTGGGCACGCTGCTGAGCCACGAGATCGCCCGACGCTTCGGCAAGGGGGGACTCCCGGACGGCACCATCCATGTGAAGCTGGAGGGCTCCGCAGGGCAGAGCCTGGGGGCCTGGCTGGCGGAGGGCGTCACGGTGGAGCTGGAAGGCGACGCCAACGACTACGTGGGGAAGGGTCTCTCCGGGGGACGCCTCATCCTCTATCCGTCCCTGCAGGCGCCGTTCGTCCCTGAGGAGACCATCCTGGCGGGGAATGTGGTGCTGTACGGCGCCGTCCGGGGGCAGGCCTTCATCCGGGGGCGGGTGGGGGAGCGCTTCTGCGTCCGGAACTCCGGCGCCCTGGCGGTGGTGGAGGGTGTGGGGGACCATGGCTGCGAGTACATGACCGGCGGACGGGCGGTGATCCTGGGGCCCACCGGCCGGAACTTCGCCGCCGGGATGAGCGGAGGGATCGCCTACGTCCGGGACCCGGAGGGGATCTTCCCCGACCGGTGCAATCTGGAGCTGGTGGAGCTGGGGCCGGTGGAGTCCGTGGAGGACCGGGACGAGCTCCGGTGGCTCCTGGAGCGGCACCGCCGCTTCACCGGCTCCGAGGTGGCCCGGAAGGTCCTGGCGGACTGGGAGACCGAGGTGGGGACCTTCGTGAAGGTGATCCCCACGGAGTACCGGCTGGCCATGGAGACGCTGGCGGCCCGGAGGCGTGCCGAGGAGGAGGCCGCCGCCGAGCCCCACATCCACGCCCCCCGGAGGAAGCCCCCGATGCAGCTTCCCCGGCGCAGGGTGGGGGAATCCGCCTCCAGCCGGATCGGCGGTCTCCCTGTGCTCCCCACCGGGGGATCGACGTCCGCCCCGGGTCCGGTGGGAGGGACGGGGCCCCTGTCACCTCCCACGCCACAGGGGAAGAGCCCCATCGGACCCCGCACCCCCCCCGCCGGAGGCCACCATGGCTGATCCCAGGGGATTCCTGCGGGTGCTCAGGGGCACGCCCCCGGCCCGCCTCCCCGCCGAGCGGGTGGGGGACTTCGGAGAGGTGCTCCTCCCGGAGATCTCGGAGGAGTCGCTCCGGGACGAAGGCGCGCGGTGCATGGACTGCGGTGTGCCCTTCTGTCAGTCTGGGACCGGGTGCCCCATCCACAACCGGATCCCGGAGTGGAATGACCTGGTGCACCGGGGGCGGTGGCGGGAGGCGTGGGAGCGGCTCATGCTCACGAACAACTTCCCGGAGTGGACGGGGCGGATCTGCCCTGCCCCCTGCGAGGAGGCGTGTGTTCTGGGGATCACCGACCCGGCGGTGTCCATCAAGCGCATCGAGCGGGCCATCGCCGATCGGGCCTTCGAGGAGGGGTGGGTGGTTCCCCGCATCCCCGGCACCCGCACCGGGAAGCGGGTGGCCATCGTGGGAAGCGGCCCTGCCGGGCTGGCCGCCGCCGACCAGTTGAACCAGGCCGGACACTCGGTGGTGGTCTTCGAGCGGGACGACCGGATCGGGGGGCTGCTGATGTACGGGGTCCCCGCCATGAAGCTGGACAAGCGCTCCGTGGAGCGCCGGGTGGAGCTCATGACCGCCGAGGGGATCGAGTTCCGCACCGGGGTGGACGTGGGAGTCCATGTGGATCCCGACGACCTGCGCCGTGAGTACGACGCGATCCTCCTGGCCTGCGGGGCGCTGGATGCCCGGGACCTGGACCTCCCTGGGCGGGAGCTGCTGGGGATCCACCGGGCCATGGACTACCTGACCCGGGCCACCCTGAACCTGCTGGACGGACGGGGCACCCCGGGGGCCAGGCGGCACCAGCACCTCATCCCGGGCGACCTCGATGCCCGGGACCGGGACGTCATCGTCATCGGCGGGGGGGATACCGGGGCGGACTGCGTGGCCACGGCGCTGCGGCAGGGGTGCCGGTCGCTGCTGAACATCACCCGCCGGGACCCGGAGCCCGAGGGGCGGGACGAGGACCACCCCTGGCCGGGCCCCACCGGGAGCCGGGTGGTGGAGTACGCCCACGAGGAGGGGGAGGCGGTGCTGGGGCGGGACCCCCGGGAGTACGGGCTGCTTCCCCTGGCCTTCCTGGACGACGGGACGGGGCGGGTCCGGGGGGTGCGGGTGGAGCGGCTGGCCTGGGACCGGGAGCCGGGGCACCCCCCCCGGATGCGCCGCACCGGCGACGTGGAGGAGCTCCCCGCCGACCTGGTCTTCCTGGCCATCGGCTACCGGGGGCACGACACCCCGGCCCTCACCACCGGGCTGGGGGTAGAGACCCTCCGGGGACTGGTGCCCGCCCGCTACGGGGAGTTCGCCACCGCCACGGAGGGGGTCTTCGTGGCCGGGGACATGCGCCGGGGGGCGTCGCTCATCGTGTGGGCCATCGCCGAGGGGCGGGGCGCCGCCCGGGAGATCGACCGGTGGCTCATGGGGGAGACGGCGCTGCAGGCGCCCATGCCGGAGCCGGCCCGGGCCGCGGCCGTCTCGTTCCCCGGGTAGGAAGGGGGCCACGGCTGCGGCACGGGACGGGGTGGCTCCCCCGGGGGGACGGACCGGGGGGGAAGCGGCGGGGGTATCACCCCCAATGAACCGCTCCAGCGCTCCGCTATTCCTGGCCATCCTGCTGATGGTGGCCCCGGGCCTTCCCCAGGGGGGGCTCGAGGCGCAGGACTCTCCCGAGACCGCCGTGGCCCTTCCCCGGGACACGGATCAGCTCCGGGTGCTGAACATCTCCCTGATCCAGCGGGAGCTCCGGGGGGTGGCGGACTCGGTCATGCAGGGGGAGCGCCCCCGGGGGGAATCCTCGGTGGAGCTGATCCTGAACCCCCAGGGGCGGGTCCACGAGGCCCGGCTGATCCGGTCGTCGGGCTCCACCCGGCTGGACTCAGAGGCGGTGCGGATCGGGAAGCTCTTCCGCTTCTCCCGCTTCACCGACCCCTTCCGCCCCCAGTGGGTGAAGTTCGAGATCCCCATCGACTGGATGGCGCTGCGAAGGTAGTC
>CAYQVI010000246.1:0-5416 GCA_964420725.1 uncultured Gemmatimonadaceae bacterium | reverse complement strand
ACCCCGATCTCCCGGGTCCGCTCCGTGACGCTCACCAGCATGATGTTCATGATCCCGATCCCACCCACCAGGAGGCTCACCCCGGCGATCCCCGCCAGGAGGTAGGTGAAGGTCCGGTTCGTCTCCTCGAAGGACTGGAGGAGGTCGGTGGAGTTCCGGATGTTGAAGTCCGCCTGGGCTCCCGGCCGGAGTTGGTGCTGCCTCCGGAGGATCCGGTCGATCTCGGCGAAGGCCAGATCCATGGAGCCAGGCCCCTCCACCTGAGCCAGGATGGAGTTCAGCCGGTCCCGCCCCCCGAAGACCCTGTACTGGGCCGTGGTCACCGGGATGTAGAGCTGCTCGTCGGGGCGGGAGAACCCCATGTCCCCCTTCTCCGCCAGCACCCCCACCACCTCGAAACTGATTCCCCGGATCTGGAGGGTCCGCCCCACCAGGAGGGGTGCCGGCACCTGCATCACCTCGGGAATGGCGGATCCCACCACCACCACCCGTCGCCGCCCCTGCACCTCCCCCTCGTTGAAGAGCCGGCCGTACTCGATCCGCATGTTCTGGATGTCGAAGTACTCGGGCCAGCTCCCCACGATCTGGTTGCTGGAGTTGATCCCACCCATGACGATCTGCTGCCGGGACTGGATCTCGGGGGCCACCCGCACGATCCCGGCGGCCTGGGACTTCAGGGCGTCGGCATCCTCGGTGTAGAGACGGGCATCCCCCTGGGCCACCCCACCGAAGCGGGCCTGTCCCGGCCGGATCGTGAGGGTGTTGGTTCCCATCTGCTCGATCTGCTGCCTCACCTGCTGCTGGGCACCCTCTCCCAGCGCCACCATGGTGATCACGGCCCCCACCCCGATGATGATCCCCAGCGTCGTGAGGAACGAGCGGAGGGCATTGGCGCGGATGGCCGCCAGGGAAACCCCGAAGAGCTCCTTGATCAGCATGTCGAATCCCCCTGGGAGTTGGCGTGGTGGCTCATCGCATCCTCGGCATCCCGCCGCCCCCCGGGAACATCCCCCCGGTGGCTCCCCGGAACCGGTCCAGCATCTCCTGACGCCGGGCCTGGAGCTGTGCCGCCCCGATCAGGGCCACCCGCTCCCCCTCCTCCAGACCACCCAGCACCTCCGTGTTGTCCCAGTCGTTCAGCCCGATGAGGATGGGACGTGGCGTGGGAATCCCGTCTGCCCCCAGGACGAAGGTCACCGCAGGCTGGGGCTCTCCCGGAGTTGAGGCCTGCCGGGTGGCTCCTGGGCGTCCGCCTACCGCCCCCCTGGCTCCTCCGGGGCGGGCTCCGGGAGCCGCTCCCCCGGCGGTCGCCCGGGCCGCCATGAGGGCCCGCAGCGAGTCCTGGCTGATCTCCCCCCGGGCCACCTGGGCCCTCAGGGAGTCCATGGCTGCCGCGCCAGGAGCAGCGCCGCCCGGGGCTGCACCGGCTCCTGCGGCCGCTGCAGCACCGGCACCGCTCCCCAGGGTGGCGAAGACGCTCCGGTCGATCTGGATGGCCTCCGGATCCAGTCCCAGGACCAGTGCGGCAGCCCCCACCTCCGCCAGCCCCACCACGGCGCTGTTGGGGAGGAGCAGGGCCCGGGGCCGTTCACTGATCAGGATCTCCACGTCGCCGTTCATCCCGGGCTTCAGGAGGCCGGACTGGTTGTCCAGCGTCACGATCACAGGGAAGTTCGTGACATTCTGCTCCACCACCGCCTGGGGCTCGATCTTCTCCACCGTTCCCTGGAAGAGCTGGTTCGGGAAGGCCTCCACCCGCACCACGGCGTCCATCCCCGGGATGATCTTCCCCACATCGGTCTCGTCCACCAGGGTCCGGACCTGCATCCGATCCAGCGCAGCCATGATGAAGAGTGTCGTTCCCCCGGACACGCTTCCGGCAGCCGACTGGATCACCATCCCCTCCTCCACGCTCTTCTGGAGGATGGTCCCGGCCAGGGGAGCCCGGATGGTCACATCGGTGCGGCGGAGCTCCGCCAGGCTCTTGTTGGTCTCGGCCCGGACCAGCGCCGCCTGGGAGTTCGCCATCTCCAGCGCCGCCGACTCGTTCTCCTGGGGCGTGATGACCCCCGCCTCCAGAAGCTGCTGGGAACGCGCCATCTGGGAGCGGGAGATCTCCACCCGGGCCTGGGCCACGTCCAGGTCCGCCACCGCCTGGTTGTAGGCGTTCTCCACCTCCCGGGGGTCGATCCGGGCCATCAGCGCCCCGGCTTCCACCTGGTCTCCGGTATCCACCAGGAGCTCCAGGATCTCACCGGAGGCCTTGGACTTCACCTCCACCTGCCGGAGGGGCTCCAACTGGCCGGTGGCCTCTGCGGTGATCCGGAGGTCCTGCCGCACCACCTCACCGGTCTGGAGGGCGGGCCCGGCCTCGGTGGCCGCCCCTTCCCCGCACGCCGCCGTGACCACAGCCAGGAGCAGAACGGCGACCCTGCCCCTGCGGCCCATTGTTCCCGGTTCCATGCGCCTCATCGTACCACCCCTGTCCCGGCGTTCAGGAAGTCCCGCTCGATCTGACCGTCCTTCAGGTGCACCTGCCGCTTCGCATGCTCCGCGATATCGTGCTCGTGCGTCACAAGGACGATCGTCTGCCCCTCTTCGTTGAGACGGGTCAGTGCCGCCATGATTTCTTCACTGGTCTCCGAGTCCAGGTTCCCGGTGGGCTCGTCGGCCAGCAGGAGGGCGGGCTCGTTCACCAGCGCCCGGGCGATGGCCACCCGCTGCCGCTGTCCCCCGGACATCTCCGGAGGCTTGTGACCCATCCGATCTCCCAGCCCCACCAGCGACAGCTTCTCCTCCGCCCGCCGCCGCCTCTCCTTCGACGAAACCCCCGCGTAGATCAGCGGGAGCTCCACGTTGTGGAGGGCCGAGGCCCGGGGGAGGAGGTTGAAGCTCTGGAAGACGAAGCCGATCTGCCGGTTCCGAACACGGGCCAGTTCGTCGTCGCTGAGTTCGCTCACCAACTGGCCGTTCAGCCAGTACTTTCCCTCCGTGGGGGTATCCAGGCACCCCAGAACGTTCATGAAGGTGGACTTCCCCGAGCCGGACGGACCCATGAGGGCCACGAACTCCCCCTTCCGGATCTCCAGGTCCACCCCCCGCACCGCCCGCACCACCTCCGCCCCCAGCCGATAGTCCTTCCGGATCCCCTCGGTACGGATGATCACGTCGCTCACAGATCCCTCCCCAGCAGCGCCTCGAGCTGTGCCCGGGCCACCGCGTAGTCGTAGCGGGCCGTGACCAGGTTGACGAGTTGCTCGTCCAGTGCTACCTGGCTGTTCACGACCTCGAGAATCGTCGCCACCCCCAACTCGTACCGGAGCTGGATCACCCGCAGGTCCTCCTCCGCCACGACGATGGACTCCTCCGCCAGGGCGATGGCCAGTTCGGCCGTCTCCAGCGAGCGGAGGGCATTGTCCACCTCCACCCGTGCAGCCAGGCGGGCATCCTCCTCCTGCACGCGGGCCAACCGCTCGGCGTTCACCGAGCGGGCCATCCCCGCCTCCCGGGAGAATCCATTGAAGACCGGGTAGCTGAGGCTCAGCGACGCATTCCAACCCGTACGTCCAGAATCCCAGTTTGCTTCGGAGTTGTTCCAGTTGTAGCTCCCCGAGGTCCCCAGGGAGGGCATGTACTGGGCCCTGCTCACCCGCACTCCGGCGCTGGCGGCGGCGGTGGAGGCCCGGGCGGCCCGCACCGAGGGGGCTGCATCCTCCGCCATCCGGATCATCTCCCCCTCGGCGAAGGGGAGCGGGGAGGGCTCCAGCCCCTCGGGGAGGACGGCGGCCACAGGCCCCTCCACCCCGATCTGCCGCCCCAGTCCCAGCCGGGCAGCCCGGAGCGCCGATTCGTTCACCAGGATGGCCTGCCGGGCGTTCTGCACCTCCAGCCGGGCCCGGAGGGTGTCGGACCGGGTTCCGGTCCCCACCTCGGCTCGCCGACGGGTGAAAGCCAGGCTCTCCTCCGCCCGCTGGAGCCGGGACCGGGCCACCTCGAGGAGATCCGACTGCCGGAGCGCCTGGAAGTACTGGGTCTTTGTGGCCAGGGTCACCTGGAAGCGCTGGTCCTCGTACCTGGCCTCGGCCGCACCCAGTTCCGCGTTGGAGCGATCCAGTTCGGCGCCCCTGCGGAAGCCTGTGAAGAGCTGGACGTTGGTGCTCAAGCCCATGGAGTAGCTCTCCGAGTTCCCCGTCACGTTCCGGTTCAGGTTTGGATCGAAGCGGGTGCTGCTTCCCCGGGAGGTGGAACTGCTGGCGCTCACCGAGGGAATGAAGGACCCGAGACTGGTCCGGCGGGTCTGCTCCGCCCCCAGCACCCCGTTCTCGCTCTGGGCCAGCGCCGGGCTCCAGACCAGGGCCCGGGCCACGGCCTCGTCCAGGGAGACGGCGGGGATCTCCTGCTGCGCTGCACTCCCCTGGAATCCCAGCAGGAGGAGGGCACAGCCCGCCCAGCCAGCCCGAAGGCCGGAATGATATCGCTTCATGACCATGTCTCGGTTCAGTTTCGTGGAAGGCGGACCGCGTTCCGGTCCCGGCGGCGATCGCTCTCGGCGAGGAGGGAATCGTACATCACCGCCTGCTCCATCGTGAGGATCTGCTTCAGCGAGGCCCTGGAGGAATCCACCACGGCCCAGTACTGCCTGCGGTAGTCCTTCTGGAGGTCGGACATCCGTCCCCCCATCACCGCCACGATGGAGTCCACCTGGAGCTTCTGATCGGGTGTGAGGCCCACCCGCTCGATGAGCATCCGGCGCTCCCGGGGAGGATCCTCCTCCCCCTCTTCCTCATCCCCCGCCGCCTCCCGGGATTCGCCCTCCCCCACCACAGAGGGCACCGGTGCGTCCGCTGCGGAGGCCACCTTCCGGTCCACCGCCACCCCAACGGCCAGACCGGCCCCGAAGACCACCAGAAAGATCACCAGCGTGGCCAGGCGGGCCGTCATTCCACTGGCCATCAGCCCCCCTCCAGGGACACCCGTACGAGGCTGGCATCCGGCTCATCGAAGTGCAGCAGGTCCGGCACCGGCTCGTCCACCAGCGCCTGGAGGATCTCCTCCAGCCCCAGCGCCTCCGGCTCCGGGGTGCGGGGGGTGATGAGCAGTCCGGCGGCCACGGCCGCCGCCAGCGCCGTGGGTACCAGCATACGCCCCCAGGAGAGGACGACATCGGTCACCGTCACCACCTCACCCCGGGCTCTGCGGCGGCGGAGTTCCGGTGCCGCCGCCAGCATCACCCGCGCCTGGAACCGCTCCCAGTAGCGGGGATCCTGCGCAGCAGGGTCCAGAGCACCGAGGGCCACTCCGGGTTCATCCATCTCCGTCATATCCATTACGTGTTCCTGTCGTGTCCCCCGAGGGGCGCCTGGAGGAACTTCCTCAGGGCCTTCCGGGCAAAGTGGAGGTGGGAGCGCACCGTTCC
>CAYQVI010000245.1:0-5496 GCA_964420725.1 uncultured Gemmatimonadaceae bacterium | reverse complement strand
GTGAACACGGTGAAGTTCCACCTGAAGAACCTGCACGGGAAGTTCGGGGTCCGGACCCGGGTGGAGCTCCTCAGGACGCTGCAGGAATTGATGGCAGGGTAGGGAGGGTGGCCGTGTTGCCCGCCCGGAGCCACTCCGTGGTCTGGAGCATGCTCAGGGGGCGGCTGAAGAGGTACCCCTGCCCCCGCTCGCACCCCAGCTCCCGCACCACCCCCGCCTGCTCCCGGGTCTCGATCCCCTCGGCCACGATCCCCATCCCCAGGCTCCTGGCCACCAGCACAGTGGCCTCGATGAGCACCCTGTGGTGGAGGTTGGTGTCCACCCGGCTGACGAAGGAGCGGTCGATCTTCACCGTGTCCACCGGGAGTTGATGCAGGCTGGAGAGGGACGAGTATCCGGTGCCGAAATCATCCAGCGCCAGCGTCACCCCCAGCCCCTTCAGCTCCCGGAGCCGGGCCTGGATGGCGCAGTCCTGGGCCGCAAGGCTCTCGGTGACCTCGAACTGGAGCTCCCGGGGTGCCATCCCCGTCCGCTCCAGGATGTCGTGGACCCGGGCGGCGAACTCCGGAGCGGACAGTTCCGCCCGGGAGAGGTTCACGGAGAGGTGGGCCGGGGCCAGTGGTCCCAGTTCCGTCCTCCACCGGACGAAGTCCCCGCACGCCGTCTCCAGCACCACGGTCCCGATCCGCCCGATGAGCCCCGCCTCCTCCGCCACCGGGATGAACTCCAGGGGGGGGATCATCCCCTGGGTGGGGTGGTTCCAGCGCACCAGCGCCTCCACCCCCACGCATCGGCTCCCCTCCTCGTCCTCCAGGCCATCCAGTTGGACGAAGGGCTGGTAGAAGACCGTCAGTTGATCGGTCTCCAGCGCCACCCGGAGTCCGTTCTCCACCTCCCCGCGACGGGCCGCCCGCTTCGCCATCTCCGGCTGGAAGATCACGTAGCGACTCCCCCCCTGGCGCTTCGCCTCGGCCGCGGCGATGGCGGCGTCCTGCATGACGGTCTCGGCGTCCCCCATGGCCTGGGCCTGGAGGACCACACCCATGCTGATGGAGCAGACCAGTTGCTGTGACCCGATGCCGTAGGGGGCGGAGAGGAGGTCCATCAGGCGCCGGGCCACGACGTGGACGTCCTCCCCCCGCTTGAGCCCGTTCAGCACCACCACGAACTCGTCTCCCCCCACCCGGGCCGCCACGGATTCCTCCGAACCGATGCGGTCCACCCGGTCGTGGGACCGGAGAGCGGAGCGGATCCGGTCCGCCATCATGGCCAGCACCTCGTCTCCGGCGGCCCGGCCCCAGCTCTCGGAGAGCTGCCGGAAGCGATCGCAGTTCAGGTAGAGCACCGCCATCTCACCGGCCCCCTCCGGCTCCTCACGGACCAGGGAGGAGTCGATCCGGTCGATGGCCGCCACCCGGTTGGGCATCCGGGTCAGGGCGTCGGTGCGGGAGGCATCGTACAGGCTCCGGGTCAGCCCATCCCTCTCCCGCTGCACCTCCAGGGAGACGTCGGTGACCACCGCCATGAGGCGGTCCGGGCCCAGCTTCCAGAGGCCCAGGGAGAGGACGCCGGGCGGACCGTCCTCCTGCACGGGAGCGGGGAGCGGGATCCGCCGGGATTCCAGGATGGGTCCGGCTTCTTCGGGGAAGGCCGCCACCAGGGCGGGGAGGTCGGGGGCCAGGGGAGCCAGCACCTGGAAGAGGTTCCCCAGGTCGGCGCTGGGGGCCAGGGGGAGGAGCAGCTGCGCCGCCATGGGGTTCATCAGCTCCGTCTCCCCGGACAGGGAGGCTTCCGCCAGCCCGATGGGGGCCTGGTAGAGGAAGTGGATCAGCGCCTCGTGGGCCGTATCCTTCTCCTCCGCCACGGAGGGTCCGCCAGGCTGGATCATGGGAGCCGCTGCACCAGGAGATACCGGAGGGGGGCCCCGGGGTCGGCCAGCAGACGAAGCCGGACCCGCACCGGTCGCATCCGGAGGGTGAGGACGTAGTCCAGGGTGGCGTCCAGGGGGTCCGCATCGGCAGCGGCCCGGGCAAAGCGGCCGGCCACCATGGCGTTCCCCATGCAGGGGGCCACCTCGGTGAAGAGGAGCCGTCCCACCACCCGTTCCCGGGTGAGCCCGGCCATACCCGACTCATGCGTGTTGTACTCCCGGACCCGTCCCTCTCCGTTGAAGCCGATGACCCCGAACTCCAGGAGGTCCAGTTCGTCGGCGGTCAGCACGCCGATCCGCCCCGGCAGCTCGACCTCGTCGAACGCCATGTCCAGGTGCTCCACTCCCTGCTCCATGCCCGATCCGTTCTCCCCGCCCGCAGTCCGCTGTGCCTCGTCCCGCCAGTGTCGGCTTCCGGGCCCGGAAGCTTGACTCCGGGACCCGTTCCACCGCGCGTCGGGGCTCGGGTGGAGCTCCGTACCCCACCCCCCTCCCATCGCGGACCCCTCGGGGGTACGCTGTATGTATGGACGATGTCATCCGGATCCGGGGCGCCCGGCAGCACAACCTGAAGAACCTCACCCTCGAGCTTCCGCGGCGGGCGCTCACCGTCATCACGGGCCCGTCGGGGTCGGGAAAATCCTCGCTGGCGCTGGACACCCTCTTTGCCGAGGGGCAGCGGCGGTACGTGGAATCGCTCTCCACGTATGCCAAGCAGTTCCTGGACCGGATGGAGAAGCCCGACGTCGACGCGGTGGAGGGGATCTCCCCGGCGGTGGCCATCGAGCAGCAGAATCCTGCCCGGTCCAGCCGCTCCACTGTGGGGACCGCCACCGAGGTCCACGACTACCTCCGCCTCCTCTGGGCCCGGGTGGGGCGGGTCCACTGCCCGGAGTGCGACCGGCTGGTGGTTCCGGACACGGTATCGGGCTCGGTGGACCGGATCCTGGGGCTTCCGACCGGCACCCGTCTGATGGTCTGCTTCCCCCAGCGGGTGAGCGACACGGTGCAGCACGCCGGCGTGGTGGAGGGACTCCGCTCCATGGGCTTCCAGCGGGTGATGGCCGACGGCGTCACCCTGGACCTGGGGGAACCCGGGGCCCTGGACCCGGAGGCGCTGGGGGGAGATCTGGCCCACGCCGGGGAACTCCTGGTGGTGGTGGACCGCCTGACGGTGGATCCCGGGCTCCGGGACCGGCTGGCGGACTCCATCGCCACCTCCTTCGGGGAGGGGGAGGGTGAGTGTGTGGTGATCCTCCCGGAAGGGCCCACCGAGGAGCTCCCCTCCCGCATCGTCTTCACCGAGCACAGGCGCTGCCCGGAGCACCCGGACATCCGTTTCCCGGAGCTTCGCCCGGCGCTGTTCTCCTTCAACAATCCCTACGGTTCGTGCCCCCGGTGCACCGGCTTCGGCGCCACACTGGAGTACGATGTCGACCTCATCGTGCCGAATCCCCAGCGCTCACTGGGGGAGGGGGCGGTGGATCCCTGGGAGAAGCCCCGGTACGTGAAGGAGCGGGACCAGCTCCTCTCCTTCGCCCGGTCCCAGGGGGCGGAGCTCCGGGCCCCCTGGCAGGACCTTCCGGAGGAGCTCCGCCACGCCATCATCCACGGCACCAGGGGCTTCACGGGGATGATCCCCTTCCTGGTCTCCCGGGAATCGAAGCGGTACAAGCAGTACATCCGGGTCTTCCTGAGGCAGTACCAGAGCCCCACCACCTGCCCGGCGTGCGGGGGGACCAAGCTCCGACCGGAGGCGGACTGGGTCCGGGTGGCGGGGCGGACCATCGCCGCCATGAGCGAGGTCCCGGTGGAGGAGCTCCTTCCCTGGGTGGAGGCGCTGGAGCCGGAGCCGGGCAAGGAGACCCTTCCCCCTGAACTGGCCCTCACCCCCCAGGAGCGGGGGATCGCCGTGACCATCCTGAAGGAGCTCCGGGGGCGGCTGGGCTTCCTGGGGGAGGTGGGGCTGGGGTACCTGAGCCTCTCCCGGCAGGCTCGCACCCTCTCCGGCGGAGAGGCGCAGCGGATCGCCCTGGCCAACTCCCTGGGCTCGGCGCTGGTGGACACGCTCTACGTGCTGGACGAGCCCACCATCGGGCTCCACCCGAAGGACACCGGCGCCCTCCTGGGACTGCTGGAGCGACTCCGGGACACAGGGAACACCGTGGTGGTGGTGGAGCACGACCCCCAGGCCATCCGGGTGGCGGACCGGGTGGTGGAGCTGGGCCCGGGGTCGGGGGAGCACGGGGGTTCGGTGGTCTTCGAGGGGACCCCGGAGGAGCTGGAACGGGCGGACACCCAGACCGGGCGTTACCTGGCGGGGGTGGATCCCGAGGAGGGGTCCGGGAGGGGGGAGGGGGGTGGCGGGATCCGGCTGACGGCTCCTCCCGGGGGGGGCGGGCGCCGCCGCCGGGGGGAGGGGCGCCTGGTGCTGAAGGGGGCTCGCCTCCACAACCTCCGGGACGTGGAGATGGAGATCCCCCTGGAGGCCCTCACCGTGGTGACCGGGGTGTCGGGCTCCGGGAAGTCCACCCTGGTCCACGACGTCCTCTACCGGGCGCTGGAGGTGGAGCTGGGGAAGGGGGAGACCACCGCACGGCAGCACCTGGGGGAGATGGTGGGGGAATACGAGGCGCTGGAGGGGGCCCAGAAGGTGGACGAGGTGATCCTGGTGGATCAGACCCCCATCGGCCGCACCCCCCGCTCGAACCCGGTGACCTACATCAAGGCGTGGGACGAGATCCGCCGGATCTTCGCCTCCCAGCCCGAGGCCCGGCGGCAGAACCTGGAGGCGGGGAAGTTCTCGTTCAATGTGGACGGGGGGCGGTGCGACGCCTGCAAGGGGGCGGGGCATGTGGAGGTGGAGATGGTCTTCATGGCCGACGTCTTCATCCCCTGCGACGTCTGCCGGGGGCGGCGCTTCAAGCCGAAGGTGCTGGACGTGCTCTATCGCGGGAAGAATGTGGCCGAGGTGCTGGAGCTCACCGTGGACGAGGCCATCCGCTTCTTCCTGAAGGAGGACCGCCTGGGGCAGATCCTCTGGCAACTCCAGCAGGTGGGGCTGGGCTACCTCCGTCTGGGGCAGCCTGCCACCACCCTCTCCGGCGGGGAGGCGCAGCGGCTGAAGATCGCCCGGGAGCTGGCGGGGACGGCAGGGCGGAAGGGGCGGAAGCTCTACATCCTGGACGAGCCCACCACCGGGCTCTCGGGCGAGGACGTCCGGAAGCTCCTGCAGGTGCTGGGGCGGCTGCTGGACGCCGGAAACACCCTGGTGGTCATCGAGCACAACCTGGACGTGATGCTGGCCGCCGACTGGATCGTGGACCTGGGACCCGGCGCGGGTCCCCGGGGGGGCGAGGTGGTGGCCAGCGGACCGCCTGAGGTGGTGGCCCGGGTGCCGGAGAGCCACACCGGGCGGTACCTGGCGGAGGAGCTGGCCCGGCAGGCGAAGCAGAAGGCGGGGGTGTAGGCTACCGCCGCCCCGCTCCCCCCTCCGACACCGGATCCCCCACCTGCACCGCCACATACGAGAAGTTGAAGCACATCTCGTCGTAGGAGCCCAGCCC
>CAYQVI010000244.1:0-5503 GCA_964420725.1 uncultured Gemmatimonadaceae bacterium | reverse complement strand
CCCGCCCCCAGGGGCCGCCGTCGCCTCACCCCCGGGGGCCGTACCCACCCCTTCCCCTCCAGTGGTGGTTCCCTCCACGCTCTCCGCTCCCCTTCCGGCGCCGTGCCCGGATCGTTACACGTTGTCCCTGAACCTGAGCCCACCCCGGGGCGAGATTCCTTCATGAACCGCCGAACCTGGATCCTCCTGATGGCCACCCTGCCTGCGGTCGCGGCCACCCCCGGCGTCCCGGATGGCCCCATCAACATCGCCCACCGGGGGGCCTCCGGCCATGCCCCGGAGCACACCTTTGCTTCATGGGATCTGGCCCGGACCATGGGGGCCGACTACCTGGAGCAGGACCTCCAGATGACTTCGGACGGGGTCCTGGTGGTCCTCCACGACGAGACGCTGGACCGCACCGCTCGGGGGCCCGCCCCGGACTGCACCGGATCGGTGCGGGAGAAGACGCTGGAGCAGCTCCGGCGCTGCGAGGTGGGAAGCTGGTTCAACGAGCGCTTCCCGGACCGGGCCCGGCCGGAGTACGCGGAGGAACGGATCCCCACCCTGGAGGAGGTCTTCCAGCGCTACGGGACGGAGGTGCGGTACTACATCGAGACCAAGCAGCCGGAGGAGGCTCCGGGGATGGAGGAGGCGCTTCTGGAGCTGCTGGACCGCTACGGCCTTACCCGGGGAGCAGAAGAGGCGGGGCAGGTGCTGATCCAGTCCTTCAGCCCCGCCTCCCTGCGCCTCATCCACGACATCAATCCCCGCCTCCCCCTGATCCAGCTCCTGGGCTCCCGGGTGCATGAGATCCTCCCCCTCCTGGACGGAGTCACGGAGTACGCGGTGGGGATCGGGCCCAACGCCCGGGGGGTGACGCCGGAGGTGATGGCCGCCGCGAAGGCCCGGGGGCTGCTGGTCCACCCCTACACGGTGAACGAGCCGGTCCAGATGCGGGCCCTTCTGGAACTGGGGGTGGACGGGATGTTCACCGACCATCCGGATCGGCTGGCGGAGATCCTGGCGGAGGGGTGAGGGGAACGGACCCCTTCCCCCGCTTCGCGCTCTCCCCGTCTCCGTCCCCATCAAAGCGTTCGATGGATTCAATCGATCAAGCTTGACGGCCCGACGGTGAGCCGCTGCGGGGGCCGTCGGTCCATTGGTCACCCCCGCATGGCGAAACGAGCCGTCGCAGATGCGGGCCCAGCCGGCACCGGGGTGGATGGAGCGTTCACCGACCATTGGGACCGCCTGGCGGGCGAGATGGCTGGCGGGTTGAGGACCCCAGTCAGCTTCTCGTCATCATCCAGACGTCCAGATCCTCATCCACCGGGGGCACCCGGACCCTCAGCCGCTCTCCCTCCCGCAGGGTGACTTCCGTTCCGTAGATGCACTGCGGCGGGCCCTCCCCCGGCTGATCGGTAGCCAGGCAGAGGACGGCCACCTCGATTCGTCCCGCTCCCGCCGCTGCCAGGTGACGCACCGCACGCATGATCCGGCGACCCCTGTGCAGAGCCGTATCCACCAGCACCACGGGGTCTCCATCCGCTCCCTCGAAACCGGGGAAGAAGGTCCCGTCCGACGGCGGCCCCTCGGCCGGACCTCCCAGAGCCCCCGGGTCGAGTCTGGCCGGGGCCCATCGGCGAGGGCGCGAAAGCTCCGCAGCGATGAGGTGGGCCAGAGCCAGCCCCCTCTCGTCGATCCCCACCAGGCGCGTGCTCGGGGTGACCGCACGATCGAGAGAGGCGGCCAGGGCGCGTACCAGCCTGCCCGTCTGGGCGGCGTCGAAGATCCTCAGACCCCCGGGATTCCCGGCCACCGGCACAGACCGAATCCCCCCCGTCATGACCCGCCCTCCGCTGGCCGACCCACGATCCTGCCGCGGGACAGGTCATACGGACTGAGATCCACCACGACGGCGTCGCCCACCATGAAGCGCGCTTCGGGTCCACGAAGACGAACGGCAGGCGTCACCAGGGCCAGCTCTCCACCCTCGATCCGGACCCGGAAACGGCGGCTGGGAAGCACCTCCGCCACCTCTCCGGACATCCTCACCATCCCCTCCCGGCTCACGACTGTCCTCCTTCGGCCTCCGCTCCCACCTCCAGAACAATCCCCACGGCCTGACCATCCCCATTCACCACCACCGCAGGAGCGATCCGACCTTCCTCCTTCAGATCACTGAACCGGGCCTCGGACACGACGTCCACTTCAGGCTTCAGGTGGACATGGACAGCACACAGAGCGCCATGGCGCATTCGACGGCAGCCATTCTCCAGCCCCCGACGGAGGACAATCCCGGCGAGGGTTCCGTCGGGATGGGCCACCGGCAGATAGGGAACTCCCTCTGCCTCCATCTGGCGGAGGGCCTCGGAGCTGGGGCTGGACGATGCCACCGGACGGACACGGTGGAGATGGGGGGACGATTCAAGGACGGTCATATCTCTGCTCTGAAGACTGGGAGTGGGCAGCCATGGTCGAACCCGGTTCCGGGCGCTGCAGGGCGGTTCAGGTAGAGAAGACCGGGATCGCGCGGCAGACCCGGGACCCGGAGACGCCGGGACGGGTGGAACCGCTGCAATCAGGGTGGAAGGACAGGAAGACCGGAGGCGAGGCCCCGTGAGGGCGCCGAGGGCGCAGGGAGGAAAAAGCTCATGGGCGGACCATCAACGTTGAGTGCAACCGAACCATCCCGGTGGCAACAGTTCGGGATGAGACGGCGACCCAGGGTCGCAGCCTCCAACCTCGCAAGGTATGAAGGAATGGGTGTCACTCCAACCCATCGACCCCCGAGGGCCCCTACAACAGGTACCCGCCGTCGATGGGGATCACGGCCCCCGTGATGTGACGGGCTGCCTCGGAGCAGAGGAAGAGCACCACTCCGGCCACATCCTGGGGGTCCCCCAACCGCCCCAGCGCCGCCCTCTCCCGGGCCCGGTCCAGGATCTCCGAGGGGACCTGGTTGGTGAGCTTCGTGGTGCGGATGTAGCCCGGGGCCACGGCGTTCACATTCACGTTGGAGGGCCCCAGCTCCACCGCCGCACTCCGGGTGAGGCCGATGACCCCCGCCTTGGAGGCGGAGTAGTTGGCCAGCCCGAACTCGCTCCGGACCCCGTGGATGGAGGTGATGTTCACGATCTTCCCATGTTCCTGGGACCGGAACACGGGTGCCACCTCCCGCAGGGTGTAGAAGGTCCCCGAAAGGTTTGTCTGGATCACCGAACGCCACTGCTCGTCCCCCATCCGCCAGAGCGCCCGATCGCGGCCGATGCCGGCGTTGTTCACCAGGATGTGGAGCCCTCCCAGTTCCTCCAGCACCTCCGCCACGAAGTCCCGCACCTGGTCGGGCTGTCGGATGTCACAGGACCGCTGGAAGACCCGTACGCCCAACTCCCGGAGCTCTGCCTCCAGTCGCTCCGCGTCCTCCCGGGCCGACTCGGTGCCGTCGTCGTACCAGTTGAAGGCCACATCCGTACCGGACTGGGCCAGGGCCAGGCAGATGGCCCGCCCGATTCCCCCTGAACCGCCGGTGACCAGGGCGCAGCGGCCCCGGATCCCCGGCACCACCAGGGCGAGCTGCGGTCGCGGCTCCGTCCCCACCGATTCCAGTAGCTCCTCCACCACATCCGATGCACCGGGAGGGGGGGGGGCCACCACCGAGCGGGACCCGCCCTCGTCAGGGGCCTCCGGCGACCTGGGCCCCTCGGGGGGGTCGGGGTAGGAACCGTTTCCCCGGCGTCGTTCGTTCACAGGCGGTGGCGTGGGCGGGAAGAAGTAGGGCAGGAGTCGCCGCGTGGGCAATGATGGCCCGCCGGGCGCCCGAAACGCAAATGGCAGATGGCGGAACGGCGGAGAGGACCGGAAACACCGGATGGCTGCACCTGCTCCGGCGGGAACCCAAAGACCCCGTCAGCCGCAGCCCCCACACTCCGCCGCTTCAGGCATCACCAGCAGCCGACCGAAGGGAATCGGGGACCCGCACCGGGCGCACAGTCCGTACTCGCCGGCCTCCATCCGCTTCAGGGCCCCCACCACAGCCCCCAGGCGGGACTGTTCCCGCCCATGGAGTTCCCGGACCATCCCCTGGTTCTGGAGATTGTCGATGCGGGAGAGGCGGCCCACCGCGGTCTGGTCCAGCTCCACCGGCCTCAGCGCCTCCTCCGACACCCCCAGACTCCGCTCCAGCTTCGTCAGCTCCGACTCCAGGATTTCCTGGAGCTCGGTCATCTGTTCCGGGCTGAGATGACCCTTCCCCCGGTCAGGGCCGGACATCGAAGAACTCCAGGGTCTTCGCCTCCTGGACGGTGCGCTGCAGCGTCCACTCCTGATCGAAGAGGATCAGGGGGAGGCCCCCGGCGTCGTGCACCAGGCTCCGGCCTGGGAGCCGCGCCAGGGCGGTGATGGCCTCCTCGGGCCCCCGGACCCAGCGGGCATGGCGATAGGGGAGGGGCTCCAGCCGGGCCCGGACCGAGTATTCGTGCTCCAAGCGGTGCAGCAACACGTCGAACTGAAGCACCCCCACGGCGCCCACGATGGGGGCTGGACCGGTGTGGGACTCGGCGTAGAAGACCTGGACCGCCCCCTCCTCCGACAGGTGCCGGAGCCCCTGATCGAGCTGCTTCCGCTTCAGGGGGTCCTGGATCCGCACCGATGAGAAGTGCTCGGGCGAGAAGCGGGGCATCCCCTGGAAGTCCACCTGCCCGCTCTCGGAGAGGGTATCCCCCACCCGCAGACTCCCCCGGTCATGGACGCCCACGACGTCGCCGGGCCATGCCTCGTCCAGCAGAGTGCGCTCCCGGGCCACGAACTGCTGCGGGGCCGCCAAGCGGATCCCCTTCCCCGTCCGGGTCACCACCACCTGCATCCCCGGCTCGAATCGCCCCGACACCACCCGGACGAAGGCGATCCGGTCCCGGTGCTTCGGATCCATATTGGCCTGCACCTTGAAGATGACCCCAGTGAAGCCGTCGTCGGTGGGCTCCACGATGTCGTCCTCGGCCTCCCGGGGTGCCGGGGGGATGCCCCACTCCAGGAAGTGCTTGAGGAAGGGCTCCAGCCCGAAGTTTGTGAGGGCACTCCCGAAGAAGGTCAGGGAGAGCTCTCCCGCTTCAAAGGCGTCCCGGTCCATCTCCGCCCCGGCCATGTCCAGCAGTTCCACCTCCTCCCTGAGCCGGTCCAGCGCCTCGGCCGGAAGGGCGGCCTCCAGTTCCGTGGAGTGCAGGGACAGGATCCGGGTCCCCACCCGGGTCATCCCATGGTCCCCCTGCGACTCGAACAGGTGCACCTCCTCGGTGGTCCGGTCCAGGACCCCCAGGAATCGATTCCCGGTGCGGACGGGCCAGGTCACCGGATAGCATTGGATCCCCAGATCCCGGGTGACGTCGTCCAGGAGTTGCAGGGGCTCCTCGCCGGGGCGATCGCACTTGTTCACGAAGGTGAAGATGGGGAGCCGGCGGCGCTTGCAGACGTTGAAGAGCTTCCGGGTCTGCTCCTCCACCCCCTTCCGGTTGTCCAGGAGCAT
>CAYQVI010000243.1:0-5518 GCA_964420725.1 uncultured Gemmatimonadaceae bacterium | reverse complement strand
GCCCCACCTTCTCCTCGAAGAAGATGGCCGACATGGGGGTGACGTACTCGTGGGAAAACCGGATATCGGTGCGGAAGAACCCCGCTTCCCCGGGGGTCACCCAGGGCACTCCGGTGCGACCGGCGGCGGCGTCCACCACCCAGTGGCTGGCGAAGATCTTCTCCGCCACGGTCATGGGGCGGGACGGGGCGGCGTCGGGGGCCTGGGCGGTGGCGGCCGGTACCGTCACCTTTCCCTGCAGGCGCGCCACGTTGAACTCGAAGAGCCCCCCGAACTCGATGATCTGCCGGGTGATCTCGTCCTTCCCCTCGGTGAAGACCGACAGGGGGATCGCCTCGCCGGAGCGGATCCGCTCCACGATTCCGAAGTCGGTGGTGGTGAGCATGCCGAGGTTCTGGCAGTTCTCGTTGTAGATCCGCTCAATGCTCTCCGCCACCACCACCTGGATCCCCGCCATGAGCTCGGCATAGGGACTCTGCTCACGGCTGGATCCCTTCCCCCGCCGCTTCCCCGCCACCGAGCAGACGAATCCTCCCCCCTTTACGCTCCCCCGGGTGACGGGGTAGGCGGGTTCCCCCGTGGCGGGATCCGTGGCCCGGAGCCCCAGGTAGGGGAACTCCCCCAGCGTCTCGTCGAAGAAGTAGCAGATGTAGGCCGGGGTGATCTCGTCGGTGCTGATCTGGTCCCGGAGCTTCGCCCTGAGTGCGTCGTCCAGGGGGAGATCCACACCGTCCTGGAGCTGAGCCTCCATGAGGGTGCGATCGTCCGCGAGGAAGAGCACCCGGCCGGAGATCCGGAGGGTGTCGGGGCGGCGGGTCACCGGGCGGTTCAGGAGATCGGCGATCATGCGTCCACCGGTCGGGAGGAATCGGCCTCTGTCTTCCTACCCCGGCCTCGACCCATTCGAGCCCTCGGGGTGGTCCTACCGGAAGCAGGTTCCGGGCCGGGGGGAATGCGGGGTGTTCCTGCTCCCTGGAGGCTGCTCCAGGACGGCCTGGGTACGATCCGAATGATGACCCGGGGGGAGGGGTCGGGCAAGGAACCGGAGCCCGGAACCGGGGCCGCAGCGCCGGAGTCGGCGGTGCCTGCTGGACCTGGCAGCCCCGGCGTGGTTACCGTTGAGCACGTGAGAGCCTACCTGGCCGTCCCGATTCGAAGCCCTTCCGGAGTGTCCCGAATGCCCGCCGAGGAAAAGCCCGCCGAGCCGAACGCCTCCTCCGCCCGTGAGCTCCTCGCGGAGCGCCTGTTCAAGGCCCGGACCCTGGTCATCGCCGGGGAGATCTCCCAGACCACGGCGACCCGGGTCATCGAGAAGCTCCTGGCCCTGTCCGCGGACTCGGATGACCCCATCACGGTCTACCTGAATTCCCAGGGTGGTCATGTGGAGTCCGGGGACACCATCCACGACATGATCCGCTACGTCACCCCCCAGGTGCGGATCGTGGGGACCGGGTGGGTGGCCAGCGCCGGGGCGCTGATCTATGTGGCGGTGCCGAAGGAGCAGCGGTTCTGCCTTCCCAACACCCGTTTCCTCCTCCACCAGCCCTGGGGAGGTGCCGGAGGTACGGCCAGCGACATCCAGATCGAGGCCACCGAGATCCTCCGGATGCGGGACCGTCTGAACCGCATCTTCGCGAAGCAGACGGGGCAGCCGCTGGAGCGGATCGAGGAGGACACCCACCGGAACTTCTGGCTCAGCGCCTCCGAAGCCGTGGAGTACGGCCTGGTGGGATCGATCATCGAGCAGGCCTCCCAGCTGCCCTGACCTGCGGTGCCCCAGGACTCCATCCTCCCCATCGAGGGGATGCTCGAGGCCCTCCGCCGCCTGGAGGGATACGCCGAGGTGGGAGCCCGGGAAGGCTATCCCCGGGAGGGCGCCCTCATGGACGCCATCCTCCGGAGGGTGGACCTCCTCTCCACCCACGCCAACGCCGTATCGGAGGCCTTCGTGGCGGGGAACGCCGGTCTTCCCTGGCGGCGCCTCCGGGCGCTCCGGGATGTGATCCGGGCCTACGGGGGCGGGGATCCGGAGCTGGCGTGGACCTTCGTCCGCAACCATGTGCCGGAGCTCCGGCGGGGAGTGGAGGAGCTCCTCGAGGCCGCCCGGGGAGCCGCCGTGGAGCCCTCCGCCACCCCGGAGAGGCCGGAGCCGGTGGGACGGACCCTCCGGATCCATGGGGGACGGGTGGCGGTGGTGGAGCTGGATCCGGAGGTCCCCAATCCCCCCTGGTGGCCCGTCCACACCCCGGGTGAGCGCTGGCCCGGGCCCCTCACCGCCCAGCTCCGCACCCCCACCGGGTGGTCCGCCTACCTGCCGGAGGAGCTGCTCCCCCCGGAGGTCACGGCGGAGCGGGGCTTCCGGGTCCTGGAGCTGGAGGGTCCCCTCCCCTTCGACGCGGTGGGGGTGCTGGCGGGGATCACTGGAGCACTGGCCCGGGGGGGAATTCCCCTGATGGGTCTCTCCACCTGGGGGACCGACCTGGTCCTGGTCCGGGAGGATCGACTGGAGGACGCGAGGGGGGTGCTCCGGGGGGCGGGGTACCGGGTCAGGGAGTCGGAGGTCTAGGCTCCGCCGGCACCGGCATCTCCCGGTCCTCCGCCTCGTGCCGGTCCGTGCGCACCCACTCCGTGTCCCCATCCATCTTCAGCGCCTTCAGCTCGGTGGCCATCCTCCACACCAGGTAGACGGGGAGGTACAGGAAGGCCTTCACCGTCCGGGCGGGGGAGGGCTGCAGCGGGATGGCGAAGAGGGTGTAGAGCCCCATCCTCACCATGGGGATGGCCAGCACCACCGCCAGGATCAGGGCCGCCGGAGGGGTGGTCACCGCCAGCAGGGCCAGGAGGATGACCACCAGCCCCAGGTGGACCAGGGGTCCGGGGAGGAGGAGCTCTCCCAGCATGTCCAGCCGCTGGTGGAAGCCCAGCCCCCGGCCGAAGAAGACCTCTGGCCCCAGGCGCCGGAGGATGGCGATCCGCCCCGCCCTCCAGCGGGTCCTCTGCGCCTCGCTCTGCTGGAGCTCCCGGGCGGCCTGTGACCGCACGATGGCGTCCGGCTCCACCTCCACCTGGTACCCCCCCCGGGTGAGGTCCACGTAGAGCTCCGTGTCCTCTGCAATGGAGAAGGCCCTCCACCCCCTCTCCCGGAGGATGGTGGTGCCGATGCACATCCCGTTGCCGGTGAGGGGGACGCTGAGACCCGCCCTGGAGCGGAGGGGATAGATGAAGCGGTAGAGTGCCGTGGAGAGGACCGCCGCCATGAGGGTCATGGGGCTCTCGTCGGCATTCCGCACCCCGTGGACCCCCTGGATGGCCCGGTCCGCCAGCGGCGCGTGGCGGGCCAGGGTCCGGGCGAAAGCCGGGTCCACCAGCGTGTCGGCATCCACGATGAGCACCGCATCGTACTCCGCCAACGGAAGCCCTGCGAAGGCCCAGGCCAGGGCGTGGGGCTTCCCCCGCTTCTCCAGGTCGTGGCGCTCCAGGCACTCCCCCCCCGCCCCCCGGACCAGCTCCGCCGTGCGGTCGGTGCAGTTGTCCGCCACCACCACCACCCGCCGGTGGTCCGCCGGGTAGTCCATCCCCAGGAGGGAGCGGACGCAGCTCTCGATGAGCAACTCCTCGTTGTGGGCCGGAACCACCACAAGGAAGCGGGGGAGTCGGTCCGGGGCGCCCCTCTTTCCCCGGCCCGGGAGGACCATCACCCGGAGGAGGCTCAGGAGGTCCGACAGCGTCGGGAGGAAGAGGATGGCGGCCAGCACGGCCACCAGGATCGTGAGGATGATCATGAGGTCTCCCACCGCTCCTTCCATGCCTGGAACATGAGGAGGGTCCAGATTCCCAGGGCCCCCTCGCCACCGCCCCGGCGGAACCGGGACCACGCACCTTCCACCGCCTGCCGGTCCAGGATCCCGTCCCGGCTCAGCCGATCTCCCGAAAGCAGATCTCCAGCCCAGTCGTGGAGCGGCCCCCGGAGCCACTCCTCCAGCGGCACCGAGAAGCCCACCTTCGGGCGTTCGAAGAGGGGCCTGGGGACCCGGCGGGCCAGGAGCTCCCGGAGGCACCACTTTCCGGTCCCCTCCCGGATCTTCATACCGGCGGGAAGCCTCCAGGAGAACTCCATCACCCGGTGGTCCAGGAGGGGGACCCGGACCTCCAGACTCACCGCCATGCTGGCCCGGTCTGCGATGACCAGCTGGTCATCCACAAGGTACCCCTTCTGGTCCGCCAGCATGGCCCGGTCCACCAGCCCCTTCACCGGACTGGCGGAGGAGAGGAAGAAGTCCGGGGCCAGCCTGGGCTCCCGGGCTCCGGGGAGAAAGGGAGAGGGGTCCTGCCATGCGGAGGTCAGCGAGCGGTAGATCTCCTCCGGGGTGTCCTGGCGGAGGAGGAAGGAGAGCTTCCGGGCCTTCTCCCCCGGGAGCCGGAGGCGCCGTGCCGCCGGGAGGACGGTACTGGCGGCGGAGTGGAGCCGCTGCCACCCTCCGGGGCTGATGGCATCCAGCGACCGGCTGGCCAACTGGCGTCCCATCCGGGGGACCCCCAGGAGGGAGGAGGCCCGCTCCAACTGGGTGTAGCGGTTGTACCCGCCGAAGACCTCGTCCCCCCCCAGCCCGGACAGCGCCACCGTCACAGACTCCCGGGCCATGGTGCAGACCAGCAGGTTGGGGATGGCCGAGGGGTCGGCGAAGGGCTCGTCGAAGGAGTCCGGGAGCATGGGGACCAGGGAGCGGGCATCCTCAGCGGTGAGGATGGACTCCGTGTGGTCCGTTCCCAGGTGCCGGGCCACGGCGGCGGCGTGGGGGGCCTCGTTGTGCTTCGGGTCGTCGAAGCCGATGGAGAAGGTCTTCACCGGGCGGTCGCTGGCCTCCTGCATGAGCGCCACCACCAGGGAGGAGTCGATCCCCCCGGAGAGGAAGGCGCCCAGGGGGACGTCGGCGATCATCCGCTGCCGCACCGCCATCTGGAGGAGCTTGTCCAGCCGCTCCAGCCCCGCCGCCTCGTCGTGGACGAGGTCCGCCAGACCCGCCACGGCGAACTCCTCGGCGGTCCAGAAGGGGACCGGTGCCGGGAGGGGCTCCTGGGAGGAGCGGATGCTGAGGATGTGCCCGGGGAGGAGCTTCGTGACCCGCTGGTAGATGGACCGGGGTCCCGGAACGTGGAGGCTCCGGAGATACCCCAGCAGGGCGTCCCGGTCCAGGGAACGGTCCAGCCCCGGGATGGCCAGGATGGACTTCAGCTCCGAGGCGAAGGCCACCCGTCCCGGTTCCGCATGCACGAAGAGGGGCTTGATCCCCATCCGGTCGCGGACCAGGTGCAGCACCCGGTCCTCTCGATCCCACAGTGCGATGGCGAACATCCCCACGAAGCGTCGCACCGATGCCTCGACTCCCCAGTGCTCCACCGCGGCCACGATGACCTCCGTATCCGAGTGGCCCCGGAACGAGACCCCCGCCTGCCGGAGCTCCTGCCGCATCTCCTCGTGGTTGTAGACCTCCCCGTTGAAGATGCAGACCCACCGCCC
>CAYQVI010000242.1:0-5550 GCA_964420725.1 uncultured Gemmatimonadaceae bacterium | reverse complement strand
ACCCCCCTGGAGCCACCACCCCTCCCCCGATTCCGAGGTACCCGGTGCCGAATCCCCTCCCCACCACCGCTTCCACCCGAGGGCCATCCGTTGGGGCGGCGTCATCCCGTCCCGAAGGCGGGGGGCGGCGTCCCCCGATCCGGAGCGTGACGAGAGGGTCGCTGCTCACACTGATCCTGGCGCTCCCCCTTCCGGCACTCCTTCCGCCCCCCGCCCCCCTGGCCGCGCAGGAGCGCCCGGTGGTCTACGTCCTGGCCACGGGCGGGACCATCGCCGGCTCCGGGCAGCCGGGGGAGCTCACCGGATACACCTCCGGCGCGGTGGCGGGGGAGGAGCTGGTGCAGGCGGTGCCCCGGATCGCGGAGTACGCCGACGTCCGGGTGGAGCAGATCGCCAACATCGAGAGCAGCCTGATGGACACGGCCATCTGGCTCCGGCTGGCAAACCGGATCAACGAACTCTTCGCCGCCGACTCCGTGGCGGGGGTGGTGGTGACCCACGGCACCTGGACGCTGGAGGAGACCGCCTTCTTCCTGAACCTCACCGTCCGGTCGGAGAAGCCGGTGGTGATGGTGGGAGCGCAGCGGCCGGTCACCGCCATCAGCGCCGACGGGCCCCTCAACCTCCTGAACGCCGTGCGTGTGGCGGCGGATCCGGCCTCCCGGGGACACGGCGTGCTCGTGGTCATGAACGAGCAGATCAACGCCGCCCGGGACGTGAACAAGTCCGACACCTACCGGGTGGAGGCCTTCCGCTCCGGCGACCTGGGGTTCCTGGGGTGGGTGGATGCGGACCGGATCACCTTCTACCGGACCCCCACGAAGCGGCACACCGCCAACTCGGAATTCGACATCCGGGGGATGACGGAACTCCCCCGGGTGGGGATCGTCATGTCCCACACCGAGGCCACCCGCCTTGTGGTGGACGCCTTCGTGGAGGCGGGGTACGACGGCGTGATCCTCCACGGCCACGGCTCCGGGGTGGCCACGCCGGACCTCAGGGCTGGACTCCGGGATGCGGCCCGGACCATTCCGGTGGTGCGCACCGCCCAGGCGCAGAACAGCCGGGTCCTGGACGGCGCCGACTGGGCCGCCGACAGGATCCTGGCGGGGGACAACCTCCAGCCGCTGAAGGCCCGGATCCTCCTCCGGCTGGCGCTGGCCCACACCCGGGACCTGGACGAACTCCGCCGGATCTTCTCCGAGTACTGATTTCCCCCGGTATGGCCGACCGGGAGGGCGGGTGATCCCGCCCCCCCGGCCCGCCCCCGAGGAGTTCCCGTCACCCCCCCGCGGTCCACTCCAGGGAGATCCCCACCACCCGGGGGGGCGCCAGGGGGATGTAGAAGGTCCCGTCGTTCCCGAAGAGGAAGTTGGTGTAAGCCTGCCCCCCCGGCAGCCGCCGGTCGGTGAGGTTGCTCCCGAAGGCCCGCACCGTCACCCGGGGGAATTCCCACCCCACCTGGGCGGCCAGCAGGGCCGAGGGGGGTCGGGACACGGTGTTCTCCGCCACCAGTTGCATCCGCCCCTGCCCGGCGATCTCGCCCCGGAGGAAGAGCCCCGCGTCGTTCCGGAGGGTGGCGCTGACGTTGAGGGTGTAGCGGGGGACCAGCTTGACGTCGTTTCCGGAGAGGTCCGTCCCCTCGGCGAACACATAGCGGTCGTAGACCGAGTCCAGGATCCCCCCTCCCGCCGAGAGGGTCAGGGACGGGGTGGGGCGGGCCAGCACCTCCACCTCCACCCCCGAGGAGGTGACGGCCGCCTCGTTGGTGATCAGGTTGGTGGACACCGCCGCCCCGGTGGAGTCGGTGAGCACGTTGTACTCCAGCCAGCTCCCCGCCCGGGTCCGGAAGAGGGCGCCTGAGATGGCGAAGCGGTCGGTCCCGTCCCGCCAACGGGCACCCAGTTCCGAGGTCCAGAGGCTCTCCTCCCCGAACACGGAGCGGTCGCTGGTGACATCCGATCGGAGGGCTTCCAGGTTGAATCCCCCGGGAAGCCATCCCCGGGCCAGGGAGGCGTAGAACTGGGTCCGATCCGAAGGGGTCCAGTCCAGCGCCACCCGGGGGACGAAGGCCGAGAAGACCCGGTTGGCATCCGCGGCGTCGAAGCCGAATTCCCCCAGGGGCCCCAGGTCCAGCACTCCAGCCTCCTGGAGCTGTTCCCGGTCCGCCCGGTCCCCCCGGATCCCCAGGGTGAGACGGATCTGATCGGTGAGGCCCAGGGTGCCCTGGCCGAACAGCGCCAGGTCCAGCGCCCGGGCTCGCTGCTCCGGCGCCGGGTTGTAGTCCTCGAACCCCCCGGGCCCCACCAGGGTGGAGAGCACCTGCCGCCGCTCCTCCGCGTAGAGGGTGATTCCCCCCACCCACTGCAACCGCCCCCCCTCCCGGGAGACGAATCGGGCTTCCGCGTTCGTGTAGCGGTTCCGCTTGTCGTGCCCCCCGGCGCTGAGCGGCCCCGGGGTGAGATCCAGGTCGGTCCCCGCGCTGACGTTGGACTCCTCCCGGTGGGAGAGGGCCAGGGTCAGGAGCCCTCCCCCCAGGTTCCGGGAGGCCGCCAGCCCCAGCGCCAGTTCATCCTCCTCGGTCCGCTTGGGGGCGTCGTGGAGGAGTCCGAAGCGCCCCACCCGGGCTCCGCCGTTGGCCGGTCCGTAGCGGGCATCGTAGATGGCGCGATCCAGGGGGGCGAACTCCTGCTCGTAGAGCCCCGGGGCCCGGAGCCGGGTGGCCAGCGCCACGAGATCCACCCGCCAGTCCTCGGACGCCAGCCACCGGAGCTTCCCCACCAGCTGCAGGTTGCTGATCTCTCCCGGGAGGTCCAACCGGCTGGCGTCGTTCCGGACCCACGAGTCGCCCCGCTCGAACTGTCCGGCCAGGCTCCCGGCCACGGTGGAGGAGAGGGGGGCGGAGCCCCGTAGACTCCCCAGGACGGTGCCGCCATTCCCGAACCGATTGGTGGCCAGCGAGCCGTTCAGGGAGGGGCCGGTGAGCCCCGGATCCCGGGTGCGGATGAGGATGAGTCCGGCATCGGCATTGGCCCCGTAGAGGGTCCCCTGGGGCCCCCGGAGCACCTCGATCTGCTCGATGTCGGTGAGGAGGGGGTTGTCGAAGGAGCGGAAGGGGATCCCGTCCATGTAGGTGGCCACACGGTTCACGATGAAGGGGTTGGACTCCAGCCCCCGGATCGTGACGAACGAACCCCCCACCTGGCCGAGCTGGGTCACCGCCACGTTGGGGGCGTGGTTCTGGATCTCCCGCAGCCCGGTGATACGGGCATCCCGGATGGTGGCCGCGTTGAGGATGGTGGCGGCCACGGGTACACGATCCGCCCGCTCGGTCCGGCGCCCCGCCTCCACCGTCAGGTTGGGGAGGGTGTAGCGGGGGGCCCGGGCGGAGTCCCCCGTCAGGGTGTCGCCGGGAGCGGGGCGGGCCGGGACCGGTGTGGGCGGAGCCTGGGCATGGAGCGCTTCCCCCGGAGTGGACATGGCCAGCACGGTGAGGAGCATCAGGGCGGATGGGACGGGGCTGAGGGAGCAAGGGGCCTCGGCGAGCGGACGGGTCCGGGCGAGCGGACGGGCCGTGACGACTGAGCGGACTCTGGCGAGCAGAACGGCTCTGGCGAGCAAACCGGCTCTGACGAGCGAGCGGGCCGTAGCGACTACGTTCATGAAGATACCGGGAATCAATTGTCAACAAGGGGTGCATGGGTGTGACACCATGCCGAACGGGAACGCCCGAGCTTATCGAACGATCAACGCTTCCGCAAGACGTCGTTCCGCCTCCGCCAGGTGGGGCGGCGCCACAACCCCCCGGACCAGGAGATACAGGAGGGCCTTCACCCCCCTCCCGTCTCCGTCCCCCTCCGGCCGCCCTGTGCCATCCCCCGCCAGGAGCCCCACCGATGTGTAGGCGTCGTGTCTCTCCCAGAACCCCTTCACCGCGGCATCCAGCACCACCAGAGTGGCCTGCAGGTCCAGTTCCTCCCTCACGATTCCCCGGCTCCGGGCCGCCTCGAAGCGGGCCGCCACCTCCCCCCAGAATCTCCCGGCGGCCGGCGTGAAGGGGACATTCCCCTGGAGCCTCGCCCATGTGGCCAGCCGGAGGATCCGGCGATTCCGCCCCGTCTCACGCACCAGCCCCACCAGTCCCAGGACGATGAAGTCCAGCGGGTCCGTCTCCTCCGAGAGGGCCTGGGCCTGGGCGGCCTGCAGGCGGACGACGGCCCCGTCGATGACCTCCCGGAAGAGGGCGTCCTTGGACCCGAAGTAGTGGAGGACCAGGGGTTGGGTGACACCGGCGGTGGCGGCGATCTCCCGGGTGCTGGCCCCGGCGGGACCACGGGCGGCAAAGCACTCCTCCGCGGCCTGGAGTATGGCCCGGCGGGTCTGCTCGCCGCGTCCTCCTTCAGCGGCGCTCACGGCATCTCCCGGGGTGACAGGATGGCAGGGGTGCCCCGGCGGGACAGCCTCCGGATGAGTGGGGCCAAGCTGGTGGGGCTCCCACCCCCAGGCAAGCAGGGTCCGGCCCCCCTTCCCGGCACCTTGACACCGGGGACCCGTATGGATCGGTTCCCTGGCCAGACTCTCCGCCCATCGCGTCGGTCCAGGATCCACCATGCCCATCATCGCCCACTCCCCCCTCCCCACCTACGATGTGCTCCGGGCCCAGGGAGAGATGATCCTCCCCCTGGACGTGGCCCTTCGGCAGGACATCCGGGAACTCCACATCGGGCTCCTGAACATGATGCCCGACGCCGCCCTGCAGGTGACGGAGCAGCAGTTCATCCGGCTCCTGGGGAGCGCCAACCAGATCGTCCAGATCCACGTGCATCCCTTCACGGTGCCGGGGCTGGCCCGGAGCGCCGAGACGCAGCGCTACATCGACGCCTACTACGAGCCCTTCGAGCGGCTCCAGGTGGAGGGGCTGGACGGCCTCATCGTGTCCGGGGCCAACGTCACCAACCCGGCGCTGGACCTGGAATCCTTCTGGGACCCGCTGCAGGACGTCATTGCGTGGGCCTCGGAGCACACCACCTCGGTGCTCTGCTCCTGCCTGGCCACCCACGCCCTGGTGAAGCTCTTCCACGGGGTGGAGCGGCGGCCCCTCCTGAGCAAGCGATGGGGGGTGTACCGGCACCGGGTGGTGCGTCCGGAGCACCCCCTCATGCACGGGGCCAACTCCCGCTTCGACGTCCCCCACTCCCGGTGGAACGAGATCAGCTCGGCGCAACTGGAGGCGGCGGGAGTGCAGGTACTGGTGGAGAGTCTGGACGGCGACTTCCACCTGGGGACCAGCCCCGACGGGATCCGCTTCGTCTACCTCCAGGGGCACCCGGAATACGACCGCACCAGCCTGCTGAAGGAGTACAAGCGGGAGGTGGCCCGCTACCTCTCCGCCGATCTCCCGGGGATCCCCCCCTCCCCGGAGAACTACCTCCCTCCGAAGGCCTCCCGGATCGCCCGGCGGCACCTGGAGGAGGCGCTGGCCGCCCGGGCCCGCGGGGGTGCGCCTCCGCCCTTCCCGGAGGGGGAGATGGAGCCCCTCCTGGACAACAC
>CAYQVI010000241.1:0-5587 GCA_964420725.1 uncultured Gemmatimonadaceae bacterium | reverse complement strand
GGTCTGGGTGGGGTTCAGCAGCGAGTTGAGATCGCTGATCACCCCCTGGGCCTCGTTCTGGAGCCCCTGGGTGGCAGAGGCCACCGCCTGGCTGTGGAGCGACGACGCCAGGAGCGCCGTGCGGGCCGCCTGCCCCTGGGACAGGCACTGGTTCATCTGGCCCAGTCGGTTCTGCATATTCTGGAGCATGCCGTTCACGGTGTTGACCAGGTTCTGGTCGATCCCCACCAGGGCGGCCATCCGGGTGGGCATGGCCCCCGCTGCATTGGCCCACCGCTCGGCCACGAACTGGGCCTTGGCCTGTTCGTTGGAGATGAGGTCCAGATCCAGCACGTTGTAGGCGATCCCGGCCCCGTTCCAGGCGGCCTGGAGCCCGGCATTCGTCATGGCCACCTGAAGGGAGGCCAGCCGCGCCACGAAGGTGTTCTGGGGACCGTTGAGCTGGCCCCGGGCCTGGAGGAGGGTGTTCGATTCCTCCCACAGCGCCATGGCGGCGGCACGGGCGGTCGTGACCCGCTCGGGAAGGATGGTCATATTCTGGCTGGCGATGGCCGCCATGAGGGCCGCGTGGGCCGCTGCGAAGGCCTGCGCCCGGCCTCCCACCACCGCCGCCGAGGCCGCCACCGACTGGTAGGCCGACACCAGCGCCGCCGCCGCCGAAAGGGCATCGTCCAGCGCCACCTGCACCTCCGGCGGCACCAGTGCACCGGCGGCCTCCGCCACGATGGTCCCCACCTGGGTCACATAGGCCCCCAGCCGGGCGGGGTGGGCCGAGAGGGCGACGGTGGTGGCCTGCCCCAGCCTCCCGGCACACTCCAGCGCCGACTGAACCCCGGCCTGCACGGCCTGCAGATCCTGCCTCAAGTCGTCGATCATCCCGATCAGTGCCCCGCGGGCGGCCTCATGGGGGACCATGAGATCCACAAGGGCCATCACCTGGCGATCCCGTTCCGCATTCAGATCCATCGCCCGGGACCAGTTCCGGTCCAGTTGGGCTCGGCGGTCCACCAGCTCCTCCGCCCCCTCCCGGACGTCCTGGAGGGAGGCATCCACCCGGGTGAGGTAGTTGGAGGCGGCGGGATCCGACGCCAGATCCCCCACCAGCCCCACCACCTCGCCGTTCACCGAGGCAATCCCCCGGGCCAGGCTCTGCATGGACTGCAGCACCGCCCGGTTCGCCCCCATCGCCGCCTGGTGGGCCTGCAGGGTCCGCTCCAGTTGCTGGGCCAGCTCCGGGGGGAGCTGAGGCATCTGGAAGGCCTCCACCAGCGCCCCCAGGAGGCGAGCCGAGATCCGTGACAGCTCCAGGGCCTCCGCCCGGAGGCGCCGGAGCCCCTCGGACACGCAATCCAGCGCCTCCCGGAGCGCCGCCGCAGGGGTGGTGGGCACCGGGGGATTCGCCAGGGCCGCCAGCAACGCGTCCACCCCCTGCACGGTGATCCGGAGCTGGGGAGCCAGGCCGCTCAGGGCCGCCGCATCCCGGGTCCACTGCGCCCACCCCTGGGTCACCCGATCCCACCCGTCATTCCGGGCCCGGACCGCCGCCTCGTACCGCTCGGTGGCGGTCACCAGCGCCTGGGCGTCGGCCTCCAGGGCGTCGGGGTCCCCCTGCCGGGCCCGGCGCTCCCAGTAGTCGGGGCTCAACCACTGGATCCCCGCCGGACCGCTCTGCGGACGGGGCCCCACCAGCCGGTCCTCGGCCTGGCGCACCTCCACTGCCCGGAACTCCACCGCCTGCTCCAACTGATCCTGGTCCAGGAGGAGCTGAATCATCCGGCCGGTGCTGTTCGTCAGGGCCACGATCCCCTGGCCGAACTCCTCCTGCCCCCGGGCCAGCGCCCGGACCTCCACCCCCCGCAGGGCTCGCTCCGCGTTCCGCAGGAAGGCCAGCATGGCGGCCCGGTCCTGCTGGAGGGAACGGGCCAGCGCCGCCATATCCGCCTGACAGGGCCCCTCCGCCATCCGCACCGCGATGGCCCAGAGATCCCGGAAGAAGGGATCTGCGATCTCCGAAGGCCACAGGGCCGCCGCCGCCTCACCCAACTCCCTGAGCAGCCGTTCCAGTTGGGCCTCCCGCTCCGCCAGTCGCTCCAGCGGTCGGGGATTGAGCTCGCACCGGGTGTTCTGGAGGGCCGTCAGCTCCGGGAACGCGATGGCCGGGTCGATGGACACGATCTCGTTCACGGTCTGGCTCACCCCCAGCGACTGGTCCAGCTCCATCAGTGCCTGCTGCACCCCCTGGGCATGGGAGGTCCAGAGCGCCGTGGTGGATGCCGGGAGACCATACGTGTACTCCGCGGTGGCGTCGATGGCGAGCTGCAGTTCGGGGAAGGCCTGGGCGAAGGCCGCCGGGAACTGTCCCCCGGCCGAAGCCACGCTGTCCTGGAAGGCCTGCCAGCCCTGGGCCGTGTTGGTGTAGATGGTGTTGGCCTGGTTGCGGAGCTGCTGCACACCCTCGTTGAACGCCGCTGCCGCCTCCTCCTGTGCGTCCTCCACCGCATCACCGGCCACCTCGATCGCCTCGGCCACAAGCTCCGCCGCCGAGGTCCCGAACTGGGTCAGGTAGTCGCCGGCGTCATAGACGGTGGCGTAGTCATGGCAGGTGATCCGGGTGAGCTGGAGTCCCTGGAAGATGGCCGGGGGAAGGACGATGGTCCCTCCCCCGACGTTTGCGATGAGCCGGTTGTTGGCGATGGCTCCACCGATCCCGCTGGTGCGAACGGTGAAGTCGTTTCGCCCCACGTTCTCGATCTCCCTGAGGTTGTTCACCGTGCCGGTCCAGACCTGCCCCGCGTTCCGGGGGAGGAACACCCAGTTGTTGGAGGTCCCCGCCCGGTAGCGGATCTCGCAGTCCTGGGCGGCGGCCCCGGTGGGGGCAGCCAGCGCCCCGAGGACCAGGGCCAGGGCCGTGGAGAGCAGGGGGGCCCGCCGGGCCACACCGGACAGGGCCAGGAGGCGGGTCGCCCCCGCCGCAATGCGGGCCGCCCCTGCGGCCATGCGGAATCGGAATGAGGAGATCATCGGAGCCTTCCGGTGCGGATGGAGCGGAATCCCGTCGGCGGGACGGGGGCCTCATCCGGTCTATCGGAAGGAGGGAGGGAAAGGGATCAGTGGATGGAGGAGGGAGGCGAAGGGGGACCGGAGGGGGCGGAGGGAAGCGTGATCCCCCGGGCGGCCGCCCCCCGCTCCGCCAGCTCCAGACGGCTCCGGGCGGACTCCAGCTCCGCGGCATCGGCCCCGGGATCCGCCTCGAAGGCGGCGACTACGGCCCTGAAGAGCTCTGCGGCCTCGCCCCACCGCTCCATCCGGAGGAGCAGATCCCCCAGGCTGTTCCGCCCCCGGGCGACCTCGGGGTGGGTCTCGGGATAGTGGATCCGCCGGACGGCAACGCTCCTGGCGTGGTAGCGTTCCGCCTCCGCCAGGCGCCCCTGGTCCTCCAGGATGTCCGCCACCTGCCAGCTCCGCCAGGCCACGTGCATGGACTCGGGGCCGTGGGCCGCCTCCCGGATCCGGAGGGCCTCCAGCGCCTCCCGCTCCGCCTCGGCCAGCCGCCCCTGGAGCTGCAGGAGCTGGGCCAGGTTCCCCACAGCCAACCCGGTGTCGGGGCTGTCGGGCCCCGTGGTCCTCCGGAACAGCTCGATCGACTCGCGGAAATGCTCCTCCCCCCGCCCCAGCTCCCCCTGGCGCATCCGGATCCACCCCAGATTCATGATGCTGAGAGCGACGTTTCGGTTCTCCCGACCGGTGCGGACCTCCGCCGCCTCGATGGCCTGCTCCATCCAGATGGCCGCCGTGGCGAAATCCCCGGCGCCGGCGGCCACGGTGCCGAGGTTGTTCAGGGACAGGCTGATGTCGGGGTGCCCTGCCGGGAGCACCCGCCGGCGGATGGCCAGCACCTCCTCGTGGGCGGCCATGGCCTCTGCGGGTCGGCCACTCCGCTGGTAGAGATTCCCCAGGTTGTTCAGGGCATCCGCCAGGGGAAGAGAGCCCTCCCCAACGCCCCGGAGCGACTCCACCACCGCCGACAGGAACACCTCCCCCTCGGGGTAGCGTCCATCCAGCATGAGGAGGGTCCCCATCCGGCTCCGGGCATCGGCGAGAAGGGCCGGGGATGGGTCTGGAAGCGCCTCCAGGAGGTCCAGCGCCCGCCTCAGGAGGGGCTCCGCATCCGAGGCGTCGGCTGTATAGGGGAGATTCCCCCCGCGCTGCACCAGGACCCGGGCCAGGAGGGCCGGATCCCCCAGCGCCTCCGCCTCCGCCTGGGCCGCAGCGAGGAAGGCCTCCGCTTCCTGGAATCGCCCCTGCCGGAAGCGGAGCTGGGCCACCTCCTGCGCCAGGGCGATCCCTCCCCCTGCGGCCGCCAGTCGATCCGCGGTGATGTCCGGACTCGCGGCTCCGGGCAGGAACCCGGCCTGGAGCGGGACCGCCTCCCCTTCCCACTCCCCCCGGGCCAACGCCGACAGGAAGAGCGCCTCCGCCCGGGGGAACTCCCCCAGCCGGGTGAAGAGCCCCCCCAGGAGGATCTCCATCTCCTGACGCAGTTCGGGGCGACGGGCCAGATGGGTGCCCAGCCGCGCCTCACCCCGGTCCAGGAGCTGGAAGACGTCCAGCGTGTCCCCACCGGACACCCCCGGGTCGGCCCCTTCGAAGAGCGCCGCCACGAAATCCAGCGCCGCCCGGGCCCGGTCCGCCTCCTGCTGGGCCAGATCCCGCTCCACCTGGATGCCCCGGGTGTAGGCCACCGCGAAAACCCCGCCCATGACCAGGAGAAGGGTCCCCGCCGCCACGGGAACCGGATTGCGACGCACGAAGCTCCGGATCCGGTAGGCCGGCGAGGGGGGGCGGGCCAGGACCGGGCGGCTCTCCAGGTACCGGCGCAGGTCCTCTCCCAGTGCCCCGGCAGAGGGGTAGCGCCGGGCCGGATCCTCGTCCAGCGCCCGCCCCAACACCAGCCGCAGCTCCCGGGGAAGGGGATCACCCCCCACCCCCAGCGCCCACCGGAGGAGGAGCCCGAGCTGGTAGACGTCGCTGGCCGTGGTGAGGACTTCCCCGTTCACCTGCTCGGGGGAGGCCCACTCCGGGGTCAGGATGCGCCGGCCCAGCCGGGTCACCGGCTCCGTGGGTCCCGAGTGCACCGGCTCGGCGTGGAGGAGCTTGGCGATCCCGAAGTCCAGCAGCTTCGCATCCCCTTCCGGGCTCACCAGCACGTTGGAGGGCTTCAGGTCCCGGTGGAGCACCAGGTTCCGGTGGGCGTAGTCCAGAGCATCGCAGAGCTGGATCATGAGGTGGATCCGCTGGTTCCGGGGGGGCCTCACCCGCTCCAGGTGCTCGCCCAGCGGGTGCCCCTCCACGTACTCCATGGCCAGCCACGGGCGCCCGTCGGCGGCGGCTCCCCCGTCCAGCAGCCGGGCGATCCCCGGGTGGTTCAGGGAGGCCAGGATCCGCCGCTCCTGCCGGAAGCGGAGGAGCACGTCGTCCGTGTCCATCCCCCGCTTCACCAGCTTGAGGGCCACGGTCTGGGGGAGGTCCGGATCCACCCGCTCCGCCAGGTAGACCCGCCCCATCCCCCCCCGGGCGATCTCCCGGA
>CAYQVI010000240.1:0-5594 GCA_964420725.1 uncultured Gemmatimonadaceae bacterium | reverse complement strand
GCTTCTTCTCTGCCATGATGGGGTCCTCCTCTGGGTCCGTCCCCTGCCCCGGGGCGCGGACGATCGACTCCGGCGCCGCAGTGGATCCCGGCGCCTGCGGAGGAGAGAGGCCGGGCTGATTCCCCGACGTCTCCCGGGCTCAAGGAGACGCGGCGTGGAGCGGGGAAACCGGACAGGGGGGCATCTGCATGAAGGGCTACCGGATCCAAGGAGCAGGATCGCCGGTACCGGCCTTCGGAGCCCCGCGCCGCCCCGGTAGCGCCAAACCCCTCGGGAGAGCACCTTCAGGTATGGACACTTCCGCATCCACCTGCCTTCTGGTCAACCATCTCCGGGACTGCTTCGAGGCCTGCCCGATCCCGGGGGTCGTCTCCGCCCGGCTCTTCGGCAGCCAGCGACGCTCCTCCGCTCTTCGCGCGGCGAATCCTCTACGAGGGGATTCCCTCAGGGGTTGCGGATGAAGGGTCTGACCGGGGCTTCGGCGACCCCTGGGCGGTCTTGGACAGCGGATCTCCAGCCTTGGCTGGCGCGTATGGGGCGACTGAAGCCGGATGCACTCCGGCGATGACAGAGGTCGTCGAGGACTTCGTCCGGAGGGTCGCAACGCGGCTGGAAGGATGAGAAGCAGAGGCCCGGCCACACCCCCCTGCCAGAACAGAGGAACAGCATGCGCCAGTACCGTCTCCTCCTCTCGATCGCCCTCCTTGTCGCAGGGCTCACCCCCCTCCCCGCCGCCGCCCAGCACCCCACCCTCACCCGGGGCACCCCGGTGCAGGGGACCCTCGCCCCCGGCGACACCGCCCGCTTCACCGCCACCCTGGGCGACAGCACCTTCGTCCTCGGTGCGGTGGACCAGCGATCGGTGCCGGTGCAGGTGCGGGTGCTGGATCCGGAAGGGACGCCCCGGGGGAGTTTCCAGGGGCCGGGGACGGGACGGATGCGCTTCTCCGGGGTCACGGCCGAGGCCGGGGCCTACACGGTGGAGGTGATCCCCCTCCGGGACGAGAGCGGGGACTTCACCTTGACGCTGGAGCGGGTGGAGCCGATGGCCCGGGACCCCCGCCGGCTGACGGACCAGATGATGGCCCGGTTCGACGGACCGGAATCCCCCGGGGCGGTGGTGCGGGTCTGGCGGAACGGGCGGGAGCTGTACTCGAAGGCCTACGGGATGGCGAACCTCACCTACGATATCCCCTACCGCACCGACACCCCCACCAACATCGGCTCCACCTCCAAGCAGTTCACCGGCTTCGCGGTGCTCCTCCAGGCGGAGCGGGGCGCCCTCTCCCTGGAGGATGACATCCGCACCCACATCCCGGAGCTCCCCGACCTGGGGGACACCATCCGGGTGAAGCACCTGCTGACGCATACCTCCGGGCTCCGGGAGTTCCTGAACCTCCTCATCATGACCGGGCGGCGGCTGGACCACGGCGATTGGATCGACCGCTCGGAGTTGATCCAGATCGTGCAGCGGCAGCCGGCCCTGCAGAACGCGCCCGGTGGGGAGTTCAACTACAACAACACCGCCTTCGGCCTGGCGGCCCTCATCGTGGAGCGCACCTCGGGGCAGGATTTTCCGGATTTCATGCGGGAGAACGTTTTCCAGCCCCTGGGGATGACCCGGACCGCCGTGCGTCCCTCTCCGGAGCATGTGGTGCCGGGGATGTCCGAGGGGTACACGCCGGGGCCCGACGGATGGCGGCAGATCGGGGATCTGGGGGGTGCCATGGGGGCCGGGGGCATCTACTCCACCGTGGAGGACCTGCAGCGCTGGGGGGAGAACCTGCTGGCGGAGGAACCCCGGGTGGGGAGCCGGGAGATCAACAGGCAGATGACCACCTCGTTCGTGCTGAACGACGGCTCGGAGACGGGCTACGGGATGGGGCTCTTCATGGACGATCAGCGGGGGCAGCCCCGGATCCACCACGGCGGCGCCGATGTGGCCCACCGCTCCATGCTGGCCCTCTATCCGGAGATCGATGCCGGCATCACCACCCAGAGCAACCACGCGGGATTCAACAGCAATATGGCCTTCGACCTGGCGGGGGCGTTCTTCCGGGATGCCATGGAGCCGGAGGAGCCGCGGGTGGCCGCCGTGGCGGGGGGTGACTTCGACCCGGAGTCGTACGACGCAGAGGACTTTGACGACTTCGTGGGGCGCTACGCTCTGGATGCGGCTCCGAACTTCATCCTGAGCTTCTTCCGGGAGGGGGACACCCTCTACACCCAGGCCACCGGGCAGCAGCGGATCGAGATCGTCCCCACCTCGGACACCACCTTCCGCCTGACGGTGGTGGAGGCGTCGGTGGTCTTCCACCGGGATCCGGATGGAGAGGTACGCTCCGCCACCCTGCTGCAGAACGGAGAGCAGCGGGCCACCCGCCTCCCGGACGACGGAGCGCAACCCGGGGCGTGGACTCCCACCCCTGACGAACTGGCCGCCTTCGTAGGCCGGTTCTACAGCGCCGAACTGGAGACCTTCTACACCTTCGTGGTGGAGGACGGGGCGCTGGTGCTGAAGCAGCGGAGGATGGAGGATGCCCCGCTGGAGCCCGGCGGGGAGCGGGACAGCTTCACCGGCCGGAACCTGAGCTTCACCTTCGAGCGGGACAGGAACGGGCAGGTCACCGGCTTCTACGTGGCCAATGCCCGGACCCGGGACGTGCGCTTCGGGCGGGTGGTGCCCTAGGGGGGGAGTGGGGTAGACTAGAAATCCACCCCGCCCCGGAGTCGATCCGTGTACCGTCGTGTTGCTCCCCTCCTCACCGTCATGGCCCTCCTCTCGTGCCAGGACGGCTCCCCCACCCCTCCGGAGGAGCCGGCGCCGAACCGGCCTCCGGAGGTGGCGATCCTGAGCCCGGCGCAGGGCACCACCTTCGGAGGAGGGGACCGGCTGACGGTGCTCCTTTCCGCCTCCGATCCGGAGGATGGGTCGCTTCCCCCTTCCTCCATCTCCTGGTGGGCGATCCTGCACCACGACGACCACACCCACCCCTTCGTGAACCCCACCACGGGGTCCCAGGGGGTGATCGTGGTGCCCCGGAGCGGGCATGTGGAGACCGACATCTTCTACCGGGTCTATGCCCGGGGGGTGGATTCCCGGGGACTGGCGGACACCGTCTTCGTGGACCTTCCCCCACGGGTCTTCACCCTGGAGTTCCTCACGGAGCCTGCGGGGCTGCAGGTGGTGGTGGACGGTCAGCCCCGGACCACCCCGGTGTCCATCGGAACGGTGGAGGGGATCGAGCGGACGCTGGACGTGTTCTCCCCCCAGAGCCTGGGGTCGTCCTCCTGGCGGTTCGCCTCCTGGTCGGTGGGGGGGGACTCGGCGCAGGTCCTGGTGGCGCCAGGGAACGACCTTACGGTCACGGCCACCTTCCAGGCGGAAGGAGTGGCCAACGAGCCCCCTTCGGTGGTGGTCGCCGCCCCCTCCACGGCCACCGTGGGAATCGCCACCTCCGTCACCGCCGTCGCCGCCGATCCGGACGGGATGGTGACCCGGGTGGAGTTCTTCGACGGAGGCACGTCGCTGGGGGTGGACACGGAGGCACCCTTCGGCGTCCAGTGGACCCCCACCGCCATCGGCACCCGGACCCTCACCGCCCGGGCCACCGACGACGACGGGGCCACCACCACCTCGGCGCCGGTGACGGTGGATGTGCAGGCCGCCGGGGGCGGGGACGTCATTCCCCCCACTGCGACCCTCACAAGCCCCGCCCAGGGGGCGCTGGGGCTGACGGGGTCCGTGTCGCTGAGCGCCACCGCCTCCGACAACGTGGGGGTGGTTCGGGTGGAGTTCCAGGTGGATGGCGAGACGCTCTCCATCGACACAAGCCCCCCCTGGACCGCCACCCTCCCCTCCACGGCGGCCTACGCCTCCGGGGCCCACACCTTCCGGGCCCGGGCCCAGGATGCGGCAGGGAACTGGTCCCCGTGGTCGGCGCGCACCGTCACCTTCGGCGGGAATGTGAATCTGCCGGCGGGCTTCGTCCGGACCACCTTCGCCCAGGGCTTCGGGAGCCTTCTCACCGCCGCCGCCTTCGCCCCGGACGGACGGCTCTTCCTCACCGAGCTCACCGGACGGGTGCGGGTGGTGAAGAACGGGGCGCTCCTCCCCACCCCGTTTGCCACGATCCCGGTGGAGGACGGGGGGGAGCGAGGTCTCCTGGGGATCGCCCTGGACCCGGACTTCGCCGCCAACGGGCACCTCTACCTGTACTACACCACCGCCCAGGGGGGCGTCCACAACCGGATCAGCCGATTCACGGCCACCGGAGATGTGGTGGCTCCGGGGAGCGAGGTGGTGCTGGTGGATCTCCCCAACCTCCCGGCCATCTTCCATCAGGGGGGGGCCATGCACTTCGGTCCCGACGGGAAGCTCTACGTGGCGGTGGGGGACGGCACCCAGACCTCTGCCCCCCAGTCGCTGACCTCTCCCTTCGGGAAGATCCTCCGCCTGAACCGGGACGGGAGCATCCCCACCGACAACCCCTTCTACAGCCAGACCTCCGGGGTGAATCAGGCCATCTGGGCGAGGGGGCTCCGGAACCCGTACACCTTCGCCTTCCAGCCGGGCACCGGGCGGATGCACATCAACGATGTGGGGGACGGGCTCTGGGAGGAGATCAACGAAGGGGTGGCGGGGGCGAACTACGGGTGGCCCCTCACCGAGGGTCCCACCACGAATCCGGCCTTCCGGAGCCCCATTCTGGCGTACGGCCACTTCGAGAGCCCTCCACTCTTCACCGGAGCCTCCATCGTTGGGGCGGCCTTCTACAACCCGCCGGTGAACACGTTCGGGAGCGCGTACGAAGGGGACTACTTCTTCGCGGACTACGTGGCAGGGTGGATCTACCGGATGGACAGCGACAACTGGGACACCGCCTACGCCTTTGCCCGCTCCAGCGGGTCGCCGACCAACCTCCTGGTGGGCCCCGACGGAGCGCTCTACGTCCTGGACGGCGCCCGGGTGGACCGGATCTCCCGGTAGGGTCCGGTGGGGTAAGCGGGGGCCCGCCCACCTCACCGTGGGGCTTCCCTGCCACACAACGTGCCACAGCGGCTCTCCCGAACACCTCAGTCTCGTAGTGCCCCGCCTGCGAGCGTCCTTGCGGTAAATCCGTAATTACGTAATATCAGAACATGGCTACGCTGAAGCAGACGGTGGCAGAGCTTCTGGAGCGGGTGACCCGCCTCGAGTCCCGGCATTCCCGCCCGGGTCATCCGGTCATGGAGGAGGGGGATGCTCCGCCCGGGGAAGGGCGGGTCGTCTACTCCGGGAAGGGACCCTGGAAGGGGCGCTCTGTGGTGTGGCAGATGGAGCGGCCCTGGGACGAGGTGACCGGGCAGGATCCGGCGGCTGTGGCCGGAGTGCTGTCTGCCCTGGGGAATCCGGTCCGGGTGCGCATCCTGACCACGCTGGTCCAGGGCCCGGCCAGCACCGGCGATCTGGGGGAGCGAGTGGCGGAGGGCACCTCCGGGCAGCTGTTCCACCACCTCAAGGAGTTGCTGGCGTGCGGCGTGGTGCACCAGCCGCAGCGGGGAACCTATGCCCTGCGGCCGCAGCATGTGCTCCCCCTGCTGGCGGTCCTCTC
>CAYQVI010000239.1:0-5652 GCA_964420725.1 uncultured Gemmatimonadaceae bacterium | reverse complement strand
GCTGCGGTCCTCTGGGAGGAGGCCCGGAAGGCGCTGGACGTGGTGGCCCTCACCGGCGACGAGCAGGCCCTTCCGGTGCAGCTGGTGTCGTGGGAGCGGGAGCTGGACCCGCGGTCCCTCCTCATCCGCGATGAGCGCCGTTCCGTCCGGCAGGGCTTCGCCGTGGATCCGGTCCGGAGCCTCCCCGCCGAGGAGCTGGCCCGGGAGGGGTACATCCGTGTGGCGGACGACGGCTCCATGACCTACTTCGGCCCGGACCAGGCGGTGCTCCTCTCCGACGTGTTCCAGAACTCCCACTGCTTCCGGGTGGAGGAGGGGGACGAGGACGGGGAGACAGCCGGGCTGGTGGGACTGGCCTTCGAGCCCATGGAGCAGGACGTCCCGGATGTGGAGGGGACCCTGTGGCTGGACGGGGAGTCGGCGCAGCTCCGCTTCCTGGAGTATCGCTACAGCCGCTACCCCCACCGGCTGGAGGACACCCGGAACCTGGGGGGGCGGGTGGACTTCCAGCGCCGGGGAGACGGCCGCTGGTTCGTCCGGGAGTGGGCCATCCGCATGCCGCAGATGAGCATGGATGCCTCCGGAGGCCGGATTCGCCTGGATGGGATCCTGGAAGCGGGAGGGGAGGTGATCGACGCCCGCCCCGAGGGGGGATGGCAGATCCCCAGTCTCCGGGGTGTGGTGGAGGGGGTGGCCATGGACCGGATCCGGAACCAGCCGCTTGCGGGGGCGGAGGTCTACCTGTCGGGGACCTCCCATTCCACCCAGGCGGGCCCCGACGGCTTCTTCCGGATGGAGGGGATCCGTCCTGGACGCTACGGGGCTTCGTACACCCACCCCCGGGCCGACATGATGGGGTACCGTCCAGGGCTGGTGGAGGTGCGGGTGGCCGCCGGGGAGACGGGGATCGTGACGCTGGAACTCCCCCCGGAGGCCCTCACCGGTGATCCCTGTCGGGACGGGCTGGAGGGGGTGCTCTGGGGGGTCGTCCGGGACCCGGAGAGCGGAGACGTGGTGCCCGGCGCCCGGGTGACGGTGACGTGGGATACCTGGCGCATCAACGACGCCTGGCCCGTCTTCGCTGTGGGGGAGATCGTGGAGATGGTGGAGGTGACCGCGGACGAGTTGGGGCGTTACCGCCTCTGCGAGGTCCCCACCGAGGAGACGGTGCAGGTGGCTGGAGGGGTGGGTCCGGTACCGGGCCCGGTGATGGACCTCCGGCTGGACCGCCACGAGATCCGGGAGATGGACCTGCTGGTGGCGGACTCCGCCACCCAGGCGGCCGCCGATGCGGAGGGACAGGTGGCAGGGCGCCTTCCCCTCGGCGCCCGGACGCCCCCCGGCGTCGATCCGTTCCGGGATCCCGGGCCCCAGGCCGCCCCATCCCGGCGCTCCTCCATCAGCTCCCGCATGGTCAGCCGGGAGGATATCGCCGAACTCCGCATGGAGTCTTCCCACGCCCTGGACATCGTCCTCCGGGCGATCCCCGCACTGGAACTCCGGGGGGGTGGGTGCCTCACCAATCGCCGGGGGTCGGACCGGGTCTCCGGGGGATGCACCTCCGTGATGCTGGTGGTGGACGGCCTCCCACAGGCGCAGCCCGAGAACTACCTCACCGGTGTCCGGGGAGGGGAGATCTCCAGCATCGAGTACATCCCGCCGAATGAGGCCGGGGCCCGCTACGGCACCGGATCCGCCGGTGGGGTGATCCTGCTCCGCACCGGGGGATGACTCACCCCTCCCCCAGCACCTCCGAGTGGTCGCCCACGCTCAGCACCCCGGACACGTTCCGGAGGATGGCATGCCCCCCGATGAAGGAGTCGTGGAGGGTGGCTCCCCGGATCTCGGTGTTGGGCCCCACGATGCAGTCCCGGAGCGTGGAGTTGTGCACCTTCGCCCCCTTCTCCAGGGTGACGTTGGGCCCCAGGGTGCTCCCCCGGACCTCCACCCCCTCTTCGATGCGGACGGCCCCCTCCAGGGTGCTCCCCTCCATGGTCACCCCGTCGGCCACCCCACCCCGGGTGGTCTCCAGCAGATGGCGGTTGGTGTCCAGCAGGGTGTCCAGCTTCCCGCAGTCGTACCACCCAGCCACGGGAGCGGTGCGGATCTTCGAGCCCCGGTCCACCATGTACTGGAAGGCGTCGGTGAGGTAGAACTCACCGGATGGGCCCTTGGGCGACTCCAGCACGTGGTTGATCCCCTCGAAGAGCTGCGCGTAGTCCCGGATGTAGTACAGTCCGATGTTGGCCAGCTTCGAGATGGGCTCCTTCGGTTTCTCCACGATCCGGGTCATGGCGCCGCTCTCGTCGGTGACGATGACCCCGAAGCGCTGGTAGTCCTCCACCTCCTTGGCCCAGATCACCCCGGCCCACTCCGGATCAAGGTTCTGGGCCAGCTTCAGATCGGCGTCGAAGAGGGTGTCCACGAAGATGATGAGGAGCTCCTCGTCGGCCCACGGCTCCGCCAGCTTCACCGCCCCCGCCGTCCCATCCTGGACCTCCTGCACCACGAAGTGGGGCTTGATCTGGGGGTACGCGGTCTGCACATACTCCCGGACCACGTCCTGCAGGTAGCCCACGATGAACACCATCTCCGTGACCCCCATCTCCACCAGGTCATCCAGGATGTAGCTCATCACCGGCTTCCCTCCCACGCGGAGGAGGGGCTTCGGGGTGATGTGGGTGTGGGGCCGGAGACGGGTCCCCTTTCCGGCCATGGGGATGATCGCTTTCATGGACTCGCTGGGTGGAAGGACGAAGGTCAGGACGACAATACGCGGAAGACCCGGGATACCGCACCGGGGAAGGATGTCCGGTGGCCCTGAGAATAGAGCCTGGGGCCGTCACGGGCAAAGGACGGGGGGGTCACGGAAGGGGGTAGGCCGCCCGGGGGAAGGGCCTCCGCGCACTCCTGGGGTCGGGTGGAGTAGAACAGGACCGAACCACCATCTGTGCAACATCCCCGGGCTCCGGCGTCCTCTCCTGTGCGTTCGATGGGTCCGTTCCCGCAACCAGGAGTGCAATCATGCGCGCATGCAGCTGGATTCTCCCACTGGCCCTCCTGCCCGCCGCCGCCTGCGCCCCCCTCCCCGCCCAGGCCCAGATGGGGCAGATGGGTGGCATGGGCGGGATGCAGGAGATGATGCAGCCCCCTCCCTTCCTGGAGGTCACCGGCAACGCCGAGGTGCAGGTGGCCCCGGATCGGGCCACCGTGGTGTTCGCCGTGGAGACCGAGGCCCCCACCGCCGCCGAAGCGGGGCAGGCCAACGCCACCCGGATGACGGCGGTGCTGGCGGCGGTGCGGGGACTCCCCATCGAGGGACTGCGGGTGGAGTCGTTCGGATACAACCTGCAGCCGGTCTACCGGTACGATGAGCCGGACCGCCGGCAGCGGATCGACGGCTACACCGTCCGGAACCATGTCCGGGCCATCGTGCCGGATCCCACCGTGGTGGGGCGGATCATCGACGCCGCCGTGGGGGCCGGGGCGAACCGGGTGGCCAGCCTCTCCTTCGAGGCCTCCGACACCCAGAATGCCCGGCAGGAGGCGCTGCGCCTGGCGGTGGAGCGGGCCCGGGGTCAGGCGGAGGCCATCGCCGGGGCCATGGGGGCCACGCTGGGGGGCCCGTTGGAGGTGCGAGGGGGAGCGGATGTGCCTCGCCCCTTCCAACCGATGATGCGGAGTGACATGATGGCCATGGCGCAGGAGGCGAGCACGCCCATCGAGGCCGGGAGCCAGACGGTCTCCGCCTCGGTCACCATCAAGTACCGCATCGACGGCCGCTGACCCCATCCATGCCCACGAACCGAGCCGCAACCCAGCCGGACCACCCCGATCCCCGGCTCCGGGGACGTACCCTGGCCGTCCCCTTCGACCGGGTGTGGAAGGAGGCGCTCCTCCTGGCGGCGAAGAAGCAGGGGTGGACCGTGCTGGATGCGGACGACCTGAAGGGAGTGATCCGGGCGGAGGCCCAGACGCTGGTGTTCCGCTTCACAGACGACGTGGAGATCCGGATCGGCCTGGACCAGGACGGGCAGACCCGGGTGGACATGACCTCGGCTTCCCGGATCGGGAAGAGCGATCTGGGGACCAACGCCCGGAGGATCGGCAACTTCCTCCGAGGGCTGGACCAACGCCTGGCCCGGGCGCCGAGGTAGGGGCGCTCGCCTGCCTTCAGCAGCCGAGGTAGGGGCGCTGGGGTGCTTCTCAGCAGCCCAGGTTGAAGCCTCGCCTGCCTTCAGCAGCCGAGGTATTCCAGCGGCGTCAGGGCGATCCGGCGACGGGCCAGCCGCTCCATGAAGGCCCGGGTGTACGCCACCACCAGCGAGCCCCGGGAGTAGATCTCCACGAGATGGAGCTCATCGGGCCGGTAGCTCCCCAGTTGCAGCATCCCCCCGGGAGCCGGCATCTCATCGATGCAGACCGACATCCCGGTGGTCCGTCCCCCCCGCCCCAGCACGCAGTCCTCGGACGCGGACCGCCGGGGACACGGAACGAAGGTCACCGGGGTCTCGGACTCGAAGAAGTTCTGCATGTCCCGGGAGCGGGCCCCCACCAGCGCCTCCTGATCGTACGACAGGACGGGCACGGCCGCGGCGTTCCGGCGGTTCCCGATCTGCCGGGTCATGGCCGCCACATTCTCCCGCATCGCCTCCACGGTGAGGCCATCCACCCCCAGGGGCATCGGTCGCAGCGCGATCTCCAGGATCCGGCTGCGGTCGGGGGGAATGGGGACGTAGAGGTCCTCGTAGCCGAACTGCTCCACCAGGAGGAGCCCCCCGCCAGGAGGGAGTTCCCGGAAGGAGAAGACCCCCAGGCTGTCGGTGAGGGCCGCCGCCCGGGGCTCCAGACGGAGGAGGGTGGCGGGGAGGGGTCTCTGGGTGATCTCGTCCACCACCAGCCCCTGGAGCCCCCCCCGGGCCTGGCCGGTGACCGTGATCCCCTCCAGCGCCAGGGGGTCGGGGGCCAGGATGACGATCTGGTGGACCCGCTCCCCCGGGCCCAGCCTCAGCGGAAGGGCGCCGTCCCCGTAGCCCAGCCTCCGGACCCGGAGGATGTAGGCCCCGGGGGCCACCCCGGCGAGGGTGAACCCTCCATCGGGACCCGTGCGCCCGCCCCGCCCCCCACCCTCCAGGATCACCAGGGCATCCGCCACGGGGAGGCCGGAGTCCGCCTCCAGAACAGTTCCGGACACCGTCCCCGGGGTTGGCTGGGCAGGGGGCTCCTGCAGGGCCCGCACCTCCTCCGGGGGGGTGCCCCACGCCAGCACCAGGGCGAACCCCAGGGAGCGGGTGGCCCACCGGCGGAGGGTGGGGCGGAAGCGGAGGGGTCGGAATGGGGGCGGAGGGCGGGGAGCCGCCAGGTCGGCGGGGTGGCCGGAGCGGACCGTCCGGACGGGACACAGGCCACGGACGGAATGGACGGTGGGGAGGAATCGGGGGTGCCGCACGGTTGGGTCTCTCCCCCTGGGCGAGGTGGACCGGGATACGACAGAGCCTGTGGGGGAGGATAGTGTCCGCCGCCGCCCCCACGCCACCGAGGGGGGGCGCCCCCGACCATCTATCCGATGGAGCCCTGCCCCGGCCGCCCCCTCCCCGGGGTGCCTCCCGCCAACACCCCCGCCAGGCAGAGCAGGGCCGAGACCACGACGTA
>CAYQVI010000238.1:0-5655 GCA_964420725.1 uncultured Gemmatimonadaceae bacterium | reverse complement strand
GCTCCGGGGGCGGGTGGGGGGGTAGGGGGCTCCGGTGGGTCCGTGAAGGCCGGGCGGGGCCAGGACCGGGTCGGCATGATGAGGGAACCTCCTCCCCGGCTTCACCGTTCTGGATAGCGAGCCCCATAGCCGGACTCCCTCCTCGAAATCCACACGGACGCCCTCCTCCCATGACCTCCGAATCCCGCTGGGAACCCGTCGCCACCTGGTCGCAGCTCTCCGACCGCTCACCCACCTACGCCCTGGTGGAGGGGGTGGACCTGGTGCTGGTCCGCTTCGACGACTCGGTGTCGGCGCTCTACGGCCGCTGCCTGCACCGGGGGGCGCTACTCTCGGATGGGTATGTGGATGGACAGAACCTCATCTGCGGGCTCCACGGGTGGGACTACCGGGTGGACACCGGCGTCAGCGAATACAACAACGAGGAGGCGCTGGCCCGCTTCCCGTCCCGGATCGACCCGGTCACCGACCAGGTGCTGGTGGACGCTGCTGCCGTGGCAGCCTGGGCCGAGGAGCACCCCCAGCCGTATGACCGGGACAGCTACCTGGGGCTCTACCAGGACGTTCACGGCACTCCGGAGGAGCCCCACAACGCCCACATCCAGCGGCTGGCCCGGGAGGGGCTGAGCAGCGTGGGGCATCACGGTCCGGTGTCCGCCATGGGGGTGGCCCTCACGGAGCTCCCCCGCTGGGACGACCTGCAGGTGGTCACCGCCCAGTTGGCCCGCTCCCCCCTGCTGGACCATGAGGAGGTGGCCAGCGGCGTCACCATCGGCCCGCGGGCCCCCCGCCCCCTCCACCTGGATATCCCCCTCTTCGTCAGCGACATGAGCTTCGGCGCCATCTCGGAGGAGGCGAAGATCGCCCTCTCCATGGGGGCCCACGACGCGGGAACGGGGATCTGCTCCGGCGAGGGGGGGATGCTCCCCGAGGAGCAGGCTGCCAACGGCCGCTACTTCTACGAGTACGCCACCGGGCGCTTCGGCTGGGCGCTGGAGAAGGCCGCCCGGAGCCAGGCCTTCCACTTCAAGGCAGGGCAGGGGGCGAAGACCGGCACCGGGGGGCACCTGCCGGGGGCCAAGGTCACCGAGCGCATCGCCGAGATCCGTGGGCTGGAACCCGGGCAGGACGCCATCAGCCCGGCCCGCTTCGAGGCCCTTCGCACCCCGGCGGATTTCCGGGCCTTCGCCCAGGAGGTCCGGGACGCCAGTGGCGGCATCCCCATCGGGATCAAGATGAGCGCCCAGCACATCGAGGCGGACCTGGACTTCGCCTTCGAGGCGGGGGTGGACTACATCATCCTCGACGGCCGGGGGGGCGGCACCGGGGCGGCGCCGGACGTGTTGAAGAACAACATCTCCGTCCCCTCGCTGGCGGCGCTGGCCCGGGCCCGGCGGCACCTGGATCGCTCCGGGCAGGAGGGGACGACCCTCATCGTCACCGGGGGGCTCCGCACCGAGGCGGACTTCGTGAAGGCGCTGGCGCTGGGGGCGGACGCGGTGGCGGTCTCCAATGCCGCGCTCCAGGCCATCGGCTGCCTGGGGATGCGGGCCTGCCACAGCAACAACTGCCCGGTGGGGATCGCCACCATGAAGAAGGACCTCCGGGCGCGGCTCATCGTGGAGGAGTCCGCGAAGCGACTCACCCGCTGGTTCACCGCCACAACCGATCTCATGAAGGTGGTGGCCCGGGCCTGTGGCCACGCCAGTCTCTCGGACTTCTCTGCGGACGACCTGACCACCTGGAAGCGGGATGTGGCGGAGCTGACGGGGGTGCGGTATGCAGGGGTGGGGCTGGGACGATGAGCGCCGAACCCCTGGGAGGTGCGCCCCTTCACCGGCTGATCGATTCCCGCCAGCAGCTCCACCAGGCGGTGCAGCTTCTCACCTCCTTCGCCGGGGCGTGGGTTCCGGAACTCCCGGATGACCGGCACCGGAACCTGGAGTGGGACGGAGAGAGCCACTCCCTACGGACCCGGCCGGCGGCGGGGGAGAGCGGGGTGCAGGTGGCGCTCTCGATTCCCCGGTTCGAGGTACGGGTGGAGCGGGAGGGGGAGGTGATGACCCTCCTCCCCCTGCGGGGCCGGGTGCAAACGGAGGTCATGGCGGACCTGGGGCGGGAGGTGCAGGCGCTGATCTCCCCGGGGCACGAGGACATCCGTCTGGACGCCCCGGAGTTCCAGATTCCGCCCCACCCCACGGGCGCGGGATCCCCCTTCGCCCCCGACCCTGAGGCGCTTCAGGAGCTGGCGGAGTGGTTCACCCTGGGTCAGCGCACCCTGGAGGTGATCACGGGGAGCTTCCCCTCCCCCGCCGACGAGATCCGCTGCTGGCCCCACCACTTCGACCTGGGAACCCTGCTCCACCCCCGGGAGGGGACCATCGGCCTGGGGTTCAGCCCGGGGGACCCGGACATCCCGGAGCCCTACTGGTACGTTCGGGCCTATCCGGAGCCGGCGGGGGATCCTGCACCGGGGGTGCTCCCCTTCGGCGAGTGGCACCTCGAGGGGTGGCATGGGGCCGTCCTCCGGGGCTCGTCAGTGGTGGACGCCCCCACCTGGAGCGGGCAGGAGGCCCGGGTCGTCCGCTTCCTGGACGCCGCTGTCGCCGCCAACGGGACGCTGCTGCTGCGGGACTCCTGAGAAGGCCGGGTCGGTCAGCCGCCCCCCAGGGGCACCACTCCCACCGCCACCAGCAGGATGAAGAGGTTCACCAGCCCCAGGATCGCCGCCGGAAGCATCTCGAGGATCGAATCCCCCACCCGGATCCGGGTGGCCACCCCCAGGACCATCAGCAGGGTGAGCCCCCCGGCGCTCAGGATCAGAACCGGCGGGATCCACAGTCCCACCACCAGCCCCACGGCCCCCAGCACCTCCAGGGCTCCTGTCAGCATCCGGTAGCGGGCCAGGCCGAACCGCTCGAATTCCGCCGCCATTCCATTGGCCGTCAGACAGACGCCCCCGTATCCAAGGAACAGAAGGGCCGACATCAGGGTTGCCGCCTGGTAGGCGAAGTGCATGGGGGTGCTCCAGACAGGTGGATCCAGGGCCTTCCCCGACCCCAACGACCGGAGCGTACCCCGATGACGTCCTCATGGCTCTTGATCTCCCTGCAGGCCCTGGTGGCCCTGGGGCTCTTCAACGTCTGGCTCCTCCGGCCCCTGACCGCCACGCCCTACCGGGGGAAGGATTCCCGGAATCTCCGGGACGAATTCGACGCCTACGGCCTGCCGGTGGCAGCCTTCTGGATCGTGGGGGGGCTGAAGGTGAGCGCGGGGGTGATCCTCCTTCTGGGGATCTTCGTGCCGCTGCCTGGGCTGGTGTCCGTGGCCGCCGGAACGGTGGTGGTCCTCATGCTGGGGGCGCTGGCCATGCATATGAAGGTGGGGGATCCGATGATCCGCTCGGTGCCCGCGCTGATCATGCTGGTGATGAGCGGGAGCATCGTCCTCCTGGGGTGATGGGGGACCACGGCCGTCCCCTGAGCCCGCGGTGCAGCACCTCGCCCCCCCTCGCCACGCGCCCTATCATCCCTGGATGATCAACTCCCCCGTGGTGGCTCCGGCCCGTGTCCCGTTCCTGCTCCTGGCCCTTCTTGTCCCGCTGCTGGGGTGTGGAGGGGGAGAGGGTGACGTTCCTGCAGAGGCGGTGGGGCGTGACGGGGGTGTGGCGGGTCCCGCCGCCCGCCCCGGGGCCTCATCCGATCCGGGCGCCCAGCCCTCCCCCTCCCCGGAGCAGGAGGCGTTCTGGGCCTCCCTGCAGGCCCACTGCGGCCAGGCCTACGAGGGGGAGGTCTCGGACATCACCGAGTACTACCGGGCCGGACTGGAGGGACGCCGGGCGGTGATCCACTTCTTCGAATGCTCGGAGGATCGCATCCATGTCCCCTTCCATGTGGATGACAACCGCTCCCGGAACTGGATCCTCACCCGGGTGGGGGGCACCATCCGCCTGAAGCACGACCACCGTCACGAGGATGGGACCGAGGAGGACATCACCCAGTACGGGGGGGATGCCCCCGTCCCGGGATTGGCCACCCGCCAGATCTTCCCCGCCGACGAACACACGGCCCGTAGCACCCCCCTGCGCTTCGACAACTTCTGGTTCCTGGATTTCGTCGATCCCACGACGCTCCAGTACGGGGTCCACTGGCCGAAGCAGGGGCACTCCATCCGGTTCTCCTTCGATCTCTCCTCGCCGGTGCCGCCCCCTCCGGCGCCCTGGGGGTACTGAGCCCGGGACCCGCCATGACGAGGCCGTCCGAGTCGGCCCCCCCCTCCGGCGCCGTGGGGGTACTGAGCCCCCAGGACCCCGTGCGACTTCGCCGACTCGGCCCGGGGGCACATCTCCACAGGGTGGTGGGGTACCTTTAGATTTCGGGGCCGGTGTCCCGCCCGTGGTCCGCTTCCCTGAGGCGCCCGTACCATGTCCGTCATCGCTCCACCCCCTCCCCAGGCCCCCGCAGGCGCCCCCTCCGACTGGCGCCTGGAGATCCCCGAGCCCCGCCGGAAGGCGCTGCGCACCTGGCTCTGGAGCATCGCCGGGATGACCTTCCTCACCCTGGTGGTGGGGGGGATCACCCGCCTCACCCAGTCCGGCCTCTCCATCGTGGACTGGCAGCCCTTCGTGGGGGTGGTTCCGCCGCTGAACGACGTCCAGTGGCAGGAGATGTTCGACCGCTACCGGTCCTTCCCCGAGTACCTGCAGCTCCGCCGGGGGATGACCCTGTCGGAGTTCAAGTTCATCTTCTTCTGGGAATACCTGCACCGGGTGGTGGCCCGGGTCATCGGGCTGGTCTTCCTCATCCCCTTCGTGGTGTTCGTGGCCCGGGGCTTCATGAATGGCCCGCTCCTCCGGCGCTCCCTCCTCCTGTTCGGACTGGGGGCGGCGCAGGGGGCCATGGGGTGGTTCATGGTCTCCAGCGGGCTGGTGGACTCCCCCCGGGTGAGCCACTACCGGCTGGCGGCGCACCTGAGCCTGGCCTTCGTGATCTTCAGCTACGCCGTGTGGCTGGCCCGGGACCTGGCGGTGACGGGGGTCCGGACGCCGCTGCCGGCCCCCACACAGGGCTGGCTCCGCCGGGGCATCGTGGCGCTGGGGGCTCTCCTGGGGGTGCAGATCGTGTGGGGGGCCTTCGTGGCGGGGCTGGATGCCGGGCTCTACTACAACACCTTCCCCCTGATGGGGGGCGGCCTGGTCCCCCCGGACTACCTCCGGCTGTCTCCGGCGCTGGTGAACCTGGTGGAGAATCCCGGCCTGGTGCAGTGGGTGCACCGGCTACTGGGGACGCTCCTCCTGGGCGCCGCCCTCTGGTTCGCCTTCCGGTTGAGGGGACAGGGGGTGGATCCCCGCTCCCGGACCCTGGGAGCCGCCTACGCCGGCGGGGTGGTCTTCCAGTACTTCCTGGGGGTGGTCACCCTGCTCCTCATGGTCCCCGTGTCGCTGGGGGTGGCCCACCAGGGGATGGCCATGATCCTCATGGGGATCTGGGTGGTGTGGTGGCACCATGTGCGGGAGGTGGTGGGGTAGGGCGACTTTCCCCTCAGCGCACCTCCACCACCCCGGACCCCTCGTGGAGGACCCCGTACATGTCCACCGTCCGCACCCGGATCCGATGCACCCCCGGTTCCAGAAGCGCCTCCGGGATCGGGCTCCGC